>JALZEA010000001.1 GCA_030862265.1 Actinomycetota bacterium | reverse complement strand
ATCCCGAGTCGCCTCGTCATGACGGCGCAGCCTAAGGTGCCGCGGCACGGGTGCGCCCGACGCGGCCTGCGAAAATTTCAGAAATCGTAGTTAGAAGCGAGCTAGTTCGAATCGGATTTCTGAAATTTTCGCCAAAGCCGCTGAGGGCACACCCTGTCCGCGGCACCAGCAGGTAGCGTGCGGCTCATGGAGTCACGCTCGGGGTCACGGTTGATGATCTTGGGGATCGCGGCGTGGGTTGCGGTGGCGGTGGCGCTCGTCCTCATCTTCTTCGTTGCGCGCGAAGCCGTCCCGGAGATGGGCGGGCAGTTGCAGCGGATCTTTTACATCCACGTTCCGGCCGCATGGGTCGCATACCTCGCGTTCGGCATCGTGTTCATCGCGTCGATCGCGTACCTGCGCACCTCGGCCCGGGGATGGGACCTCCTCGCTCACTCCGCCGCAGAGATCGGCGTGGTCTTCTGCACCCTCGTATTGATCACCGGCCCGATCTGGGCGCGCCCGGTATGGGGCACGTGGTGGCAGTGGGACGCGCGGCTGACCTCGACCCTGATCCTGTGGCTGACCTACGTCGGGTACCTCTTCCTGCGCGGCCTGGCACAGGAGCCCACCAGAATCGGACGGCCCGCCGCGGTGATCGGGATCGTCGCGTTCCTCAACGTCCCGCTCGTGCACTTCTCCGTGTACTGGTGGCGCACCCTCCATCCCAGCGGCCCGACACCGGCCAACCCGGCCGAGTCGTCCGGTCTCGGGGCCCCCGAACTCGCCGCGTTCTTCACCGCGCTGGTCGCGTTCACCCTGCTCTTCGCCTGGCTGCTGGCGCTGCGCGTCCGGCTGGGACGACTCGGGGATCGGGTCGAAGAGCTTGCCGTGGGCGCTCCCGTGGCTCCCGCGTGAGCAATCTCAGTTGGCTCTTCGTGGCGTTCGCCGTCGTGTGGGTTGCGATCGGCGTGTACCTGTGGTCGCTGGGGACGCGCCAGCGGACACTGGAGCGCAGGCTCGAAGACCTGGAACGGCACGACGCACGTGCGCGCACCACGAACTAGCTGCGCAAACGCACAATCTCTAACGCGCAAAGCCATCAAATAAGGCGTGATCCTGCCTATAGGATGCGGGCGCGATGGCCTCCCGGATGCAGCGCATCTATCGCTATACGGACCGCCCCATGACGTGGACCCAGGCCATCATCCTGGGCTTCCTCATCTGGGTGATCGCGATCGCGCTGCTCGGTCAGATCCCGTCGCTGATCATCTACAAGTTCGACCAGTACATCGCGGAGATCATCGACTTCACGAAGAAGATCCCCGGTGTCAACGAGGCAGGTCTGAACCCCGTGCAGGTGAAGATCGTGCGCGATCTCATCGCGAACGGCGTTCAGATCACGGCCCTCGTCGCGATGCTGGTCTTCGCCTACGTCTGGCAGGAGAAGAAGCGCAAGCGCACCGGTGGCAAGGGTGTGCAAGATGTCGTCAAGGGTTACCTCTCGGGGAAATAGAGATGCCGAAGCCGCCTGACCCCAAGCACATGGAGATCATCGAGAAGCCGATCTTCCGCGACGACTATGCGATGGAGCTCGTCGACGGCGACTGGCTGAAGGGCGCGGTCAAGCCGAAAAACTTCATCGATTTCATCCCCGAGCAATGCATCCTGTGCGAGGGCTGCGTCGACATCTGCCCCTGGTACTGCATCTTCATGGTCAGCCCCGACGCGATCGCCGACTCCGGCAACGTCACGCTCGCCCGGCAGATGAACGCCACGGACATCCTCTTCTTGATCGACGACAACGCGTGCACCCGCTGCAACCTCTGCGTGGAACGATGCCCCACGGGCGCACTGGTGCAGAGCTCGGTGCCTAAGGGGGCCGCGGCGAAGAAGGGTGCGCGCGCGATGGGCACGGTTCCGGAAACGCAGAAAGCGTCGTAGGAGGACGGTTGGCGACACGACTGAACGTCAAAGAGCGCGTCGGGCAGGGCATGGACATGCTCCACAACTCACAGGTGTGGAGGTCGATCTTCCGCCCCGGCTCGATCTTCCGCCGCGGGTACGCCGACTCGCCTCGCAACCGTGCCTACGTCGTCATGAACTCGTTGCTGTACCACCTGCATCCCGTGAAGGTGAAGCGTCACGGGATCAAGCTTTCCTACACGCTCTGTCTCGGCGGCTTGAGCTTCTTCCTGTTCATCCTGCTGACGATCACGGGCATCTATCTGATGTTCTTCTACCGGCCTGCGGTCGGCGAGGTCTACGGCGACATGCAACGTATCCACACGCAGGTCAGCTTCGGGCTGCTCGTGCGGAACCTGCATCGGTGGGGGGCGCATCTGATGGTCATCAGCGTCTTTCTCCACATGGCGCGGGTCTTCTACACCGGCGCGTACAAGCCGCCCCGTGAGTTCAACTGGATCGTCGGCGTGATCCTGTTCCTGCTGACCCTGCTGCTCGCGTTCACCGGCTACCTGCTCCCGTGGGACCAGCTCGCGGTGTGGGCCATCGCGGTCGCCTCCGGGATGATGGAGAACTCCCCGATCGTCGGTAAACAGGTGCAGTTCGCGTTACTCGGGGGTCCGGTGATCGGGCCCGAGACCCTGCTGCGGTGGTACACGCTCCATGTGCTGATGTTGCCGTTCATCATCGTGATCTTCATCTCGATCCACTTCTGGAGAGTGCGTAAGGACGGAGGGATATCCGGCCCGCTGTAGCCGGAAAAAAAAAACGAGATGCCGACACCAGACGAGATCTTCGAACAGGTACTGGCGGAGGAGACCGCCAAGGGCTCCTCCCCGGCGGTCGCGCAATCGCGCGCCAAGGCGGCACGGGTGCGGGCGCAGAAGGGCGCGGCCGATCCGACTAAAGCCGTCGGCGCGAAGCCTGCGGGCGAAGCGGCAGCACCGAAGGCCGAGGCCGGAGGGGCACCGGCAGCTGAGGCGAAACCCGCCGCCGCCGCAACTGCAAAGCCTCCCGCCGCACGAGCGCCGGCGAAGAAGGCAGTGGGCAACGGCGGCGCCGTCCCCGAGCGCGTGCAGCGGCTGCTCGCGGTCGTCAAGCCGGAAGCGATCCAGAAGATCGAGCGCCAGCCGATGGACCGTGTCAACGTCTGGCCTCACCTCATGGCCGCCGAGTTCGTCGCGCTGTTGGTCCTGATGGCAGCACTGACTATCTTCTCGGTTGTGGTCGACGCGCCGCTCCGCCAGCTCGCCAACTTCAACCAGACCCCTAACCCGTCGAAAGCGCCGTGGTACTTCCTAGGGCTACAGGAACTCCTGCGTTACTGGCACCCGCAGGTCGCCGGCGTCACGATCCCGACGGTCATCATCATCGGACTCTTCGCATGGCCGTTCATCGACCGCAACCCGTCGACGCGTCCCGACGACCGCAAGCTTGCGATCGTGCTGTTCACGTTCTTCGTGGTGAGCTTCGCGACGTTGAACATCATCGGCATGTTCTTCAGGGGCCCCGGCTTCAACTTCGTCTTCCCGTGGGAAGGCGGGATCTTCTTCGAGTTATGACGACCTCACAGGAGACCCGTTTGGAGGACCAACGATGAGTCCGGCCACCATCGCACTGATCGTCATCGCGGTCAGCATCGTCGCGTGGGCGCTGTTCATGGTGAACGTGACCGTGCGCCGCCAGCGCAAGGCGTCGGCCGCGACGCGCGCACACCCGATGGCGGCGGAGCCCGAGGCGACACCACCCCAACAGCCCGCGCCGGAGGAGACCGAAGAGCAGGCCGCGCCCGCACCTGCACCGCGGCGGGCGCTCACGCCATCGGAGATGTCCGTATCGCGGCGGCAATTCTTGAACCGCGCATGGACCGCTTCGTTCACCGCGTTCCTCGGCTTCTTCGGCATGAGTTCGCTGAGCTTCTTGTGGCCCAAGTTGACCGGGGGATTCGGCACGAAGATCACCGCGGGTTCGTACGACGACATCATCTCGAAAGTCGGCCCCGCCGGCGGGTTCCAACCACTATTCATCCCGGAGGGTCGCTTCTTCCTCGTGTACTACGAGGGCACAGGCGACGCGCCGGCATACGAACTCGTCGGGGCCAAGGACGCGAAGCTCATCGCTCTCTATCGCAAGTGCGTCCATCTTGGTTGTTCGGTGCCCCACTGCCCGTCATCGTCGCTGTTCGAGTGTCCGTGCCACGGCTCGAAGTACCGCTTGCACGGTGAGTACTACGGAGGCCCGGCCCCGCGCGGGTTGGACCGCTTCCCCATCGAGATGGATGGAGACAGCGTCGTCGTCGACACGGGCACGACCATCGAGGGCCCCCCCCGAGGAACCGACACATGGCAGAAGTTCGCTGAGCCACAGGGGTCCTTCTGCGTTCCGACCTAGGCACGTCGAGACACGAGGCGGGGAGCTGAGTGAGCACTTCTGATGTCCTGACCATCCTGCTGGTGGTCATGGTGCCCGCGGCGTTGTTGTGGGCAGTGTTCATCGCGCGCACCGGCCGGCCGGGGGGGCCGCGGCGACTGAAGCTCGGCATCCCCGTCGCTCTGCGTCCGGGTCAGCCCGACGACGTCTTGGAGAACAGACGACTTGATCGCCTGTTGACCTACGGACTTGTCGCGACGCTCGCGTCGGCGGTGTTCATCCCCGTCTACTGGCTGCCGGAAGCGCAGCGCCAGGAAGCGTTCCAAGAGCGCTTCGACGAGGAGGCGGTCGAGCGGGGAGGGCTGATCTTCGCGCCGGCACCCCCACTCGATCCCGACGTCAGCGCCGCCGAGTTCAAGGAAGAGGAGAAGGCGATCTCGCTCGGGCAAGCATGCGCGAACTGCCACGGAGGAGATGCATCGGGCGGCCTCGCTAACCCCGCCTTCAGAGATCCGGTCAGCGGACGGACTGTCGCGTACCGTGCCCCGCCGCTGAACAACGTGTTCCAGCGCTGGGACGAAGAGGTCGTCCGTTTCACTATCGAGCGCGGGCGGCCGGGCACACCGATGCCGGCGTGGAGCGTGGAGTTCGGCGGATCGATGACGACCCAGATGATCTCGGACGTTATGGCGTGGCTGAAGTCATTACCGGGCAACCAGGAACCACCGCCGGCGATCTCGGAGTCGTGTCAGACGCCCGAGGAGTCGCAGTACATGACGTGTGGCAAGGAGATCTTCGAGGCCCGCTGCACGGTCTGCCACGGCGAACAAGGCCAGGGCAAGGAAGCGGCCGGTACCGATGCTCTGCTCGACGTCAACGAATCGGGGAACGATGAGGTCTCGGATCCCTGGTTCCAGGGCATGGCCCTATGGAAAGGCGACGTACGCCACCTTGACTTCGACCAGCATGTCACGACCGTCCGCAACGGCCGTCGGTTCGCGTTCATGCCGGCGTGGTCCGAGGTCCCCGCACAAGGGATCCCCGCGCCCCCGTATCCGTTGACCGACGAGCAGATCCTGGCCGTGGTCACGTACGAGAGGTCGCTCTAGATGGTGCTTGCCGCGCTCGATCTCATCTTCGTCGAAGGCGTCGCCGCGGTCGCGTCCGCGGTATTGATCTTCATCGGCAGTGTCTTCCTTCTACTCATGTTGATCACCGGGCCTCGGCTCGCGTACTTCATCACCGCGTCGGTCACACTGGGGTTCGTGTTCATCATGACCCTCGTCTGGTCGCAAGGGACGCCGCTTGGCCCCGTCGGGCAATTGCCGGAATGGAAGAACGTCGCCCTTGCGGAGAGCAACTCCGAGGCCGACTTCGGACCCGCCGACAGCTACCCCGAAGGGGACTGGACGGTGCCCGACGAGGACGATCCACAGGAGGTCACGCAGGCAGGTGAGCTCGAGAGCGCGGCGGTCGATTATCTCGACGAACTCATCCAGGAAGGCGAAGCCGGCGTCGGTTTCCTCGCGGCGACGGATGCCACCGTTACCGAGGACAGCACACGATTGCTGACCCAGGGAGATGATCTTTATGGAGCGCTGCAACTCGAGGC
>JALZEA010000007.1 GCA_030862265.1 Actinomycetota bacterium | reverse complement strand
CGACGCCGCCCGCGGCGGTGAACGTGAACGCGATCCCGAGCAACCACGGTCGGACGCGATGGTCATCACGGACGAAGCGCAACCCTTCGAGCAGATCGCGCTTTGCCTCCGACAGATCAAGCCGCGCCACGCGCCGCCGAGACGACGCGATCGTCAACGTGGAGACCATCACCGCCGAGAACACGAACGTCAGGGAATCCACCCACAGGGCAAGCGCCTCAGGACTTTCGTGAAGCCCGCGGAGGACGGGAACGTGGTCACCGATGAAGCCACCCATCGCCGCCAAGAAGGCGAATACCAACGTCGCAAGTGGCCAAGGTCCGTAGACCGCGATCAAGGACAGTGAGTTCGCGTGCGTGAGCTGCGACGCGGGGACAAAATGCGGCAGCGACGCGTCCTTGGCCGGTCCCCAGGTGAGAGTCAGGCTCTCCAACAGCGCCGATGCCGCCATCAAGAAAAAGAGGTTGGGAACGAACGGGAGCGAGAAGATCACGCCCGCGCGCATCAGGTCGGCAACCACCATCGTTTTCTTGCGGTCCCAGCGATCGGCGAGCACCCCGCCGATCGGTCCGGCGACGAAGCCCGGCAGGACGCGCGCGATCATGACGGCACCGACCGCGGTGTTCCCTCCAATGTCCTTCGCGAACACGGCGATCGCGATAACGCCGACCCAGTCGCCGAGGCTCGAAACGGCCTGGGCCAAGAAGAAGCGGAGGTAATTACGGTTGCGAAGAAGCGTCCAGTAACTGACGTCGTCGCCGGGAGGATGCACGACCCGCAGATCCTGGGGCTGCGGCGACGCTCGCTGGATCGGCTACCTCCTAACGGGATTGGTTAGCAAATCTTAGGTGCCGACCCGCCCGCCCTAGGGCTTCTTGCGGGTGGACTTCTTACGAGTGGTCTTTTTGCGGGTCGTCTTCTTGCGGGTGCGGCGCTGGGTGGGACCTTTGGCCCTCTTCTCGGCCAGGAGCTGTGACGCCCGCTCCGGGGTGACCTCTTCGGGCGACTCTCCCCGGGGCAACGACGCGTTCGTCGTACCGTCGGTGACATAGGGCCCGTAGCGGCCGTCTTTGAGGCTCATGGATCCCTTCGTCTCGGGATCTTCGCCGAGCTCCTTCAGGGTCGTGGCTGCACCGCGCCGGCCCTGTTTCGGTTGCGCCAGCAACGCGAGTGCCTCCTCGAGAGTGACCGCGAAGATCTGTTCTTCTGACTCGAGCGAACGAGTGTCTTTGCCTTTCTTGATGTAAGGCCCGTAGCGGCCGTTGAGTACCTGTATCTCCTCGCCGTCCTCGGGATGCGTCCCGAGAACGCGCGGAAGCCCAAGCAACTTCAAGGCGTCGTCTAATCCGACACTCGTGGGATCCATCGTCTTGAAGAGCGACGCGGTCGGAGGCTTCGTCTTCGAGCCCTCTTCCAACTCACCGAGTTGCACGTAGGGACCAAAGCGGCCCGTCTTCACGTACACGGGTGCACCCGTTTCGGGATCGGTCCCCAATTCGCGATCCGTGCTGGGGGCGGTCAGGAACTCGATGGCTCTCGCCACCGTGAGCTCGTCCGGGGGGATGTCTTCCGGTATCGAAGCGGTTTCCTCGCCCCGTTGGGCGTAGGGACCGAACTTGCCTACCCGAACGACAACATCTTGGCCTTCATCATCGCGACCTATCGGGATCGAGTTGACTTCACGCGGATCGATCTCGTCCACGTGCTCGGTGACGAGCTTGTGCAACCCGACCTCGCCGTTACCGAAGTAGAACTTGCGCAGCCAGGGAACCGTCTCTTCTTCTCCGGCCGCGATCTCATCGAGGTCCTCTTCCATCGCTGCCGTGAAGTCGTAATCGACGAGACGAGAGAAATGGTTCTCCAACAGCATCACCACGGCGAAGGCGGTCCACGATGGAACGAGCGCGCTCCCCTTCTTCCAGACGTACCCCCGGTCCAGGATCGTCCCGATGATCGATGCATACGTCGATGGTCGCCCGATCCCCCGCTCTTCGAGTTCGCGCACGAGCTTGGCCTCGCTGTAGCGCCCGGGAGGCTGGGTGGAGTGTTCCTTCGGCTCGAGGCCTAGGGCATCGACGTTCTGTCCCTCCGCCAAGTGAGGCAGCCGTATCTCGCGGTCCTCGAGTTCCGCCTCAGGATCGTCGGCTCCCTCCACGTACGCGCGCATGAAACCGGGGAACGTGATGACCTTGCCGCTGGCCGCGAACTCGGCGTCGTCGCCTCCCTCAGCGGTGGCACCGAGTCGCACCTGGACGCTCTGCCCCACGGCATCCGCCATCTGCGAGGCGACCGTTCGTTTCCAGATCAAGTCGTACAGACGCGCTTCGTCGCGGCCTACCTCGCGCTCGATGTCTTCCGGCATCCGGAAGCGCTCGCCGGCGGGGCGGATCGCCTCGTGCGCTTCTTGCGCATTCTTGACCTTGCGCGCGTACTGGCGGGGCTGGGCCGGCACGTAATCAGCCCCGTACATCTCGCGCGCGAGGGTGCGCGCCGCGTTCAACGCTTCTGCCGACAACGTGGTGGAGTCGGTACGCATGTAGGTGATGTAACCGTTCTCATACAGCCGTTGCGCGGCCTGCATCGTTCGCTTCGCAGTGAAGCCGAGTTTCCGGCCTCCCTCCTGCTGCATCGTCGAGGTGATGAACGGCGCATAGGGAGAGCGCCGATACGGCTTCTCCTCGACCGAACGGATCGCGAACTCTGCGCCGTCGAGACGCCGGGAAAGATCGGCCGCGGTCCCCCCATCGAGGACGACGACGTCTTTGCCTTTGAGCTGACCCTTCTCGTCGAAGTCCTTGCCAGTTGCGAGTTTCGTGCCGTTCAACGACACGAGAGCTGCGCCGAATTCGCCTTCCGACGCGCGGAAGCGTCCCTCGATGTCCCAGTAACCGGCGGCGGCGAACGCCATGCGCGCCTTCTCGAGATCGACGATCAGCCGCAGCGCAACGCTCTGCACCCGCCCTGCGGACAGACCGGGAAGCACCTTCTTCCACAACACCGGGGAAACCTCGTAGCCGTAAAGCCGGTCGAGGATCCGGCGACCTTCCTGCGCATCGACGAGGCGCCGGTCCAGATCGCGCGGGTTCTCAAGTGATCGCTGGACCGCGGCCGAGGTAATCTCGTGGAACACCATCCGCTTCACGGGGACATGCGGTGCCAGTACCTCCATCAGGTGCCATGCGATCGATTCACCTTCGCGGTCCTCATCCGTAGCGAGGTACAGCTCGCTCGCGGCCCCCAGCAGCTTCTTCAGTTTCTTGATCTGGTCTTTCTTCTTATGTGCGACGACGTATAGGGGCTTGAAGTCGTTGTCGACGTCGACGCCCAGCCGCGCCCACGACTCCGCCTTGTAGGCGGCGGGGATCTCGGCCGCGGTTGCGGGCAGGTCGCGGATGTGTCCAATCGAGGACTCCACTACGAAGTCCTTACCGAGGATCTTCGCGATCGTCTTCGCCTTCGCAGGCGACTCGACGATCACGAGGGGCTTGGACACGCGCTCTCCTTATATATAGGGGTTGTCCTTGCTGCAGAGAGGGGCGTGTCAAGGTAACCCAGCCTGCGGCAGTGCGGAATCCGGCTGCTGCGTAGGAGGGGGCTCTCGACGCAGATCGCTCCTTAATGGAGCAGCGAAGCGCGATCTGCGGAGAGCGAGCAGGCGAGCGGCCGATCAGGCCGCCACCATCGCGTCCCCCGACGTGCAGCAGCCGAGTGAAGCGCTGCCATACGGAGCGCGCGGTCGGCACTACCATCGGCGCCCGATGGACGCCCTGATCGAATTGATGGAACTGTGGGTCACCGACTACGGGTACTGGGCGATCTTCCTGTTAATGCTCGCCGAGTCCGCGTGCATCCCGTTCCCGAGCGAAGTCACGATGCTCGTCGGAGGCTGGTACGCAGCCGACGGCACACTCGACTTCTTCTGGGTCGGAACCGCGGGGGTCTTCGGCAACCTCGTTGGGAGCTGGTTGGCGTACGCGCTCGGTCGTTACACGGGCAGGAGTCTGCTGGATCGTTACGGCCGCTACATCTTCATCCGACCGCACGACGTGGACAAGGCGGAGATCTGGTGGGCGAAGTACGGCGAAGCCGCCACGTTCTTCTCGCGATTGTTGCCGGTGATCCGCACGTTCATCTCGCTGCCCGCGGGCATCGCACGTATGCCCTTCTGGAAGTTCACCATCTACACCTTCCTCGGCGTCATCCCGTGGACGTTCGCGCTCACGTACGCCGGCGTGCTCGTCGAGGACAACTGGGAGCGAGTCCTCGGCTACTTCGACATCCCGACACTGATCATCGGCGGCCTGCTACTGCTCGCGATCGGCATGTTCTTCTATCGGCGCCGCAAGCAGCGCAAATCCCTAGAGGCCCAGCTCGGGGGCGACCTTCTGCAGCCCGGTGATCCCGATGCCGATGAACTCGTCGAGCGAGAGCCCTAGCGACTCCTCGACGTTCGCGATGTGCTCGCGCTCCACGCCGGGAGCGAACGACTTCTCTTTGAGCTTCTTCTTCACCGACGACACCTTCATCCCTTGCGCCTTCTCGGGCCGGACCAGGGCGCAAGCGACGAGCAGCCCACCGAGCGCGTCGGCATGGATCAATGCCTTCGACATCAACGGGTAGTCGGATTTGTATTCGCGGTGATCGAGGATGGTCTGGAGGACCTCTTCATCGTCGTAACCGGTCTCACGCAACCATCTGACGCCCATCTGGGGATGCTGCGAGTGATCCTCGAAAGTGACGTCGTAGTCGAGATCGTGGAAGAGACCGGCGTAACCCCAGCGATCTTGATCCGCATTGAAGTGCTCGGCGAGTGCACGCATCACGCCCTCCACGGAGATCAAGTGTCGGAACGTGATGTCCTTGGTGGTCTTCTCCTTGACGATGTCGAGCGCTTGATCCCGGTCCATCACTCTCCGGTAAGCGCGCGCTTCAAGTCCCTCTCCGCTTCGGGGGCGGCGAGGGCCAGTACCTCGTCTCCCGCATGAAGAGGAGTGTCAGCCGTCGGAGGGATCACGTGCCTGTCGCGCACGACCGCGACCAGGCTGCAGTCGGGCGGGATCTTCAGATCGCCGACCGTCTTGCCCTCCACCGGCGAGCCTTCCGCGAGCCGGACCTCCAAGAGAGCTACCTTCCCCTGTTCGAGGCTCAGTAGCCGCACCAGGTCCCCAACCGTGACCGCCTCTTCCACGAGAGAAGTGAGCAGATGGGGCATGCTCATAGCCACGTCGACGCCCCAACTCTCGGTGAACAACCACAGGTTGTCCGGATGATTGACGCGCGAGACGACGCGCGGCACCGCGAACTCCTGTTTCGCCAACAGAGAGATAACGAGGTTGTCCTCATCGTCTCCGGTCGCCGCGACCACGACCTCGCATGACGAAAGCACGGCCGCGTCGAGGGTATGCAACTCGCAGGCGTCGCCCACTACCCAGTTGACGTCGTAATCGACACGCAGCGTGTCGACGAGTTCTTTGTTCTGTTCGATGATGACGACGTCGTGGCCTCGTTCCTTCAGATCCTTGGCCACGTAGCGGCCGACGTTGCCCGCGCCGCCGATCGCGATGCGCATGGCCTTAGGGCTCACTCGGGTTCGCCGACCTTCTTGATCTCGTTGGCAAGATCTGCCGCGTCGCCCCGGACAACCGAAATGTGGATGATGTCACCGTCCTGGATGGTGAGGTCTTTGTCCGGGACACGCGGCACTCCGAAGCGGCTCACCGCGACCACTCGTCGCCGACCCTGAAGATCGAAGTCGAGTGCGTGTTTCCCGACAACCTCCGCGGGGGCCGGTACGGCCGTGATCACGACCTCGCCGTTGTCGACGGTGTACTCAACGGGCACGTCTTCGGGTAACAGCGACCGCAGGATCTGGTCGGTCGTCCAGCGAACCGTCGCGACGGTTTGGATCCCGAGGCGCTGGTAGATCTGCGCGCGGCGAGGATCGTAGATGCGAGCGACGACCTGTGGGACGCGGTAATGCTCCTTGGCCACGCGTGCGGACACGATGTTCGAGTTGTCGCCACTCGTGACGGATGCGAAAGCTTGTGCCTCCTGGATGCCCGCGTCTTCGAGCACTTCTCGATCGAAGACGAAGCCGATGATCTTCTTGCCTGCGAAATCACCCTTGAGTCGATCGAACGCCTTGGCATTCTTGTCGACGATCGCCACGGAGTGTCCCAGTCGCTCGAGATTTGTGGCGAGCGATGAACCGACCCGTCCGCAGCCGGCGATGATCGTGTGCAAGTAGGTAGCTCCTTACGCAGCGAGGCGACGCGGGGATACTGCCATAATCGCTCACCGTGGCCGGCCTGAGCACGCTGCTGCGGAGATTGTCTCGGACACCCGAGGAGATCAGAGCCGAGAACCTGCGTGCATGGCAGGCGTCGGTCGTGGGATGCAAGCCGATCTCGCAGCTTCAACCACGCGAGCGCGCACGGGTCGCCGGCGTGATCCAGAACATCCGCATCGATCCGGGTGAGGGCACCTCGATCGAGGCGACGATCATCGACGGAACGGGCCACATGGTTGCGAAGTGGCTCGGTCGCGACCGCATGCCCGGCATCGGACTCGGGATGGGTCTTGTCATCGAGGGCATGCTCGGCATCGGCACACAGGACGAGCTGATCATGCTCAATCCCGAATACGACCTCGTGGCGGATCCGGAACTGGGATGAGCCGAGCGGCAGCAGTGTTCAAAAGGATGATCGTGGGACGCCCCATGTCCCACGGCGAACTGGAGCACACCCTTCTTCCGAAGATCGTGGCGCTGCCGGTCTTCGCCTCCGACGCGTTGTCATCGATGTCGTACGCGACACAAGAGGTGTTGATCGTTCTCGCGCTGGCCGGCACCGCCGCACTCTCCAACGTGGTTCCGATCTCGCTGGCCGTCAGCGCACTCCTGGCGGTGGTCATCATCTCCTACAGACAGATCGTGCGCGCCTACCCAGGTGGTGGAGGAGCGTACGTAGTCGCGTTCGAGAACCTCGGGATGTATCCGGGCCTCGTGGTCGCGGGGGCACTCCTCATCGACTATGTCCTTACGGTCGCCGTGTCGATCACGGCGGGAGCTGACGCGATCGCCTCTGCATTTCCCGTCGTGCTTGAGCACAAACTCGGGGCAACCGTCGCGCTGATCGCGCTAGTCACTCTCGCGAATCTCCGAGGTTCGAAGGAATCGGGGCGATTCTTTGCGGTTCCGACCTACGGTTTCGTCCTCTCGATGTATGCCTTGATCTTCACCGGCGTCGTCCGCTGCTTCGGCGGCTGCCCTCAGGCCGAAAGCGCGACTCTCGATGTCGAGGCCGTCTCGTTGCTCGCCCCTTTATTGCTGCTGCGAGCGTTCGCCGCCGGCACCACCGCGTTGACGGGGGTCGAGGCGATCGCCGAAGGGGTGCCGGTCTTCCGTTACCCGCAATCGAAGAATGCCGCGACGACACTCGGCATCCTTGGATTCCTGTCGATCTCTATGTTCGTGGGTCTCTCATGGCTCACAGATAAGACGAACGTCATCTATTCCGAACACCTTGAAGAGCAGCGAACGGTGGTTGCGCAAGTCGCGCACGCGGTTTTTGGTGGTGGACCGATGTTCTTCGTCATACAGGTCATGACGGCCCTGATTCTCGTCCTCGCCGCGAACACCGCGTACACCGGCTTCCCGGTGCTCGCGTCGATCCTTGCCAAGGATCGATTCATGCCTAGCCAGTTCAAGAG
The DNA here is from genome assembly GCA_030862265.1 of Actinomycetota bacterium. Lineage (GTDB taxonomy): Bacteria > Actinomycetota > CADDZG01 > CADDZG01 > WHSQ01 > JALZEA01. The sequence goes on along the minus strand of JALZEA010000007.1, from coordinate 1,235 downwards.
TCGCGGGGATCGGCTGGTCTATTCGAATGGCATCGTCATCCTCGCCGTGCTTGCTGCATTGCTCGTTTGGGCCTTCGACGCCAACCTCACCAATCTGATCCAGCTGTATCTCGTGGGGGTTTTCCTCTCCTTCACTCTGGCCCAATTCGGTACGGTCGTGCGTTGGAAAAGGACGCAAGAGCCGGGCTGGCGACGTAGCGCTGCCATCAATGGTTTCGGAGCGGTGGTAACCGGCGTCGTGCTGATCGTCGTCGTCGTTACGAAGTTCTCGCGCGGCGCGTGGATCGTCATCGTCGCGATGCCATTCCTCATGGCAGCGATGCGTTCGATCAATCGGCATTACACCAGCGTTGCCGCGGAGCTTGCCCATCCTGCCCGCCGGCCGCTCGATCGTCGCCGCGCGAACCAACACATGGTCATCTACGTCAGGCAACTCGACGCCGCCACCGTGCGCGCCGTCGGTGTCGTGCGATCGATGCGTCCGGCAGACTTCGAGGCGATAGCCACGGACGCGGCTCTCGGCTCGGGATGGAAACGGCTGGTACCCGATATCCCCATGACGATCCTCGCCGCTGACGGCAACTTGCGGAACAAAGTCAAGGCTCACCTCCGCGCGCGTCGCGAAGGGCTGGAGGACAACGATTTCCTCACTCTTGTGGTTCCCGAGCTCTTGGGATCGCGCAGCCTGTTGGAAATCTTCCGACGCCCCGGCATCACTCGCCTTAAGGCAGCGATGCTGACGCTTCCCAACGTGCAACTCCTCAACGTGCCGATGGTCCGCGACGAGATCGATCCCACGGTCGATGAAACGATCGAACCGGCACGGAATCACGTGTTGGTACTCGTCTCGGGAGTCCACAACTCGACGTTGCAGGCGATCGAGTACGCCGAGAGCTTGCACGCCACGGATGTCAGGGCCGTATCATTTGGCCTCGATCCCGAGACCACCGAAGCGCTCGGGAACCTGTGGCTCGAGGCGCGCATCCCGCATCCACTCGAGATCGAAGCGTCGCCGTTCCGCGACATCGGACTGTCCCTGCGCCATTACATCCGTCAGTTCGGAGCCGATGGCGTCAACCGCATGGTCACCGTGGTCATGCCTGAGTTCGTCGTCAAGAGGCGCCGCCACCAGATCCTGCATGGGCAGACGGCTCTCGTCGTTAAGCGTCACGTTCTGTTCGAGCGCGGCGTGGCGGCCGTCAGCGTGCCCTACCACCTCGAACAGAGTTAGGGCG
>JALZEA010000172.1 GCA_030862265.1 Actinomycetota bacterium | reverse complement strand
CATTTCGAAGGGAATGGCACCGTTCGGCCATGGAGTGATGGTTTGTCTCAACACTTGCAACGTAGAAGGAGTATCCGCAGGACGGGATCAGCGAGGAGAGCGGAGGTTTTCCTTGTAGAGCCGGATGGCTGCCTCTCTATCGGGGACCCCCAGCTTCCTGAGGATCGTTGCGATGTGGGTCCGGATCGTGACCTTGGAGACGAACATCGCCTTGGCCATGTCGGAGGTGGACTTCCCTTCGGCCAAGAGCTCGAAGACTTCCCACTCGCGGCTCGTCAGCGACGCCGCGATGCCGCGGCCCACCGCCCGATGATCGCCCCGATGGCGGAACTCACCGATCACCCTCGACATCAGCTGGCGAGGAACGGCAGCCTCGCCGGCTAGGACCCCCCTAAGAGCGATCGGCAGCCGGTCGGGACTCATGTCCTTGAGGAGATAGCCGGAGGCCCCTGCCCTCAAGGCCGCAAAGAGGTCGTCGTCCTCGTCCGAGACAGTGAGCATCACCACCGCGATGTTCGGATGCGAGGTGCTGATCCGAGACGCGGCGGCTATGCCCCCACCCGGCATATGGATGTCGAGGATGCAGACGTCGGGTTCATGCTCGGCTGCCCCTTCGATCGCTCCCTGGGCGTCACCGTATTCCGCCACGACCTCGAAGCCGTCGTTCTCGAGAGCTGCCTTGACCCCGGCCCGCGTCGGTGGGTGGTCATCGGCGAGGATGACCCTGATCGGTTCCGCGATCGTTCTCACGCCCCCTTGATCCGCCGGGGCGATGTTAACCACGACTTCTTCAGGACAAGACCGAGACCTCTACGACCGTACCGGCGTGCGGCTGTGACTGGAGGTTGAACCGTGCGCCGAGGCTCTCCGCTCGCTCACGCATGCTGATGAGCCCGAAACCTTCGCCCGCTAAGGCGCGCTCCGGGTCGAATCCGCACCCGTCGTCGGCCACCCGCAGCAGGATCCCGCCGCCGCCGGTCGTCAGGTCGACCGTGATCGTCTGAGGCTTGCCGTGACGGGCCGCGTTCGCGACTGCCTCGCTCGTGATGCGGGTGAACATCTCCATAGTGGCAAGCGGCACCGTGATTCCTTCCTCCACCCGGATCTTCACCGACGCGTCGTGGCGAGCGGCGACGCTGGTCGCGGTCCTGGCTACCGCGACGTCCAGCTGCTCGATCCTGCGATCGCTCAGAGCTGAGATCGCGGAGCGGGCCTCGGTCAGAGCACGCTGGGACGCGGAGAGGATCTCTCTGCGGGGATCGCGTCCCCCGACATGCTCGGGTGCCTCGAGGATCTGGGCGTAGCTCGCGATCAACGCCAGTTCTTGGGCGACGCCATCGTGCAGATCGCGCGCGAGGCGCCGCCTCTCCTCTGCGATCGCGAACTCGCCGACTCTGGTCCAGTAGTTACGGATCTCGCGTCCGGCGCCGACGAGGAAGAGGATGTGGGCTCCGATGCGCAGCACGTCTCCGGTGTAGACCCAGTCCGAATAGATCGAAGGGAACAAGAAATAGTTGATCCGGGCGAACGCCGACATCGCCGCCCCCGCCGCGAGCCACAACAGGAGCTCGTCGTACGTCTCTCGCGCCCTCCTCCCCAGCCCGAGAGCGGCGAGTCCGTACAGAACCATGGCGGCCAGCTGAACGCTGAGGAGGAGGGGGTGGCCGATCAGCAGCGGGCGATTCGACGAGTTCGGGGACAGGCCGGGGGAGATGCCGGGGTCGAGCTGGAAGATGCCGAGCAGCGCGGCGATGGCTGCAGGAACCGCGACAGAGACCCCTACCAATATCCATGCTGAGAACCGCTTCTTGACCGGGACTACGCGATCGCGTGTAACCGCCGAGAAGGCAAAGAAGATCGCCCCGGCCAAGCGACCACCTGCAACGCCCCAGATGAAGAAGCGCTCTCGGTGTTCCAGGACGACGCTCGGCAAGGTCGACAGCATCAGGTTCGTAAGGCCGAGGATCAGGAGCGACGCCGTCAACATGAGGTCCCGCCACGATCGAGTTAGAGAGAAGCGCCCGTATACGAGATAGCCGGCCAGAAGGGCGACCAATCCGACGGCGGTGTCCAGCGCGATGTGGAGAGTGGGGCTGCGATAAGCGAAGCGGATGAATGGAATGGCGGCGACCGCGATCGTGAACAGCAGCGAGAACAGCGCGGTCGCCCCTACGATCCGGCGCACCCGCGCCGCCGCAAGCGGCCCCTCCGAAGAGGCGAAGGGGTCGAAAGTGGATCGCACTTATCGGCCTCCTCCATGATCGTTCCGCCGGCTCCGAACATTATTCGTCGCTCACATCGAAGAAGCCCCCCAAACGCGAAGAAGCGCCCCTAAGGGCGCTTCTTGCTAGAGCGCTTCGCTGGGAGTCGAGCGCTCAGGCTTATCTACAGCTCGGCATCCTGAGCGTCGTGCCGGGATCGGTGATCGCTTCGAAGATGACGGTGACCCACATACGGCCGTCTTTCTTCTTAGTCCCGATCCCAAGGTGCTGGTAGCCGGCGTGGAGGACGTTGTCGCGGTGCGCAGGTGAGTTCATGAAGGCATCGTGGAGAGAAGAGACCGATCCGCCGACCCCGACGTTCTCGCCGAGGACGATCCAGTCGGTGACCCGCTTGCGGAGCTTGTCGGAGGGGGTGTGGTACAGCTCGGAGCGCCGGACCATCTCTCTCGTGTGCACACGAGCCACCTTGGACAACTCGGGGTCCAGGGTGAGCTTTCCGAGGTGGCGCTCACTCCGCTCGGCGTTGATGCGGCGGGCGAAGCCCTTCTC
>JALZEA010000164.1 GCA_030862265.1 Actinomycetota bacterium | reverse complement strand
CGCAAGGATCGAGCCGGCTCCCGGCCATAGGCCGTCCGCCGCAGGGAACGTCGCGTCGTCGTTCGTGGCGATCAACGTCGCTCCTTTCCGCACGGCGGTCGCCGCTCGCCGCATGTCGTCGTAGGTGAATTCCGGCGTCCAGCCGACGACGACGAGGTCGGTGGTCGTCACGGCGGGGTCGTCCTTGATGCTGATGCATACCGCGCCGAGAGCGGTCCGCACACCTTCGCCCCCCACCACCAGCGCGGTGTGTCCCGCCCATCCCCGCGCTTGCAGTGTCTCCGCAGTGACGACCGCGGACGTGAGGATCTCCTCAACCGTCGCGACGATCCCGAAGCCGTGGAGCTTGGAAACGTAGCCGTCCACGGTGGTACGAGAGTTGTTGGTGCAGAACAGCACCTTTATCCCCTCGGCGCGTAAGGAATCGATCGCGTCCGCCGCACCGGGGATCGCGGTATCACCTCGGTAGATCACCCCGTCCATGTCGCAGACGAGCGCGTCGAAAGGCGCTCGTATCATCCGAGCGCCATGCCAAACCTCGAGCCGTTCGCCGGCATCCGCTACTCCTCCACCGAGCTGCGCGACCTCATCTGTCCCCCGTACGACATCATCTCGCCCGACCTCCAGGACCGGCTCTACGAGCGCGATCCACACAATGCGGTGCGCCTCGAGCTCGCGCGCGGCGACGGACCGGAACGCTACCGAGCGGCCGCCGCCACGTTCGGCGAATGGCTGGACGCGGGAACACTGCTCGTCGACGAACCCGGTCTGTACATCTATCGGCAGGACTTCGTGGGCCCCGCCGGCGACAGGCGCCGGGTCGTCGGCGTCATCGGCGCCTTGACGCTGGAGCCTTTCGGCGCGGAGGCCAGGGTCCTGCCCCACGAGCGAACGATGCCCGGACCGAAACAGGACCGCCTCGCGCTCCTGCGCGCGTGTCCGGTGAACGTCTCCCCGATCTACGCCATCTATCGCGGGGGAGGCCGGCTCGAGCCTTTCTTCGATGCACTCGAGCACCGTCCCACGACGGCGCGCGTCGCGGACGACGATCGCATCCTGCACCGGCTGTGGGCGATCACCGCGCCGGCGGAGATCGGGATGCTTCGCGATGCCCACGCCGCGGGGCCTCTCGTGATCGCGGACGGGCATCATCGCTACGAGACCGCACTCGCGTACCACTCTGAGATGGCGGAACGTCCCGGACACCACGGAGCGATCATGTGCTTCTGCGTCGATGCCGATGCGAGCGGCCTCGTCGTGCTTCCCTATAACCGAGCGTTGAGAACCTCCGTCGCGGCCGACGAGATCGCGCGCCGAATAGAGGAACAAATGGCCGGGCATCGCGCGGGCGGCGCGACCGATCTCGCGCCGGATGATCCCGGTCACCCGTTCGTGTTCGTGTTGCCCGACGGTGAGTTCGCGGCGCGCGTGGAACGCGAAGAGGTCGAGCGGTCCCTCGGGGATCGGGCTACCGCGTGGCGCGCTCTCGACGTTGTCGTTCTGCACGAAACGGTCCTCCCCAAGCTGTTACCGGAAGGCGTCCAAGAGTTCACCTTCTCCAAAGATCCCGACGAGATCCGCAAGCTCATCGTCGACGGTTGGAGTGCAGGCGTCTTATTGCGCGCGACGACGGCGGCGCAGATCGTCGACGTCGCGCGTTCGGGAGAACGGATGCCGCAGAAGGCCAGCTACTTCTGGCCCAAGGCCGTAACCGGCCTCGTGTTCCGGTCGCTCGACTAGTTAGTGGTCGTCTCCGCGGCGCGAGCGGGCGCGGGCGCGGGAGGCGGGGGGCTGCAGACGCGACAGGGCTCGAGGCCCTCGTTGGCGGCTTGTTCGACCGTGACGGTCGTGAAACCGTCCTTGCCCTCGAGGATCTTGCACTCGGCGCGGTGATAGACGTGTTCGCCGGCGACGACCTGACTGTTGCTCGCGCCCGAGCCGTTCGAGGAGATCTGCAGCCGGTTGAGGTTGCGCCCCAGCAGGCGTGCCATCTCGTCGTAGCGGTTCGTCATCAACTCGCGCTCCGACCGGATCGTCGCGAGGAACAACATGACACCACCCGTGATGATGAGCCCGAGGCCCATGAACCCGCCCGACAACAGATATGGGATCTGACCCTGCGCGAAGTTGACCTCGGCGGCACCGTTCCACGCGAGTCCGATCACGACGAAACCCGCCACGACGAACCAGAGCCCAAGGATCCGGCCGAGCCGGACACGGCGATCAGCGTCGCCCCACATCGACTGCCAGATCGCCCGTAAACGCTTCACGTTCGAAGCGTAGCAAACTCCTAAGTAAGAAAGTGGAAGTGCTAGTCTCGCTCGTTGGGAGGAAAGGGCCCCCTGCCTGCAGAAATGGCAGACAAGGCACCGGACCTGGGAGGGATATTCGTTTGATTCCGCGGCGGCTTGCGATCGTCTGTCTGGTCGCGATGGTGGCGACCTCTCTGTTCGCGTTCGCGCCTCCGGCCCAGGCGGCGCAACAGACCGCCGAGCCCGCGTTGCTGACGCTCGGCTGGTGGTGGAAGGACGCCCAGAGCGAATCGCGCGACATCGGCGGCAACACCGTCGAGGCCGGCACCTCCTCACCCTTCTGCCCGTCCGCACCCGGCTCCCTCGGCGAGATCCCCGGTGCGTGCGCCTCGGGCCGCTTCCCCGTTGAGATCCGCGGCGGCGAGTACGAAGAACCGCACATGCTCTCGGGGCTGGGCTTCGATCTCTCCGTTCTCACGCCGGGCTCGGAGGTATTCAAGTTCGAGCTGAAGCTGTTGGAAGCCGAATCCGGTTGCTACGACGGGAACGACGACGGCGACGAGTGCACGCCCGGTACCTCCGAGGGCGATCACATCGAGAATACCGATCCGATCGGGCCCGTCGATGAGCGCGGCGTCAAAGCTTGTCTGCTGACCCAGATCTTCGGCGACGCCGATGCTCGCCCCTATCGCGAGGTCCCGAACTACGAATGCCCGTCGGACGCGCCGGTCGCGACCCGCAAGGAGATCAAGACTGTCGACCCGAAGACCGACAACGACGAAGTCGACCACATCTGGACGTTCGACCTGACCGCCTACGCGCAGGAATGGGCCGAGGCGTTCAGCTTCAATACCGCCATCATGCTCGTCGGAGACGAGCCCCGCCAACCCCAGCAGAACGACACCTGGCGCGTCGTATTCGCCGGGCCGCGGGCCGAGAAAGGCATCCAGGCCAAGCTCGTTTACGAGCCGGGCGAGATCGCGCCGCCTCCTCCCCCGCCGCCTCCCGGCTCTACCGATCCCGGGTTCACGGGTGGGACGAGCACGACCTCCTTCGGGGGCGGCACCACCGCGGGTCCGTCCTTCGGTGGTAGCACCGACACGGGCACAGGAACCGACGCCGGTGGTGAGGTACCCGCCCCGGCCGAATCACCCGGGCTCGACGTCGCAGGGGCCGAGGGTCCTGAGATCGAAGGGATGCCCGCCTATGTCTGGCTCGCGCTGCTGGCCGGTCTCGTCGCGTTCGCGATGGTGAGACAGGTCGTCGTCGAAAGTGCCACGGGCATCAGACCGAACGGTGTGCTCGCCAGGATTCACGCCCTCAATGCCGAGCGGCGAGGTTTGGAGGAGGCTGCCGCCGCGGTTGCCGGTCCTTCTCCGCTGGCCGGTCTGGCGACCGTCGGCCGTGTGATCGGGCACCGTTTCTCGAAACTGTTGTCGAAGCTTCCGGGGAGGGGTTAAGCCGTGTATCGATCCCGTCGTTTTCTCGTAACCGTCGCCGTCATGGGTCTGATGTTGCTCGTTGCCGCCGCGTGTGGTCAGAAACCGGGCGTCGCGGAATCGGGGCTCACCACCGCGCTGCCGGAGGGCACCGAGATCGTCGACGGTCAAGTCGTCGACACCGAGACCGGCGAGGTCCTCGGAACCGTCGAGGAGGTGCTCGGCGGGGGGCTCGGTGGAGACATCGCGGCCGGCGGTGAGACCACCACGACGACCGGTGGAGGCACCACTACTACGGGCGGGGGAAGCACGACGACGGGCGGAGGTGGGGACCCCACCGGCGGGGCCGGTCAGGCTCCACCGCAGGGCGGCGACACGACCGGGGTGACGAACGACACCATCAAGATCGGTATCCACGCGCCCCTTACGGGCGCCGCACCCGTCCCGTCGGACTCCGTGGAGAAGGGCAAGGACCTCTACTTCCGCTGGATGCATGAGGAACAGAACCAGACCCTCTTCGGCCGGAAGGTGGAGGTCGTCTTGCGCAACGACCAGTACAACCCATCGACCGCGGTCTCGGTATGCAAGGAGATGGTCGAGCGCGACAAGGTATTCATGCTCACCGGGGCCGCCGGTACCGATCAAATCCAGGCGTGCGCGCGCTATGCCGCGTCGGTCGGGGTCCCGTACGTCGGCGCCGGTGTCACCGAGCTCGTCCTCGATCAGCTCTTCAACTACTTCGCGCTCTCGATGACCTACAACGATCAGGGCCCGCTGCTGGCCGACTACATCGTTTCGGCACTCGGTGCTAAGGGCGAGAAGAACGGCATGCTCACTTTCGAGACGCCGAACTTCGAAGATGCACGCGACGGTTTCCGCGAAGGCATGCGTCGTCAGGGTGCCACGATCCATTACGAACGGACGGTCTCGAAGGGCGCCGGCACGAGCGAGGCGCGCAGTGTGGTTCAGGAGATGCAGAGCCAGGGCATCGAGAACGTCTACGTGTTGACGTCACCGGTGTGGTGGCTGAACGTTCTCAAGCAGGCCGACACCCAGCAATACGCGCCTCAATGGGTGGGGGTAGGCATCTCGATGACGTTCGACACCGTAGCTAGTGTCGGCTGTGGAGGCGGAACATCGATCGACGGCGCCAAGTTCTTCTCGCCGTTCCCCGCGTGGATCGACGTCAACAAGTTCGACCCCGACTTCAGAAAGGCGGTCGATACCTTCTACCCCGATGAACGTGGGGGTGACGACTTCATGGTCCTGTCGTGGGAGGCGTCGAAGACGTGGTGGGACATGCTCGAGAACGTCGGCAAGGACATCACCCGCGAGAAGTTCATCTACGACGTCGAGCGGATGCGCGGACTGAAGAACGGTCTGGGCCCGGTGCTCAATTACGCGCCCAACGACCACTTCGGGGCCAGCCAGGTACACGTGAACGAGGCCCGCTGTTCCGATCGTCGGTGGCACACGATCAAAGCCTTCGCTTCCGAGTTCTAGGGCTCACCGCAGTCCTGGATAGGGAAGCGAGCAAGGGAGTAACTTCGCGCCCATGAGAACAGCGATCGTCTCGGGCGTAACCGTCGCGGCGTTGGCCCTGATCCTGATCCTCGGGGCGGGTGACGACGCGGGACCTAACCCCTACGTCGTGATCGGCGTGGCGACCGGTGCCGCATACGGACTCTTGGCGATCGGTCTCGTGCTGATCTACAAGGGGAGCCGGGTATTCAACTTCGCGCAGGGTGAGTTCGGCACGATGGCCGCGTTCATCCTCTACATACTCATCCAACAGGTCACTTCGCCCAAGATCCCTTACGGCGTGGCGATCGCGATCGCACTGATCGCAGCCGTCGCGATCGGGCTGATCATGGAACGCATCATCGTGCGACCATTGATGAACTCCCCACGCATAACGCTCCTCGTCTCCACGATCGCTTTCGCGTTGGGTTTGGTCGGCATCCAATTGTTGTTGTTCCATCCGGAGGCGAAGCCGCTCGATCCTCTCCTGCCCTCGTTCAACGACGCCGGCGACTTCCTCGGCGTCGATGTCTTCGGCTACAACCTCGACCCGCAGAGCATCTTGATCATGGCCGTTCTCGCCGCACTTGCGGTACTTCTCGCTTATTTCTTCACGCGCACCGATCTCGGACTCGCGATCCTCGCGACGTCACAGGATCCGTTCGCGACGCGCGTGATGGGCATCGGGGTCGAGCGGATATCGCGCGTGATCTGGGGCGGCGCCGCGCTCCTCGGTGGCATCGCGGGAGTCCTTTACCTCCCGCTGACGGGTTCGCTCACGCCGGGAGCCATGACGACGGGCATCCTGATCCCCGCGTTCACGGCCGCGGTCCTGGGGGGCATGACGTCACTGCCGGGAGCGTTCGTCGGCGGGATCATCGTGGGCTGCGTACAGAGTCTCGCCAACTGGGCCGGCTTCGCCTGGCACATCTCCGTCTCCGAGGTGAGCCCCGAAGGCGTCGCCGAGACCGTTGCCAAACCGCTCGCGAACATCATTTACGGGCTTCCCGACGTCGCGCTGATCGCGGTGCTTCTGATCATCTTGCTGATCCGCCCGCAGGGACTGATGGGGCAGGAGGCCTAGATGGCGACCGCAACTGCAACCGAGGTGATGCCCGCGCCGCGCGAGCGCTGGGTGCCCGGAGTCGGAGGATGGACGGCGCGCCTTCTCGTGCTGGTCGGCATCCTCGGGGGGGTTCTCTATCTAACGGCGGTCCTGCCCGGCTTCTGGGCCGACCGCGTCGCGCTCGCAGCCATCTGGGCGATGATCGGCCTCTCGCTCAACGTCGTGCTCGGTTACGTCGGGCAGGTCTCTCTGGGCCACCACGCGTTCGTCGGCATCGCCGCCTTCGTCGCCGCCTTCTACGTTACCGAGCAGGCCGGTTGCACGGTGGACCGTTGCTCCTTTGGCCGCTTCGGCACTGCGGTGTTCCTCGCGGCGCTGTCAGGAGCCCTGGCCGCGGGACTCCTCGGACTCGTCGCGCTGCGGATCAGAGGGCTTTACCTCGCCCTGATCACCCTCGCATACGGCTTCGTGGCGGAACGATCGATCTTCGAGATCCCCAGCCTGACGCGCGGCGGCGCCGGCATGCCGGCGACCCGCCCCGATGGGTGGTCGACCGACACCCAGTTCGCGTTCCTCTGTTTCATCTTCCTTGCCGCGGTCATCTATCTCGACTGGCGTTTCCTTCGATCGAAGGTCGGGCGCGCGGTGCTCGCGATCCGACATTCGGAACCGGTCGCGGCGTCGTACGGCGTCAACGTGACCGCCTACAAGGTGCTTGCGTTCACGATGTCGGGCTTGTTCGCCGGGATCGCCGGGGGGTTGTTCGCGTTCCACGCGGAGAATGTCGTGTCGAACAACTTCAGTTTTGCGAACGCCACTTTGTGGGTGCTCATGGTCGTGGTCGGGGGGCTCGGTAACCGGATCGGGGTCATCGTGGGCTCGGCGTTCTTCGCCCTGTTCCCCTTCCTGCTCGAGCTCATCCGCCCCCTCGAGCACTACATCGTCGAAGATCTCGGGCGAGCGATGGGCAACGTCACGATCACCGTCGGAGCCGCCCTCGCGCTGGTGACGATAATCCTGTACCCCGGGGGCATCGGAGAGCAGATCTCGCCCATCACCCGCTGGATCGGCGGACGGAAGTTCTCTATGCATCCCGAAGGGCATGGCGGTCACGGCAAGCAGGAGAAGGAGAGCAAAGAAGCGAAAACCGCGCATGCGCCGGCCGCAGGAGTCATGGCGAAACTCGGTCTGCACAAGGAGCATGCCGCCACGGACAAGCCTGAAGAGCTCGCCGCGCTGCAACGCGCGGTCGAACATCCCATCACCGATACGCGACGACCCGATACGGGGGATGGCGGTGTGCCCGACGTCTGGGGCGCGCTGACCGGCAAGCGAGAGGACACCTAGATGCCCAACGCCGTACTCGAGGTGCGCGACATGAGCATCCGTTTCGGAGGTCTCGTCGCTCTCAAGGACGTCACGATCGACGTTCCCGAGTGGGAGATCGTCGGACTCATCGGACCCAACGGCGCGGGGAAGACCACGCTCTTCAACTGCATCATGGGCGCTTACCAGCCGAACACCGGGACGACGGCCTATCGGGGGCGCGATATCTCACTGCTTCCGACCCACCGTCGCGTCGCGCTCGGTATCGGTCGCACGTTCCAGAACATCGGGCTCGTTCGCGGCTTGAACGTGTTGGAGAATTGCCTCGTCGCGCAGCATCCCCGGATCGCTTACGGGACCGGTAGCGCGCTGCTCGGGACGCCGCGCTCGTACGCGGTCGAGCGCCGCTCGAGGGGATACGCGATGGAAGTGCTGGACTTCCTCGAGCTCGCCGACCTCGCGGGCTCTTCGCTCGATGGCCTTCCTTATGGAACTCTGAAGTTGATCGAGGTCGCCACCGTCCTTGCGACCGACCCCGATCTATTGCTGCTCGACGAGCCGTCGTCGGGGATGGGACCGGACGAGGCGCACGCGTTCGGGGAACGGCTCCTCGAACTCCGCAAGACCTTGAACCTGTCGGTCCTCATGATCGAGCATCACGTCCCACTCGTGGTGGGCGTCTGCGATTTCGTCTACGTGCTGAACTTCGGGCAGCTCCTGACCGAAGGGCGTCCCAAAGACGTGCAGAAACATCCCGAGGTGATCGCCGCGTACCTCGGGGGCGACGTCGAGAAAGAGCCTGCCGATGTCCCTGCTTGAGGTCCGCGATCTCAAGGTCGGTTACGGATCGCTCCCGGTCCTCGGGGGCATCTCGTTCGACATCGCGGAAGGTGAGACCGCCGTGCTCCTTGGACTGAACGGAGCGGGAAAGACCACGACGATCCAAACGATCGAGGGATTGCTCAAGCCGTGGTCCGGCAGCATCAAGTTCAACGGCGAGGAGATCGCGGGCCGCGACCCACGGAAGCTCGTCGCGGATGGGGTCGTGCTGATCCCCGAGGGCCGGCGAGTGTTCCCGGCCCTGTCGGTCGCGCAGAACCTGCGTCTGGGAGCGTGGCCCTACAAGAAACAGCGTAAAGAGACGCGTGCCGTCGTCGAACAGGCGGTCGAGTACTTCCCTCGACTGCGCGAGCGCTGGACCCAGCTCGCCGGGACGTTGTCCGGAGGTGAGCAGCAGATGCTCGCCATCGCCCGGGGCCTCATGGCGCGTCCGAAGCTGCTGCTGATCGACGAAGCATCGCTCGGCCTGTCCCCCAAACTGACGCAGACCGTGTTCGAGGTCGTGAAGCGGATCAACGACGACGGCGTGACGGTGTTCATGGTCGAGCAGAACGCCGGGGTGCTCGACATCGCGGACCGCGCGTTCGTGATGGAGAAGGGCACGCTGATCTACGAGGGTGATCGCTCAACAGGCCTCGATTACGCCACGATCCAGCAGGCTTACCTGGGGATGACCGCCTAGGGCCCCGACGGCCGGGCAACGAGTACACCTCAGGGCGCAGTCAGACCGAGGCTAGCCCACGAATCACTTTCATCGAGGTCCAGCACCTTCACGGGGATGTGCGCGGCATCGTCGGCCGCATCGACCGCGGCGGCGATCATGAGCGCGGGCGTCGGTTTCCGAAAAAGCCCTTTAGGACGCGCCACGAGCACGATGACCTCGACGTCTCCCGGTACGTCCCGAGCCTTCTGAACGACCGCGATCATGCGCTCGACGCGCGCGGCGCGTGCGGCTCGCGTCGCCGTCGCCAAGAGGCCATCGTCGTCGGTGAACGTCACGATCGTGCGGCAGTTCGTGGCCGCTCGCTCGATCAAATCATCGTCCGACGGGTCGCCGCGCGCGACGTGGGCGCCCAGCCGCGTCCAGAGGCTGGCGCGCGTCGGGTTCCGCTCGAGGACCCGCACCTCATCGCCTTGGCGAACGAGACGGGTGACGACCTCCTCTCCGACGTCTGCCGAAGGGTCGATCAGCAGGATGCTCACGACTTGACCAAGAGCACGTCTCGTTCGATCGAGAAGCGTGCGGTGGTCGCGGGAGGCAATGGTTCCCCGTCGACGTGGCGGTGGAACGCTTTGTCGGCCGTGATCTCGAAAGACGTGAGTCCGGAGCGATAGAACGCGTCCCGATGATGGATCAGATCGCCCGACAGCACGCGCCATGCATAGAGAGGAAGGGCTTCGATCCTCATCTTCTTCAGCGCGAACAGGTCGAGGTCCCCGTCGAGGTTGACCCGTGGGGCGATGTGGATAGAGCGCCCGCGGAGGTACGCATACGGCCCGGAGTTGCACGCGATCGCCATCGCAACGGGAGTCGATGCTTCGCCCTGGTGCACCGTCATCGACGCGGCCCGATGCCGGTAGGTACTGGCGAGGACCCGGAACGCGCTCCAGTAGAAGAAGAACTCGCCGAAGCGCCGCTTGGCGGGAAGATCGCGCTCGACGCGTTCGGCCGCTTCCGCATCGAAGCCACAACCGGCCGAGAACGTGAAGTAGCGGTCGTCCATCTTGCCGAGGGGGATCTTGCGGGCGGGGGTCGCGATCCGCTCGTGCAAGCGCTCCACCGCCTCGAACGGATCCATCGGTATGCCGAGAGCCCGGGCGAAGACGTTCATCGTCCCGCCCGGAACGATCGCGAGCGCCGAGTCCGTGCCGGCGACGCCGTTCGCCACCTCGTTGACGTGACCGTCGCCCCCGAACGCGACGACGAGCTCAGCTCCGTTATCGGCGGCATCTTTCGCGATACCGATCGCGGCATCGCGCGCGGTCGTCGAGAATCCTTCCAGCCGGAAGCGTGCTCTAAGGGCCTCGACGACGTGTTCTCGTTCCGCCGCGCGCAGTCGGCCTGAGTAGGGGTTGACGATCAGCACCGCAGGGGGCCGGGATGCCGCCGCTATCATCCCGTCACAGTACCGGGCGAGCCTTCGGAGACCTTCGTGACCGACCCTTACGTGATCGATACCGTGATGCATCGAAAGGTAGGCATCACCGCCGCGTACGTCTTGCGCGGAGAGCAGACTGCGTTGCTGGAAAGCGGTCCGAAGTCGTCGCTCGAACATGTGTTGGCCGGTCTCGACGCCGCGGGTGTCGACCATCTCGACTGGATCATCGTCACCCACATCCATCTCGACCACGCCGGTGCCGCGGGCACGCTGGCACAGCGCTTCCCCGACGCGCGGGTGGGTGTGCACGAGGTCGGAGCGCCGCACCTCGCCGACCCGTCGAAGCTCTGGAGCAGTGCCGCGCGGATCTACGGCGATCGGATGGAGGAACTATGGGGCGGGATTGATCCCATCGCTCCGGAGCGGATCCATGTCATCGCAGACCAGGACGTCATCGATCTCGGTGGGTTATCGCTGCGTGCGATCGAGACGCCCGGCCACGCTTATCACCACCATTCCTTCCTGGTCGAGGACTCGGGGTTAGTGTTCACGGGCGACGCCTTGGGCGTTCGTCTGCCCGAGGTCGGAGTCGTCCGGCCGGCTACTCCCCCGCCCGAGTTTCATCTCGAGAAGGCGATCACATCGATCGAACGCATCCGGGCGCTCGGCGCGTCGCGCTTGTTCCCGACCCACTTCGGCCCCCACGACGACGGCGAACGCGTCCAGACCGCCGAGGGGTTCTGCGATGAGGCGATCGAGGCGTTGCGGACCTGGGCCGACTGGGTACGCGAGGCACGCACGCAGACCCGGGAACTCGACGAGGCGGCCGAACTGGTAACGAAACAAGCCCGCTCCGAGCTCGAGGCGACTCTCGACGAGGAGGCCATAGCTCGGATGGACAACACCACCTCATACCGGATGAATACCTGGGGCTACATGCGCTACCTCGATAAGGCGGCTGAGGCGGGGGCCCGAGCACCGCACTAGGGCCGGCTTAGAGGAGCAGGAGTCGGAGGGCAGACCGGCGAACCCTCCTGGCAGGCGGATCACAGGAGGTCTTTGCATGAAACGAGCGATCGCTCTTGTAGTCATGGTCACCGTCCTTGCGGCGCTGGCCCCGTTTGGCGCGCACGCCGCATCCGGCCCACAGGAAGTCGAGGGCACAGTACTGGCGCCCGCTCCGGGTCCGAACGGCGAAGTGACCGGGGGATGTTGGACGGGGTATGCCCGGCGCTTCTACATCTTCTCTGGCGGAGCCGTGAACGAGACGCCCTTCGGCAGCATGTTCGAGATCGATAAGGCGACCTGGAACGGGAAGTTCAAGTTGGAAGTCGTCAGCGGCGGAACGGGTACCGAGGACCTCGACATGACGTTCTACGCGGATCCCGGGAAGCCCGACCCCAACGACCCCGCGCAGCAGGGCGGCATCGTCGAGACGGGCGCTTACCTGACCCGGAAGGCTGGCGGCGAGGCGGGCACCGTTCCGATCACGACGACGGTTGCGCTCGTCTGCCTCAGCACCGGCAGCGGCTACAACGCGGCCTTCAAGTACACCGCGACCCCGCCCAAGAAGAAGAAGTAACAGGCTTCTAGTCGCGTAGCGCGCCGAACAATCGGTTAGCCGAGACGCGCGGCGCGCTCCGGCGCGTCGGTGAGATCGGCGTCTGCGGCCGCGACCGATTCGAAGAATTCGCGCGCCTGCGTGTAACGGCCTTTGCGTTCCAACAGGTCGGCGAGGACGTACCAAACGCGCAGGTGATGTTCGGCCGCGACCTCGGGTCGCAGGTTGAGGCGCTCGAGCAGCGCGATCGCCTCGTCGAGTCGATCCATGTCCGCGAGCGCGCCGGCTCCCACGATGGCGCCCTCGTAATAAACGGCCTCGTCGACGGATTTGCGATCGATCTCCCGGCAGTATTCGAGCGCCTTGTCCGGCTTCCCCATAGCTCGATAGCTGTCGGCGAGGACGGGATTCTGCTCGGTTGACCCCGACAGACGCTTGAACGCGGCGAGTTCCTTGGCGGCCTCTTGCCAGCGTCCGGCACGGTAGTAGGCGAGGCCCAGCAGTTCCCTCGCGGCGATCGATCGCAGCGCGATGTGCTTCGCCTGCTCTCCAAGCCTGATGGTCTCTTTGTAGTCGCCGCTCATGAACGCGGCCGCGGCCTCGGAGAAGACCTTGACGATGATGTCGCCTTTGCCGGGCCGCGCGGTCGCCATCAGCTCCTGGCGGATCTCCTTGGAGAGGTCGGCGCGCGGCCGCTCGACCGCATCCGGTTCGCGCGGTCGATGCCGTGGAGGGCCGCCGCGCGCTTCTCGTCGTTGCTGATGCCGCTCCGGCGCGCGCCGCGGCTCGTCTTGGCGTCTGGCGCGCGGCTTCTTGGGACGTTCCTCGGGCATCGCCGAACCTTATTCGTGCGGTGGACGCGAAGAAGCCGCCTCGATGGGCGGCTTCTTCTTAGATTAATCCCGGCGGCGACCTACTCTCCCGCTCCGTCTCCAGAGCAGTACCATCGGCGCTGAAGGGCTTAACTTCTGGGTTCGGAATGGGACCAGGTGTTTCCCCTTCGCTATAGCCACCGGAAACTTCCCGGCTTTATAGCCAGTATTCGATTGTCAGTGGTGCCTTGTTCTTCAAATCTGGAACCTTGAACGCTCCAGAGCGAGCGCGAGCAAAACCAAGTCCTCGAGCTATTAGTACCGGTCGCCTGAATGCATTGCTGCACTTACAGCTCCGGCCTATCAACCTTGTCGTCTAGCAAGGGCTCTTACTCCCCGAAGGGATGGGAAACCTCATCTTGAGGTCCGTTTCGCACTTAGATGCTTTCAGCGCTTATCGGATCCGCACGTAGCTAAACAGC
>JALZEA010000157.1 GCA_030862265.1 Actinomycetota bacterium | reverse complement strand
CTCGTTGCGAGCGACTCCTGCGCGGCCGCCCGATCACCTGTGCGCCGACATCGCCACTGACCATCTGATTTTGGGTTTCGGCCGATCATAAACCGGACATACAACGCATTAGCCCTGGTCAGGCCGCATTTTCTCGTTACCAGTAGAAGGACTGGGAGTATCTAGAGGAGAACCCATCATCTCAAGCGAATGAACCTGGACCCCTAATTCGGGAAGGTGGTTGAAGAGATGACCGAGCGATCTTGCGCCTGGATGTCAGGGCCAAGGGATGCCGCCGTGAATCTTCCGGCGGTGAAGTGGTGGCTCGCTATCTCGCGGGACGTACTGGCCAAGGACTTCCGCCGCCAGACGTGTCGCAACCGCCCTCCGGTAAGTTGCCACAGGACGCCGACGTTCTCCTCCCCCTTGAGCGGACGTTCCCTCTAGCACCAATCAGGCGTTCTGGCAGGATGGCCCCCTTCTCTTAGAGACAGGGGGCTTTCCATATGTCAGTCGAGAAATCGATCGACCTCACCGCCACCGGGCCGAGCATCGAGGACGCGGTCTCCGAAGCGATCCACCGCGCGAGTCTCACGATCCAGGGCCTCACCGGCTTCGAGATCGAAAAGATCGAAGGCACGATCGAAGAAGGCGAGCCCACCTACAGGGTCCTGGTCAGGGTGACTTTCGTCATCAAGGAAAAGGTGCACGAGTAGCGCAGGTCGCGCTCTAGACATGGAACATCGCCGACGCGAGCCGGCCCCCGGCGTCTTCCGCCTCGTGCTCCCGTTGCCGTTCCCCGGGCTGGACACGGTGAACGCGTTTCTGCTCGCCGACCCCGACGGACACACGCTCGTCGATTGTGGGATGCACCTCCCCGAGGAACCAGACGGCGGCTGGCCGGAACTCGTCGCCGCCCTTGCCGCGGCCGGCGCCGAGCCCGAGGAGATCGTTCGGCTCATCGTGACCCATCCGCACATCGATCACTACGGTCTCGCGGCGCGCGTGGTGGCGGAATCCGGCTGCGAGTTATGGATGCACTCTGCCTCCAGCCACGATCTGGAGCTCTACGAGGAACCCGCGGCAGCCGTCGGCCGTCTGCGCGAACTTCTCACCGATCACGGCGTCGACCCGGACGAACTCGACGAGCTCACTGCGTTCGAGGACTGGAGCAGGTTCATCTCCGGCATCATCGAGCCGACGAACGCGCTCGCCGGCGGTGAGAGGTTCAACGCGGGTAGCAGGACGTGGGAGATCGTCTACACACCCGGGCACGCGGATGCGCACATCTGCGTGTGGACCCAGGGCGAGCGGATCCTGATCGCGGGTGATCATTTGCTGCCCACGATCACCCCACACATCGACTTTGAGCGGTACGGAGATGAGGACCCGCTCGGCGAGTTCCTCGACTCGCTCACGATCGTCGAGCGCCTCGACCCGGCGCTCGTGCTTCCGGGCCACGGAGCGCCGTTCCGCGAGGGGGCCGAGCGGGCCCGCGTCGTCGCTCGTCATCACGATCGCAGGCTCGGCTCGATCCTGCAGGTGATCCGGCGCGAGCCTCACACCGCCGAGGAGATCACCGAGGCGATCTTCGGCGGAACATTGCTGAACTTCCAGAAAAGGCTGGCCCTCGGCGAGGCCCTCGCCCACATCGCGTATCTGCGCAAGCGCGGTGAGGTGGAGCGCATCGTCGGCGACGATGGAGCCTTCCGCTACCTGAAGAAGAGACGCACGCCACCGGAGCCGGTGGAGTGACAGGATCGCTCGCGATCTCCTCGGATCGTGTCGTCACCCTTGAGGGCGCCGCGCCCGCCCGGCGCGTGGCGGATGTCGACCTCGAGCCTCGCGAGGCGACGATCGTGTGTCAGGGCGATCGCATCGGCTCGGTTGCTTCGGAAGTTGGTGCGACCCAGACGATCGACGCGCGCGGCTGGACCGTCGTTCCCGGCTTCGTTGATTGCCATACGCATCTACCGTTCTTCGGCTGGCGCTCCGACGAGGACCGGGCACGTCTCTCCGGTGAGCGTTACGAGGACATCCACGGTCGCTCGGGGGGCATCTTCCGCTCGATGCGCAAGCTCGCGAGCGCGACCGACGAGGAAGTGCTCGCGTTCTCGGAAGACCTCGCCCATTCGATGTTGGCGCACGGTACGACGACGTTCGAGACGAAGTCCGGATATGGACTGTCCGTCGAGGCCGAGTTACGTCAGTTGCGCCTCGCCCACGAGCTCGCTGAACGCGTTCGGCAAACCGTCACCACGACCTGCCTTGCAGCGCATGCCGTGCCTGAAGGGATGAGTGAAGGTCAGTGGGTGGGCCTAGCGGCGGACGAGCTGCTACCCAAGGCGACCGACTTCTGTAGCGCGGTGGATATCTACGTCGAGACGATCGCGTTCCAGCTCGAGCATGCGGCTCGACTCGCGTCTGCCGCGGAAGGACTCGGCCTTGCGATGCGCATGCATGCCGACCAGCTCTCCGATGGCCAAGCCGGCGCTTTCGCGGCGCGTTGGAACTTCCGCTCGGCCGATCACCTCAACCACACCTCGCTCGATGCCGTCGGCGATCTCGTGGGATCCGATACAGCTGCTGTGCTATTGCCCGGCGCGACCTACACCTTGAGACAAACGAAGAAGCCGCCCGCGCGAGATCTCGTTGACGCGGGCGCGATCGTGGCGCTCGGAACGGATCTGAATCCCGGCACGTCCCCGATCCATTCGATGCCGTTCGTGATGGCGCTCGCCTGTCGTCTGTACGGGCTGAGTCCCCACGAAGCCCTTGTCGCCGCGACGATCAACTCCGCGTACGTCCTCGACAAGCATGATGAGATCGGGCGCATCGAAGCTGGGATGCGCTCTGACCTCGTCGTGCTCATGACCGACTCCTTCGGAGATGTCATCTATCGACCGGATGAGAACTTCGTCGGGGTCGTGATCAGCGGCGGCGAGATCGTTCACGTCGCCCAGGAGGCCAAGGATCGCGTTTCGTAGAGGTCAGCCGGCGGACGCGGCCGATGCGTCCGTCTGCGAGGGCCGCGCTGCCAGCGTTTGGTTCGTGGCCCGGCAACTCGCGAGCATCTTGCCGTTCCCGTCATAGAGATCCGCCGCGGCGAACGTAACGCGTCTCGTCTTGTGTACGACCCGGCCGTGCGCGCGGATGAGCCCCGGTGTCGTCGGTCGGTAGAACTCCGTGCGAAGGTCGCTCGTGAGGAAGACCTCGCCCTCGTTTAGCAGAGACCAGGTCGCCTGCCCCATCGCCGTGTCCAACAGCGCGGTGATCATGCCCCCGTGCACTATCCACACGTCCCCTGCGCGGAAGGAATGGTCTTCGGTCGGAGTCCATTCGAGTATCGAGTGACCCGCGCCGACTTCGACGATCGACCACCCGAGGTGTTGCCAGATGCCCGCATGGGGACTCCCGGAGCGCGGCATCTCTTTGAAGCGGGTGCCGGGTTGCCATTCAGTCTTCATGGAGGCGTGAGACTAGTCGAGGGTCCCCGTCGCCGAGCGCGCGGTGGCAGAGAGCTCGCCTGATGCGATCAGGTCGCGGACGGCTTCGATGTCGGGCGCGAGAGAGCGGTCCTCGTCGAGGTAACCCGAGACCGCGCGGATCGCCCTCCGTGCCGCGTCCGTCCCTCGTGCGGGCTTGAGGGGGCTGCGCAAGTCGAGGCCCTGAGCGGCGGCCAACGCTTCGATCGCGATCACGCGCTCGACGTTGACGACGATCCCGGCCGCCTTGCGCGCCGCCGTCGCACCCATGCTCACGTGATCTTCCTGCCCTGCAGATGTCGGGATCGAGTCGACCGAGGCGGGGAAGCACAGCGAGCGGTTCTCGGACACGAGTGCCGCAGCGGTGTACTGGGCGAGCATGAAGCCCGATCGTCGACCCGGGTCCGTCGTGAGGAAGGCGGGTAACCCATTGCTGAGGTCCGGGTCGACGAGCCGCGCCACCCTGCGCTCCGCGATCGTCGCGAAACCGGTTGCGCACAGCGCGAGGTGATCCATCGCGAGCGCGAGCGATTCGCCGTGGAAGTTCCCGCCCGAGAGGATCTCACCGGTGTCTACGAGCACGCTCGGGTTATCGATAGCCGACGCGAGTTCGGCTTCGAGCATCGCGCGCACGTATCCGAGCCCATCTCGATATGCCCCGTGTACCTGTGGGATGCAACGAAGCGAGTACGCGTCCTGCACGAGGTGTTCGGACTCACGGTGAGAAGCAACGATCTCGCTCCCGGCTAACAGCGATCGCAGGTTCGCCGCGACCAGTTTCGCGCCGACGTGCGAGCGGAGCGCGACGACCCGTTCATCGAAGGCCCGGTCGGTGCCGAGGCACGCTTCGACCGACATCGCGCCGGTGAGGTCGGCGGCGCGGGCGACCTTCGAAGCCGCGTCATAGGCGAGGATCCCGATCGCGAGCATCATCTCGGTGCCGTTGACGAGCGACAGACCTTCCTTATGGGAGAGGTGCAGCGGCTCCAATCCGGTCGCCCGTAAAGCATCAGCCGCGGGCACCACGACGCCTTGGTGCACCACCTCGCCTTCGCCGATCAGGGATTGCGCGAGGTGAGCGAGTTGAGCGAGATCCCCGGATGCACCGAGCGATCCCTGAGATGGGACGGCCGGGGAGATGCCGGCCTGGAGCATGGTGACCAGGCGCTCGACGAGATCGAAGCGCACACCCGAGATCCCGAACGCGAACGTACGAGCCTTCAACAGCATCATGGCGCGCACGACCTCAACCGGGAGAGCGGGGCCGACGCCGGTCGAATGCGAGCGCACGATGTCTGCCTGCAAACGCTCGGCCTCCGAGGTTTCGATGCGGACGTTCGCGAGATCGCCGAGTCCTGTCGTGATCCCGTACACCGCGTCTCCCGAGGCGACCACGTCCTCGACCACCGCCCGCGCCGCCCCCATGCGCGCCGCGACATCGGAGTCGATCTCTACGGCCGCGCCGCGCGCAACACGGACTACCTCGTCGATCGTTAGCGATGTGCCAACCCTTATAGTCACGCCGGAAAACTAGCCTCCCTCCTGCGAGAGCGCCGTAGGCGCGCAGGAGGGTTGGCGGACAGCTGCGAACGTAATCGAGTACTTGTTGCCTGTGGGGGATTTGGGATGTCGGAGTCGAAACAGGATCGGGAGCTGATCGAGCTGCTCAACGAGCTACGGGTCGCTCTCCCCGGCGTTCAGGTTCTCTTTGCTTTCCTGCTGGCGGTGCCGTTCCAGCAGGGATTCACGAAGGTCACCGATACCCAGAAGGCCGCTCTATTCACGGCGCTGATCTGCACCGCGGTATCGACGGTGTTCTTGATCGCACCGAGCAATTTCCATCGCATCCAGTGGAGGGCACACGACAAAGAGAAGATGCTTGTCATCTCCAACGGCCTGACGATCGTCGGCCTCGTCTTCCTCTGTTTCGCCATGATTGCGGCGGTCTTCCTCATTACCGATGTCATGTACGGGTCTCCCCTCTCGGTGTGGACGGGTGCGGGGGTCGCCGCGCTTTTCGCGCTGCTGTGGTACGTCATCCCGCTGTACCGGCGAGCCAAGCACCCCGGGTGAGCGCGCCGCGGGCGATCACCGCCCGCAAGCTCTGGCAAAACGACGCGTTCCGTGATGGCCTCGCTCTGGTCGTCTCCGGAGACACCATCGAGCAAGTGTTGCCGACCGACCAACTTGGTCCGATCTCGGCCGAGGACTGGGGCGACGTTGCCTTGATCCCGGGGACGGTGAACGCCCACGGGCACGCGTTTCAGAACCTCTTCAAGGGCATCGCAGACGACTTGAGTTTCGAGAGCTGGCGCGACGACGTCCTTTATCCACGATCGGCCGAACTCGATACCGATGCGATCTATGTCGGCGCCTTATTCGCGTTCAGCGAGGCGCTTCTCGCCGGGATCACTACGACGGTCGATTTCTTCTATCTGCACGACGCGGGGCACGAGAACGCGCGCGCAGTGATCCGCGCCGCCGAGGACGCGGGGATCCGCCTGGTGCTCGCGCGCACGTTCTACGACCCCGATGCGCCGACGGCGGCACCGCAGCGCTACCGGGAGCCCGCGGCGGACGCCGCCGTCCGCCTCCGAGAACTCGCCGACCTCTACCGAGATAACCCGCTCGTATCGATCCAGCCGGCACCACACTCGCTTCATGCATGTGAACCGGCCACGCTCGCGATGGCGCGCGACGTGGCGCGTGACCTCGGTGTGCCGTGGCACCTTCATCTCGCCGAGGCCCGTTACGAGATCGACCTCGTCGCCGAGCGGTATGGCACGACTCCGGTCCGATTGCTACAACGTGAGGGCCTGCTCGACGACGGGCTCGTGGCGATCCATGCGGTGTGGGTCGACGACGAGGAACTCGATCTGCTGGCGGAGCACGGCTCCGGGATCGTCCACTGCCCGGGGGCGAACGCCTTCCTCGGCGATGGGGTCGCGCGCCTCGACGAGATGCTGGCGCGTGGGATAAGAGTCGCTCTCGGTCCCGACGGTGGTTGCGCCAACAATCGCCAAAGTGTCTTCGAAGAGATGAGGCTTGCTTCGCTGTTCGTCAAAGCGCGACGCAACGACGGCGCGGCCGTGGCGGCGCCGGACGTCTTCCGGCTCGGGACGAGTGGGGGAGCAGATCTGCTGGGTCTTCCTGTCGGTGAGCTCGCGACGGGAAGGAAGGCGGATGTCGTCGCAATCGATCTGGCCGACCTTTCTCTCCTGCCGACGGGGAACCTCGAGCGTCACATTGTCAACTCGATGCAGTCGACTGCCATCGCGAAGGTCATGGTCGGGGGCCAGGTAGTCGTCGACGAGCGGAGTACCACCACGGTGGATCGCGCCGACCTTCGGATGCGGCTAGATGAGGTGACCAAGGAGTGGAAGCGTCCCGGAGAAAAGCTGGACTAAATCCAGCCGCGCTCATAAGGCACGGTCACCTTCCGCCGCATTTTCCGGCACTAATCGCGACGGTGCGGCTCCATAGGTAAGGACACCCCGCGTTCGCGCGCGACGTCGATCGCCCGCCCGTAACCGGCGTCGGCATGACGCATAACTCCTGTTCCAGTATCCGTGGTCAGGACGCGTTCCAGACGCGCAGCTGCATCGTCGCTACCGTCGGCGACGACGACCATGCCCGCATGGATCGAGTAACCGATCCCGACACCACCTCCGTGATGTACAGATACCCAGTGTGCGCCCGCCGCGGTGTTCAACAGCGCGTTGAGGACCGGCCAGTCGGCGATCGCGTCGGAGCCATCGAGCATGCCTTCGGTCTCGCGAAACGGCGAGGCCACCGATCCGGCATCCAGGTGGTCGCGTCCGATCACGATCGGGGCCGACACCTTGCCGTTCCGAACGAGTTCGTTGAACGCGAGCCCCGCCCTGGCGCGCTCGCCGTACCCGAGCCAGCAGATGCGCGCCGGCAGACCCTGGAAGGCCACCCGCTCGCGCGCCATCGTGATCCAACGCTGTAGGCGGAAGTCGTCGGGGAACAACTCGAGGATCGCGGCGTCGGTCGTGTAGATGTCGTCCGGTGAACCCGACTAAGCGACCCACCGGAACGGCCCTTTCCCTTCGCAAAAGAGCGGTCGCACGTAGGCCTCTACGAAACCGGGGATCTCGAATGCGTCGGCGACCCCGGCCGTCTCGGCCTGCTTGCGGATGTTGTTGCCGTACTCGAAGCAGATCGCGCCGGCGCGTTGGAATTCGAGCCATGCCTCGACGTGGGCGGCGACCGACTCAAGAGATCGCTTGACGTAGGTATCTGGATCGGATCGTCGAAGCTCGTTCGCGTCCGATAGAGGCATCCCCGCCGGCACGTAACCGTCGAGGAGGTCGTGTGCTGACGTCTGGTCGGTGACGACATGGGGAGCGAACCCGCGCTCGACGAGCGACGGGAGCACGTCGGCTGCGTTACCCAATAACCCGATGGATTCCGCGCCACCCTTTGAGCGGCTGTCTTCTACCCAGGCCAAGGCTTCGTCGATATCGTCAGTAGCGCGGTCGAGATAGCGCGTCTCGAGACGGCGTCGGATGCGTTCGGGATCGACTTCGACGCAGAGGGCGACACCGTCGTTCATGCTGACGGCAAGGGGCTGGGCCCCGCCCATCCCACCGAGCCCCGCGGTCAGGACGACGCGGCCTTTAAGCGAACCGCCGAAGTTGCGCGCCGCGAGTTCCGCGAGAGTCTCGTAGGTCCCCTGCAGGATCCCCTGGGTTCCTATGTAGATCCACGATCCCGCCGTCATCTGCCCGTACATCGTGAGGCCGGCGTCTTCGAGACGGTGGAACTCGTCCCAGTTCGCCCACGCGGGTACGAGCATCGCGTTCGAGATGAGAACGCGCGGGGCGCCGGGGTGTGTCTTGAAGACACCGACGGGCTTGCCGGACTGGATAAGCAACGTCTCTTCGTCGCCGAGGTCCCTGAGCGTCGCGAGGATCGCGGCGAGCGCGTCGTGGTTGCGCGCGGCTTTGCCCGATCCTCCGTAAACGACGAGGTCCTCCGGACGCTCGGCGACCTCGGGATCGAGGTTGTTCAGGAGCATCCGTAGCGCGGCTTCTTGAGGCCAGGCACGACATGAGATCTCTGTGCCCCGCGGCGCTCGGTGAGGTCCCATGCTGTTCTTATACTCCGGCGAGATGCCCGAGGACCCCGCGCCGCAAGCACCCGAGCCCGCGCCTACCGCACCCGTCCGCCCCGCCGAGACGACGGCGCCGGCACCTAAGCCACGGCCCAAGGGCGAGCCCGAGAAGGTGACCGCCGTCCGAGAGGTCATCGAGGGCAAGCTTGCCGAGATGGTCGACGGGTACGCCGCCGACGACCAGGGCAACTACGTGCTCGGTGTCGCCTCCGCGCGCGTTTTCATAGTGCCGACCTGGCTCGAGAACGACGCGTCCGTCGTACGCGTGTTCGCGATCACCAATCTCGACGTCCCCGTCACCGCCGAGCTCACCTCTTACCTGCTGGAGAAGAATCTTGAGTTCGTGTTCGGCGGCTTTGCTCTCGACATCGGTCACGGGGCGGTGTGGTTCAACCACAACCTCCTCGGGGACTTCATCACACCGGAAGAGATCGAAGCGACGATCGCGGCGGTCGCCCAGACGGCCGACCGCTTCGACGACGAGATCAAGTCCCGCTTCGGGGGCCGCCTCTACGTCGAGACCCCGGAGAACGCCGTCCCGTCGCCCACATCTCCGGGTTATCTGTGAGCCTCGCGATTAGGGTGGTTGCACTTCCCCCGTCCTGTTCACCGCGTTCTCGGGAGTGCTGCTTGTGAGAGAGACCCAGCCGGGGGTGGAGCTGATCGCTCGCCCCTCCATCGACTTCGAAGCGCTCGAGCGGTTCTTAAAGACCCAAGGAGGAGAGACCTGGCTAGCGCGTCGCGTCGACGCTGAAGAGACGAATCCGGGTCAGCTCCTGATCGAGGCGAGCGGCCGGGCGTGTTATCGCAGCTGGGAGCCTGGGCTCAATCCGAACGTGTCTAAGGTGCGCACGGACCAAGCGGAGTACTTCCTCAACCTCATGCGCTCGGGGCACGGCTCCGTGCTCGAG
>JALZEA010000151.1 GCA_030862265.1 Actinomycetota bacterium | reverse complement strand
GCGTGGACCAGTCGACGGATGAACGCGGAACCGATGAATCCGAGGCCGCCGGTGACGAGGATCCGGTCGGTCACGATGCCCGCCGTGTTGGCCACCGTCGACCCTTGCGGCCGTAGCGCGCGACCTGCCGCAACGAATAGGAGATCCCTCCGAAGACGTATTTCAGAGATCGCAAGATCGAGATGGAAGACGATTCCTTCGTGTAGCGCGTCGGGATCGGTACCTCCACGACCCTCTGACCCGAGAGCAAGGCGTCGACGAGAAACTGCTGATCGAAGAAGAAGTCGTCCGAATAATCCAGGAAGGGGATATCGAGCAAACACCGGCGAGTGTAGGCGCGCATACCACTGTGCATCTCAGTGAAGCGGCAACCAATGATGAGGTTCTGCATGATGGTGGTAACCCGGTTGCCGATGAACCGATACAGGGGCATCCCACCGGCGCGTGGGTCACTCACTCCCGCGAAACGCGAGCCGAATGTCATGTCGGCATCGCCGGCGAGGATCGGAGCGATCAGTAGGGGGACCGCTTTCGGTTCGTACTGATAGTCAGGGTGGAGCAGAACCACGATGTCGGCGCCTTCTGCGAGTGCCTGCGTGTAACAGGTCTTCTGGTTGCCGCCGTAGCCGCGGTTCTCGTCGTGAACGACGACCTTGATCCCGCCGAGCGAGCGCGCGAGCTGGACGGTGTTATCGGGACTGGCATCGTCCACGAGGATCAACTCGTCGGCGACGCCCTCGGGGATGTCGGCGACCGTCTTCGCGAGCGTCTGCTCCGCGCGGTACGCCGGCATGGTGATGACGACTTTCGACACCTAGGGCTCGCTCGTCGCGGTCGCGCGCCACCCCGCCACCACGGCGGGGAGCAACATCAACGGAAGCGCCGTCTCCCTGATCATGTCCTTCGCATACAACATGCCGAGGGGGCCGAGCGTAGAGATGAGCAGCGCGATGAGCAGGTAGATGGGATCGACCGGACTCCTCAGCCGCACGGCAAGGACGAGGCCGAGGATCACGAGCCCTCCGAAGGCGGCGAGCAAGGGACCGGCGGCGGCCCCGATCTGTGACCCCAAGTAGGTGCCGGTAGCCATCAGCGACCCCAGGCGGATCGTCTCGATCCACCCCCAGAACGGGAACGTCAAGAAACCATGCGTCTCCTCATGCGGCCATGTCCCGAATGTCGAATGCAAGTACAGGTACCACAGAGCGAATAATCCCGGCCCGATGCACAGCATCCCGATGCGGCGGACGCGCGCGCCGTCGAGCCCGGGGATGCCGAGTAGCCCCGGCGCGCCGGACGCGAGCGTCGGTTGTGCGGCGAGTCGGGCGCGTGCCATCGAGATCGCTTCCCACAGGATCAAACCCACAGGGGCAAGTACGAATGGTTCCTTGACGAAGCAAGCCACCGCGAGCAACGCCGCGCCCGCGACGTGCCGCTCCCGCACCCAATGGAGCAGACCCAACAACAGGAAGGCGGCCCCCACAGGTTCGCTGGTTACTGCGGTCGCCGCGTAGATGAGCCCCGGATTCAGGGCAACGCCGAGACCTCCCCACGCGGTCCAGCCGAGGGCGGCGCAGAGCATGCTCGTCGCCCACGCCGCGATGCCCATCCCCGCGATCGCGAGCAGCATCAGCGCGGCCGGAACCGCCCCCTCGTTGCCGAAGCTCAACAGCCCCGCCATCCAGCCGTAGCCCGCATGCCCGTAGCGGTAAGCAGCCTTGTCGATGAGCGTGTGCGCCTCACCTCTCGCTAATGGATCCAGGGCGACCGCGTAGAAGTAGACGCCGTCGTAGTGCGCATCGGGATGGACGAACTTGAAATCCGGGTGCACCCGGCGCGCGAGCGTCGATATCGGCTCGGTATCACCCATCCGCACCAGGGTGCTGGGATCCCAGCCCCGCACGCCTAGGGCACCGGCGACGGGCACGATCGTTGCCGCCACCGCGATCGCGCCGCAGATCAAGGACACGGTCGCGGGGGCGCGCTCCGCGCGCGGCCGTGCGGCTAAGGAGGTCGGCATCGCCTTATCGTCCCATCCCGGGTTCCTGTTACTAGAGTTAAGCATTGTGTACTGTTGTGGCGATCTGCGCCGTACGGTAGGGGAGATTGCCACAGTGACGGAGGGGGCTCGTGTGACGATGCCAGGGATGGCCCGCAGTCTCGCGATCCTCGCTCTCTTGCTCGCGCCCGCGTGCGCCCGGGCCTCTGGCGGACCCGATGTCACCGACGCCATGGCCGAGGTCGAGACCCTTGCCGGCGACGTGGAGACCCTTGCCGGGGACGTCGCCGACCTCGAGAACGAGGTGCGGGAGCTGACCGCCGAGGACGCCGACCTCGAACGTCGCCTCGAGCGGCTGTCCGAAAGGTTGGGCACCGCCCTCGGCAAGCTCCGGGACTCGATCGCCGGCGTGCGATCGGGCATAGAGGGTGCCGAGGACTCCGCCGCCGCAGCTCTGTCGCGCGCCGAAACGGTGGCGTCCGAACTCGAGGTTCTCAAGACCCGCTACGACTACCACCTCAGGCGCTACCACCAGTGAGGATGCTGCGCGATCTCGTCGGCGAGACCCTCGGGAATCGTTACCACCTCGTCGCGCGTATCGCGGGTGGGGGGATGGGCGAAGTTTACCGGGCCCACGACATGCTCTTGGATCGCGCCGTCGCGCTGAAGATCCTCCAGCCGACCCTCGCGAGTGACCCCGATCTCGTCCAGCGCTTCAAACAGGAGGCCCGCGCGGCAGCGCGTCTCACGCATCCCAATGTCGTCGCGGTGTACGACTGGGGCTCGGAGGACGAACGCACGTACTACATGGTCATGGAATTCGTGCCCGGAACCGATCTGCGCGACGTACTGGTGGCGCGCGGGGCGCTGCCGCCGGGACAGGCAGCCGGGATCGTCGCATCGGTCTGCGACGCACTCGACGCCGCCCACGCCACCGGACTCGTTCATCGCGACGTGAAGCCCGAGAACGTGTTGATTGCTCGCAACGGCACCGTAAAAGTTGCCGACTTCGGCATCGCGGCCGTCGCGGACGCGGACCGGACGGCGCCAGGCGGGGTGGTCCCGGGAACGCTCCGCTACTTGGCGCCGGAACAAGCGGCCGGCGAGCAGGCGACCGCAGCTTCCGACATCTGGGCGGCAGGAGCGATCCTGGGCGAGCTCGTCACCGGGATGCCGCCGGCATTGGGCTCGGGGGCCGAGTTGCTTCGCAGTCGAGCAAACGCCGCGCCGCGTCCGCCCTCGGAGCTCGATGGGAGAGTCCCAATGGCGATCGACGACGTCGTCATGACTGCCTGCGCAGTCGATCCTGGGGCGCGCTATCCGTCGGCCGGCGCGATGGCCGAGGCCTTGAGAAGAGTCAGCAACGAGCTCCCGGACGAGATCCACGTCGATGATCTCGTCGGCGAGGTAACCGGCGATATCCGTCTGCCGGACCTCGAGCCGACAACGTTTGGTCGGCGTGATCGCCACCAGCGGCATTCGAAGACGAGGCGCGTCGCGATCGCACTTGTCGTGGCGCTGATCGCACTCGGTCTCGGACGCGGGGCATGGACGGTCTTCGGTCCGCAGGATGTCGCGGTCCCCCAACTTGTCGGATTGACGTTGCCGGGTGCCGAGGCCGCGGCCGCCGATACCGGCCTGGAGATCGACATCAGCGACCGGGCGCGGGCACCGGGGACATCGGAAGGTGAGGTGCTGGTGCAACGTCCCGCCGGCGGAGTGCTTCGCGAGGGCGCAGCGGTCGAGCTCGTCATCTCCGCCGGGCCCCCGTTGATCGCCGTCCCCGACCTCGAGGACTTACCGTTGCCGATCGCGAAGGTTCGTCTCGCGTCCCGGCAGCTCGAGGTGGGCGATGTGGATACCCGCTTCTCCACGGAACCTGAAGGCACCGTGATCTCCCAATCCGCCGCCGACCGACAGCTTGAGTGGGGGAGCGAGCTGAACCTCGTCGTCAGCCGAGGGCCGCGCGACGTCGCGGTGCCCGACGTCACGCGCATGCCGATCAAGGAGGCGCGGGCGGTTCTAGAGGCGGCAGGCTTCAAGGTCGCCGTCGTGGACGTGTACTCCAATGGGGTCGCGGCGGGGAAGGTCGTCTACACCAACCCCGCGGGTGGGGCTCAGGCTCCGGAAGGCAGCGAGATCGAGGTCGCCAAGTCGGTCGGACCGCGCTACGCGAAGGTGAAGGTTCCCGATGTCCGCAACATGACCATGGGGGCCGCGCGCTCTCAACTCGAGGACTTGGGCCTGCGCGTCTGGATCCGTTGGGTGGGCGAGGAGTGTGACAACGGAACCGTCGCCGACACCGATCCTCTACCGGGAACGGTGGTACGCGAGAACGACCGCATCGCCCTTTTCATCGTCTGCTAGGAGTAGGTTCGCCCGTGATGGTGTCGATCGATCCTGAAGGCTATGAGACGCGGGCACTCGAGGCGCTCGTGGATCTCTCCGACAGCACAGTCCTCGAGATCGGTGCAGGCTACGGTCGTTTGACTTGGCGGCTCGCGGCTCTTGCCAAATCGGTAGTCGCGTTCGACGCGTCCGAACGGGACATACGAAGTGCGCGTGCGGCGTTAACTCATGAATTGCGTCGCCGCGTTCGTCTTTTCGTGGCCGACGCGACGACGTACCGATATCCGCGAAACCGCTTCGACGTCACGGTCTTATCTCATTCTTTGTGATGACTGCCTCTCGAGGGCGTCGTGCACGTCCTGAGACAACTCCATAAGGCGCTTCGGCCCGGTGGGTTGCTAGTCGACATCCACCCGCAACCGCAGGATCCTCGCGTCGAGATCGTGCATCCCGAAGGTTCGGTATCCGTCGGTGCGATCGATTGGACGGTCGATAGTCGAGAGATTCGGGACGCGAGGAAACGTCTTACCGAGGTGGTCCGAGAGGGGCTGTTCCGCCTTGAGAAGCGGCGATGGTTCGACCTCCACATGTATCACGAGAGCGTGGAGGCATGGCTCGCGCATCGCGAGGAGCGTGGCCAAACGAGTCCGATTGACGACGAGGTGTTGCGCCGGGCGCGTCGGGAGCTACGACCCGGCGAAGGACGTTTGGCAGTCATCGAGCGGATACGGGCCAGCGTCCTTCGGCGTCTCGACCCGGACCACCCAGGATAGGCACTCGGTCTGCTATTACGCGGCCTCGTCCCGCTCGACCTCTTCGCACCCCGACCCGACGCGGTCGAACTCGTCGGCTACGACCCGGTCACTACCGGTCCCACACCGGATGCGATCTGCCTGCCCATCGGCGGCATCCACGAAATCGTCGCCTGACCCCGTGAGAGTCACGTCGAGACCCCGTCCGAGCCGCACGTAGTCGTCATCCGCACCTCCGTAGATCTCATCGGGACCGGCGCCGCCGGCGATCCGATCGGCGTTCGCGTCGCCGTATAAAAGATCCTCACCGCGGCCGCCGGAGATGACGTCGTCTCCATCGCCTCCCGCGACGCGGTCCGGTCCTTCGCCTCCATCCATCTCGTCGTCATCCGGACCCCCGTCGAGCTGGTCCCAGCCCTCGTCGCCCGATAGCGCGTCGGCACCGGTGGAACCCTCCATGACGTCATTTCCGATCGAGCCAACGAGGGAGTCGGCACGGGGCCCACCAAACAACTCGTCTGCACCGGCATCTCCCGAGATCACGTCCATTCCGCCATCCCCGTAGATGCGATCGTTGCCGTCACCGCCCTGCAAAGAGTCGTTACCTCCGCGGCCGACCACGAGATCCGCGCCGCCATCACCCTCGTGGACGTCATCCGAACTCGAGCAATAGATCTGATCGGGCCCGTCGGTACCCACCGGACAACCCGTACCGGCAGCGGCCGTGGCTGTCGGCATCAGCAACGCGGTCGAAACGATGACGAGGGTCATCCGCATGGGCTCTCCTTTGATCGCGCGTTCGGATCCAAGAAGAGTCGCGCGAACAAAGAAATGTCTATGTGACGAGCGTCACAAGTCCGAGGAAGCGAGGTCGAGCGTTGGGAGGACGCGCTC
>JALZEA010000126.1 GCA_030862265.1 Actinomycetota bacterium | reverse complement strand
CCCGGGAACGCGACCGACCGCTAACGCGTCCGGTGCTCGATCGAAAAGGCGGCCCCTACGGGGGTCGCCCTTTCTTTGCGTCCTTAGGATGCGTGCGTGCGCTACTACAGAGTGACCGGACGAACGCCGCTGCACGGCGATGTACACATCAGTGGGGCGAAGAACTCTGCTCTGAAGATCATGGCGGCGTCGCTTCTTGTCCCGGGAGAGGTCACTCTCACGCGCGTTCCGAGGATCACGGATGTCTCATTGATGTCCGACGTGCTCGAGCGACTCGGCGCGCGCGTGCGATTCGAAGGCAACAGACTGTCGATCGATTCCTCCGGAGACTTGCTCGAAGAAACGCCTTACGACCAAGTCACGCGGATGCGCGCATCGATTCAGGTGCTCGGCCCCCTCCTCGCGCGGCTCGGCCGGTGCCGAGTTGCCCTTCCCGGCGGAGATGCGATCGGCTCGCGGCCGATCGATCTCCACCTGCAAGGGCTCGAGAAGATGGGAGCGAAATTCAGTTCCGAGCACGGCTACATCGAGGGCTTCGCGCCGCGTCTGCGCGGCACACGCGTTCTCCTCGAATTCCCCTCGGTGGGCGCGACCGAGAACCTGATCATGGCCGCCGTGACCGCGGAGGGGACGACGCAGATCGAGAACGCCGCCCGCGAACCCGAGATCCAGGATCTCGCCGCCTTTCTCAACCGGTGTGGCGCCCGCATCGAGGGCGCCGGGAGTCCATCCATAACGATCGAAGGTGTCGAGGCGCTCTCGCCGGCAGAGCACGAGATCATCCCCGACCGCATCGAGGCCGGCACCTACGCGATCGCGGCGGCGGCGACCGGGGGAGACGTGCGCCTGCTGGATCTCCGTACGGATCACCTTGAGCTCCTTCAACAGAAGCTCGAGGAAGCGGGCGCGGAGGTGAGCCGCGGCGACGGCGAGCTGCGTATCGCCATGTCGCGGCGGCCCAACCCGATCGATCTCGTCACCCTGCCCTATCCGGGATTCGCCACCGATCTCCAGCCGCTGATCATGGTGCTGCTTGCGCAGGCGACGGGCTCCTCGATCCTCACCGAGAATGTCTTCGAAGCGCGCTTCCTCTTCGTCGACGAGCTGAATCGCATGGGCTGCCGCATCCGGGTCGAAGGTCATCACGCCGTCATCCGGGGCGTCGACGCATTGTCCGGCGCCCCCGTACGAGCACCCGACATCCGCGCGGGGGCGGCACTCGTTGTCGGCGGTTTGTGTGCCGATGGAGTTACGGAGGTGTTCGACATCGGACACATCCAGCGCGGCTACGAGGATTTCGAAGAGAAGTTGCGCGGACTCGGTGCTTCGATCGAGCAAGGCGCCGCGTGAGTCGACTCCGCCGCGTCATCCGGATCTTGGGTTTCGTTGTCATGGCGCTTGGCGTCCTGACGCTCCTCAGCGCAAGCGCGCTAGTGGTGCAAGCACTCGTGGTTGACGCCCGCGTCGGTTCGCGCGGACGTCAAGTGGGTCTGCTCGCCCTCGCTCAGTTCGTTTCGGGCATGTTCTTTGTGCTCGTGGGAGCAGGAGCGTTGTTGATCTCGCGAGTGCGCAGTCCGGGCGCGCGTGCCGATGCAGAAGATTCTTCCCCTCGTTGGACGATGCCCGTGATCGTCTTGCTGGTCGTATGCGGGGTTGGTTCGATCGCGATGGCTACAGTCTTCGCGGGGATGGCCGACGAGTTCGGAGATGCTGCCGTCGGGATCGTCAGCTACTGCATGTTGATCGGGGTCGGCCTTCTGTTCGCGAGCTGGGGCCTGAAACGCGCCCGTGATTCACGTGAGCTACCTCCTGGATAGAGAGGGACGCGATCGGCCGCTGACGCGTCCGATGCTCAACCGGAACCCCGGTTCCTAAAGAACCGGGGGTTCCTCCCGGTAGAATGTGGCCGTGAACCAGGCCACGACCGTTGAGGAACAGGTCAAGCAAGCCCTCGAGCTGATCCGTCCCGCGATCCAGATGGATGGCGGCGACATCGAGTTGCTGGGGGTCGAGGGCTCCACGGTCACGGTGCAATTGAGCGGCACGTGTGAGACATGTCCGATCTCACCCGTGACCCTGAAGCACGGTGTGGAGCGGCTCCTACGCGACCGTGTCCCCGGTATCGACGAGGTCGTCGCGATCGAGGCTTGAGCCTCTCGCCAGTCACGAATCTATGAGTGCAACGGATCTCGTCGAGCGCGCCCTCAAGGGCGAACGCCCGGCGATAGCGCGCCTCATCTCGCTAGTGGAGGATGGCGGCGCGGATCTCGGAGCGGTGATGCAGGCGATCTATCCGCACACGGGATCCGCCTACTCGATCGGGATCACGGGCGCACCGGGGGCCGGGAAGTCGACCTTGACCGAGCAGATCGTGGGACGCGCGCGACGTGAGGGGCACAAAGTCGGTGTGCTTGCGATCGATCCATCGAGCCCTTTCTCGGGGGGAGCGCTCCTCGGCGATCGTGTGCGCATGCAATCCCATGCGACAGACGCCGATGTGTTCATACGCTCGATGGCCACGCGTGGTCACCTCGGGGGCATCTCCCTGGCCACGCCCGAAGCCATGCGGGTCTTGGACGCCGTCGGCAAGGACATCGTCATCATCGAGACCGTCGGAGTGGGCCAGGCCGAGGTCGAGATCACCGATGCGTGTGACACGACGATCGTGGTCGTCAACCCTGGCTGGGGAGATGCCGTGCAGGCCGCGAAGGCGGGATTGATGGAGATCGCAGACGTCTTCGTCGTGAACAAGGCAGATCGCACCGGGGCCAAGGAAGCGGTTCGCGAACTCAAGCAGATGCTGGACATGTCGGACGCTGACTGGCGGCCCGAAGTCGTCGAGACCGTTGCCACGAAAGGCGAGGGGATCGACGAGCTGTGGGCAGCGATCGCTAAGCACCGGGACTATCAGGAGAGCAATGGGTTGCTTGACGCGCGGCGCCGCCGTCGTGTCGAACGCGAGATCCGCGAGATCGTCGCCGAGCGTTACCGACAGCGCGTCGAATCCGAAGCGGCCGACCTTCTGGCCCGAGTCACCGACGAAGTGAGCACGCGCAAGCTCGATCCCTACACGGCGGCCGATAGGCTGATGGACAGCCTCTAGCTCGCCGCTTTCTTCACCAGCTTGGCGATCTTGGCCTCGTCCGCGGCGGTCAACTTCTTCAGCGCAAAAGATGTCGGCCACATGTCGCCTTGGTCGAGGTTCGCCGTGTCGTTGAAGCCGAACGTCGCGTACCTCGCCTTGAATTTGTCCGCAGCTTGGAAGTAGCAGACGACCTTGCCATCCCGCGCGTAGGCCGGCATCCCGTACCAGGTTTTGGGTGACAGATCCGGGGCGCTGGTTTTGACGATGGCATGGATCCGCTCAGCTATGGCGCGATCCGGTTTCGGCATCGCGGCGATCGCCTCGAGCGCGGCTTTTTCCTCGGCCGCCTTGTTGCCCGCTAACTTCCGCTCTCGGGCGGTCTCTCTCATCGCGGCCCGTTCTGCAGCGGTGAATCCCGTTGACTTCTTCTTAGTGGTCTTGGCGGGTGTTCGCGTGGGCTTCTTTGGGCTCATCGTTTCCTCCAACGGGTCAGTCGTCTGTGTCTCCGATGCTAGAACTTAGACTCGGTTCATGACCGACGAGCGGCAAAGGCGCTGGCAGGAAGCCTTCGAGAAGGCCAAGCTGCGCGACGATGCCGACTTCGACACCCTCTCGAGCGCTGCGCTTGATCCGCTGTACGCGCCTGCGGATGGCGTACCCGATGAGATCGGCTACCCCGGTGAGTATCCCTTCACGCGCGGCATCTATCCGTCGGGCTATCGCGGTCGGCTGTGGACGATGCGTCAATTCGCCGGCTTCGGTTCGCCGGCTCAGACGAATAAGCGGTTCCACTTCCTCGTAAGCCACGGCCAGACCGGGCTGTCGGTGGCGTTCGACATGCCGACCCTGATGGGTCGCGATTCCGACGATCCACATTCCGAAGGCGAGGTCGGGCGCTGCGGCGTCGCCGTCGATTCCCTCGCCGACATGGAGATCCTGTTCGACGGACTCGACCTCGAGACGGTGACGACCTCGATGACGATCTCGGGTCCAGCGCCCATGCTCTTCGCGATGTATCTCGCCGCGGCCGAGAAGCAGGGTGCCGACCAGACGAAGCTCGACGGCACCTGTCAAACCGACATCCTCAAGGAGTACATCGCCCAGAAGGAATGGCTCTTCCCTCCGCAGCCGCACCTTCGTCTGACGGCCGACATGATGGAGTACTGCGCGGAAAAGGTCCCGAAGTACCACCCGCTCTCGATTTCCGGCTATCACATACGCGAAGCCGGCTCCACAGCGGCACAGGAACTGGCGTTCACCGTGGCGAGCGGATTCGCGCATGTCGAACTCGGGCAGCGTCGGGGCCTCGACGTCGACGATTTCGCGCCGGGACTGTCGTTCTTTTTCAACAGCCACATCGACTTCTTCGAGGAGATCGCCAAGTTCCGCGCCGCCCGGCGCATCTGGGCACGCTGGATGAAGGATCGCTACGGCGCCAAGAAGGAGCGTTCGTGGATGCTCAAGTTCCACACGCAGACGGCGGGCGTCTCACTCACCGCGCAACAGCCCTACAACAACGTCGTGCGCACGGCGACGGAGGCCCTGGCCGCGGCGATGGGTGGGACGCAGAGTTTGCACACCAACTCGCTCGACGAGGTTCTCGCGCTGCCGAGTGATGAGGCTGTCGAGATCGCGCTCCGGACCCAGCAGGTGATCGCCTACGAGACCGGGGTCACCAACGTCATAGACCCCCTTGGCGGGTCGTACTTCGTCGAAGCTCTCACCGATCGCATCGAGGAGGAAGCCGAGGCGTATTTCGCCAAGATCGACGAGCTCGGAGACGGTTCGATGCTCGACGGGATGCTGCGCGGTATCGAGGAGGGCTACTTCCAGAGGGAGATGGCCGACGCGGCGTTCCGTTACCAGCAGTTGCTCGAGCAGGGCAAGAAGGTCATCGTCGGCATCAACCGCTTCACGAAGACGGTTCAGGAGATGCCCGAAGTACTCCTCATCACCGCGGAGATCGAAGAGAAGCAGAACAAGGCCGTCGCCGAGGTGCGCGCCAATCGCGACGCGGCAAAGGCCGAGGATGCGATCCAGGCGTTACGCGACATGGCGCATGACGAGAAGGTGAACTCGGTTCCGGTTCTTGTCGAGGCGGCGAAGGCTTACGTGACCCTTGGCGAGATGGTTGAGGCCCTGAAACAGGAGTGGGGCATCTACACCGAACCCCCGATGTTCTGATCGTTCTTTGACAAATCGGGACCGCTCAGGGTTTTTCTTGCGAAAGAAGTGATTCGTTGCGGGATTAGCGTCGCTCAGCGTCGTCAATTACGAAAGAACGATCGGAACCGGAACGCTAGGCCGACGTTTAGTTCGGGAACTTGGCGAGGTCTTTGTTCGGAGCGAGGTCGACCGAGTAGTGCGTCTGGTTCGCCAGTGAGCGGAACCAATTGGACGCGGCGTACCACTCGAACTCGCGCGGCCCCCGGATGTAGCTCCACGGGACCGTCATGATGATCTCGTCGCCTTCGGTCAGGAACGTGCCGGGGAATCCTTCGCCGCCTTCGGCTCCACCCGCGTAGGCCTGCCACCCTTCTTGCGTGAGCTGCGCCCCGAAGGAATAGCCCTCGTCCTCGTTCGTCCCCGTTAGCCCGAACGCGATGATCCAGTGGGTCTTGTCATCCGGTACGTCGTCCGGCACCGTCCCGTTCACGCGCAGGATCATCCTGAAGTCTTCGCCGATCCCCTGGATCGTCGCCCGCACGATCTCGGCGAAATCCGGCGTGACGCCCTGCTTGGTCGCGTCGGAGGCGGCATCCTCCACGACCGCGGATCGCCGGGCTAGGGATGGATCGATCTCGCTCGACGCGCCGCCTCCACCACCAGCCGGTGGGCGCCCGACCGCTTTCGAGCCACCCTGAGCCGACCCACCCGGCACGCCCGCCTTCTTCGCGATGCGCTCTGCTTTCTTGAGCGCCCCCTTCGGTTTCTTGTCGGTCTCCTTGGCTTCGGAACCTTCGGCCGGTCCGAGTCGAGAGCGCGCGCCGACGTCGGTCGCGTCCGGACTCGAGCACGCGCCGAGCAGCGTCCCGATGGCGATGATGGCTACGAAACGTCGCGTCACAGTCCTCGTCCCCCTCGGATGATGCGATATCCCAGTATGGCGGCGGCGAGCGCTAACACGATCGCGATTACCGCTCCCGCCGTCTGAAATGCATCTGCGGGAGGGGGTCGCAACGAGCTGGGAAGGGGGCTCGGCACCTGCGCGAGGAAGCCGGTCACGACACCCGACCCTCGGGCACGGGCCATCCCGTCCACGATGTCGTCGGACCCGGCGCCGCCGTGAGGCCCGCGTGGCCCAAGAGATCGAGGAACGATCTAAGGATGCGCGCGGTGACGCCCCAGATCACGCGGTCCTCCCAGATCCACGCCTCGGTCGGGAACGTCTGGCCGGAGTGATTGAAGCCGGGCTCGGACCGGATGTCCTCGGTGAGCGCGTCGATCGGTACCGCGAGGACTTCCGCGACTTCGGAGGGGTTCGGCTCAAGGTGCGGCGCCGCCGCGAGCCATCCCACGACGGGCGTGACGACGTAACCGCTCACATAGGTGGGGAACGTGTCCAGTTCGCCGAGGACCTCGACCGCATCCGGCGCGAGGCCGATCTCCTCCTGCGTCTCGCGGAGCGCGGCCGCGACGGGACCGTCGTCGGTGGCATCGATCGAGCCGCCGGGGAACGAGATCTGACCTTGGTGACTCCGCAAGGTCTCGGTGCGCACCGTGAAGAGCAACGTTGGTGCGGGTTCCGCCACGATCGGGATGAGAACGGCCGCGTCTCGCGCACCGGCCTGCGTTACGCGCTGAGGCTTATGGGAATCGAGCGCGGCCGACAGGCGGTCGTGGAAATCCAACGACATCACGCTCATCTTAGGCTCCACGGATCATCACTCATTACGAGGGAGGCGCCGTGGGCGAGTACGTGAAGCTTGACATCGCAGGGTCGGGCGTCGCCACCATCCGACTCGATCGACCGAAACTCAATCCGTTGAACGGACAAGTCGCGCGGGAACTGGGCGAGGCGATCGACTCGATCCGCGCCAACGAAGACGTACGCGCCGTCGTTCTGTGGGGCGGCGAGAAGGTATTCGCCGCTGGCGCCGACATCAAAGAGATGGGCGAGTTGGACGCGGTGACGATGTTTCGCTGGATCGGTGAGTTCCAGGATGTTTTCAAGCGGCTTGAGGATCTGCCTCAGATCACGATCGCGGCGATCAACGGTTTCGCCCTGGGAGGTGGATGCGAACTGGCGCTCGCGTGCGACATGCGCATCTGTGCGACCGACTCGCAACTGGGTCAGCCCGAGATCCTGTTGGGTGTCATCCCGGGAGCGGGCGGCACCCAACGCCTGCCGCGCATCGTCGGGCTCGCTCGGGCGAAAGAGATCATCTATACGGGTCGGTTCGTGTCGGCCGACGAAGCGTTAAAGATCGGTCTCGTCAACGAAGTCGTGGCGGCCACTGATGTCTACAACCGATCAGTCGCGATCGCAGAGAGGTTCGCGACCGGGCCCACCGTTGCCTTGATGGCCGCGAAGCAGGTCATCCAGAACGGCTTCGAGGTCGACAAGACCTCCGGTTTGCTCATCGAACGTCAGGCGTTCGCGGCGCTGTTCGCGACCGAGGACCAGAAGATCGGGATGGAGAGCTTCATCGAGGAAGGGCCGGGCAAAGCGAAGTTCGTCGGACGTTAAAGGGAGAGTTCATGACCGTTGGTTTAAAGATCGGGTGGTTGACGATCGACTCGCACGACCCGCACAAGCTGGGCGCGTGGTGGAAGGAAGCCCTCGATCTCGAGGTCGTGTTCGAGGACGACAACGAGTTCGCAGTGACGGGGAAGGGCAGGATGGATTCGACCTGGAACATCTTGTTCTACAGAGCACCGGACGAGAAGGTCGTGAAGAACCGAGTCCATCTCGATCTGATCCCGGATTCCAGTACCGAGGACGAGGTCGCGCGCCTTGAATCCATGGGCGCGACACGCGCCGACATCGGTCAGAAGGACGTGACGTGGGTCGTGATGGCCGACCCGGAAGGCAACGAGTTCTGCGTCCTGTCTCCACGCGATGATGTGCCGTAGCTGGTTGGTAGGGTGCTTGCTATTGCAAGCAGCTGGGTACTACCAGCGGGCAAGCCACATTTCTTAGGAGGTCAGCGTGAATATCGCGGTGTGCGTGAAGCACATCCCGGATCCGAACGTGCCGCCCGAGATGGACGGGGACACGCTCAAGCGTGAAGGGGTGCAAGGCGTTCTCGACCCGGGTGACGAGTTTGGCGTCGAGGCGGGACTGCAACTCAAAGAGACCGCCGGCAGCGGCGAGGTAACGCTCGTGTCGATGGGGCCAACCCAGGCGATGGAGGCGGTGCGCCGCGGCCTCTCGATGGGGGCCGACAAAGGTGTGCTCGTCAGCGACGATCAGTTGAAAGGGGCCGACGCTCTCGTGACCGCGCGCGTCTTGGCCGCGGCGATCAAACGCAACGAGTTCGATCTCGTGATCGCAGGCGTCGAGTCGACGGATGGGTACACCGGCACCATGGCCTCGACGCTCGCGGAGTTGCTCGAGATCCCGCAGGTGACGTTCGTGAAGAAGGTCGAATCGGCCGAAGGCAATCTGAAGGTCGATCGTCAGACCCCCGACGGCTACCACGTCGTCGAGTGCCCGCTCCCGGCGCTGATAACAGTGACCGCCGGTGTCAACGAGCCGCGCTACGCGAGTTTCAAGGGGATCATGGCGGCGAAGAAGAAGCCGGTCGAGGAGTTGTCGCTCTCCGACCTGGGTCTCGCGGATGACGATGTCGCGATCAAGCAGAAAGTAGCTGAGATCTCTCCTGCCGAAGAGCGCAAGGCCGGCGAGGTCTTCGAGGACGACGGCACGGGGGCCGCGAAGATCGCGGACTTCCTCAAAGAAGCGAAGGTGATCTAGGTGGCGAAGATCTGGGTCTACGCAGAGGTGCACGACGGGAACGTCGATCCGACGGCGCTGGAGATTCTGACTAAAGCGCGCGAACTCGATCCCGAAGTCGCCGCCGTCGCGCTTGGGCCCGGTGCGAGTGAAGCGGCGGGCAAATTGGGTGAGTACGGCGCCAAGACCGTCTACGCGAGCGACGACGAAGCCTACGCCGACTTCATCGCGCAGCCCGCCGCTCACACGCTGGCGGAGCTGGCCGGTCAGCACAGCCCCGAGATGATCCTGTTTGCCAACAACTACGACTCGCGCGACATCGCTGGTCGTTTGTCGGGCCGCTTGAGCGTCACCCTCATGGGTAACGCGACCGACGTTCTGTCGACCGACAAGGCGCGCACCTCGATCTTCGGAGGTACGCAGTTCGTCGACGTCGACCTCGAAGGCTCGCCGGCACTCGTCCTCGTGCGCCCGAAGTCGTTCGAGCCGTCTCCGGCCGACGGCGGTTCCGCCAACGTCGAACAAGTCTCGGTCTCGGTTCCCGAAGAGGCGAAGAAGGCCAAGCGTGTCGAACGCCATGAAGAGCAGGCGGCCGGCCCGAAGCTCGATGCCGCACCGGTCGTCATCTCGGGGGGCCGCGGCCTCCAGGAGCCGGGCAACTTCAAGCTCCTCGAGGAGCTCGCCGAGGCGATCGGTAACGCCGCGGTCGGCGCGACCCGTGCCGTCGTCGACGCGGGCTGGGTGCCGTACTCGATGCAGATCGGTCAGACGGGTATCACTGTCAAACCCGGCGTCTACATCGCCATCGGTATCTCCGGCGCGACCCAGCACATGGTGGGAATGAAGGGCTCCAAGAAGATCATCGCGATCAACAAGGACGAGGAAGCGCCGATCTTCTCGATCGCCGACCTCGGTGTAGTGGGGGACGCCCTGAAGGTCTTACCGGCCCTCGTCGAAGAGATCAAGAAGCGCAAAGGCTAGACAACGTAGTGGGGCTCGGCGATCGCATCAGAGGCTTCTTCGCAGGCAAGAACAATCCGGCGTTCGTCGAGCTCGCCACCTGGGCGTCCACGCGCAAGGGTATCGAGGGCTACATCGAGCCGCAGACCCCGACGAATCCAACGACGCTACTACTCGTCGATCGCAACGGCGAGCACATCCGCGGGCCGGTCAGAGAGCCTGCCGACGCGGTGTCGTTCTGTGAGCGTCGCGGCTTCCCGGTGTACGACGCCCAGGTGATCGGCTACCCGAAACGCATGAAGGAATTCGAGAAGCGGCGTCGCGCTGGAGCCGCCGACTCACTCGACGACGACATCGCCGACCTCGAACGCCGCCTCACAGAGCAATGAATTCACGAATCTATGACTCTCGTCACTTCTCTTCCTAGCGGAAGTCTCTAGGATGAATCTGTGACTACGTTCGAAATCCTGGTAGCGACCTATATGGCGGTAGTACCGGCGGCTTTGGGCGCCCTGTTCTGGTCGCGCCTAAATCAGATCGAAACGAAGCTTGATCACATCGCATCGAACTACGTGACAAGAGTCGAGTTTCGGGCCGAGATCGGCTCCTTGCGAGCCGAGATGCGAGACGGGGACACTTCGTTGCGAGCCGAGATGCGAGACGGGGACACCTCGTTGCGG
This sequence comes from Actinomycetota bacterium, assembly GCA_030862265.1. Lineage (GTDB taxonomy): Bacteria > Actinomycetota > CADDZG01 > CADDZG01 > WHSQ01 > JALZEA01. The sequence goes on along the minus strand of JALZEA010000126.1, from coordinate 9,137 downwards.
GCCGAGATGAGCGAGGGCTTTGCGGCCCTCCACGCCGATCTCACCCAGGTGGCTCTAGCTGTGGGCGCCCGACCCCGCGCTTCGGAGGGCTAGGCAGGCCCGCTCCGCTCGGCGATTTCTCCGCCGCCCTGCGGTAAACCTGTTCGTGCTCTCTCGGCTGTATCCCACAACGGCGCGCGGGCGCCCATGAGCCACGGAGGCAGGGATGCGGCGCTACATCGTTGTCTTGATCGCTATCAGCGGCTTACTGCTCGGAGGCTTGCCGAGTCAGGCACACACCGGCTGGGGACCCGAAAGCCTGAGAGGACGGTGGGGGTTCGTCGAGGAATTCGTCATCGCGGAGTCCTACGGCAACTCGATCGGTGTGATCACGTTCGACGGCAAAGGCCGGCCTTTTCACGTTTTGTAACCAACCCCGGAACTGTTGTGCACCTAACAGTCGCGCCTAGGGATGTGAGTAAACCTAAGAGGCAGAAGTAGCTGTATCGAGGTGAGAGTGGCACAGAGCCACTCCAAGACAGGAAGGCAGAGCGATGGAGACGAAAGCGAGGTGGCGGGCAGCAGTGGCAGGCGTGATCGTGTCCGTGGGCTTCGTGGCGATCTCTCCGTCGTTCGACTTCGACAGCGACAACGACGGGGTAGTCGACTCGATCGAGGTCTACGAGCAAGGTTCGGATCCCTCCTCGGCGGACACGTTCGGCAAGTCGATCGTCGCTGCCAAAGCCCGCAAGTAGTAGAGGCACTTTCAGGTCCCGCGCTGAGCGAGTCCAGCGCGCTGGCCGCCTCCCCGGCGGCCCTAGAAGAGGGAGGGGTGTAGGCCCCCTCCCTCTTCTCTTTATCGGCGCTCCTTCATCCGTCGCGCATCGAGTAGCAGACCTCGGAACTGTTTTGCAACTAACAGCCATGTTTATCCGCGCGCGTCAACCTTGTGATGCAAGAGCGGCTGTATCGAGATGGGGTGGCACGGGCGCTACTCCGGGAAAGGACAAAATCATGTTCGCGGCCAGAAGCTTCAAGGTAACGGTTGCCGGTTTGTTCTTCGCAGGATCGCTGTTGTCACCAGTCGCGAGTGCGTCGGATTCGGCTTGTCAGAAACCGCATGACTCGCAGGCGACGAGGACGTTCGGCGTCCAGGTACGCGTAATCGAAGACGTCTATCGGCTCGGCGAGAAGGCCGAATTCCCTGTGAAGGTCACACGGGTTCTGCACGGCGAGGTCGTCGGTCCCGTTGAAGGTGCGGAAGTCGCGGTGGACGTTGATCTCGGTGATGTGAATCTCGTCGGAGGCGCAGTGACGAACGCCGACGGAAAGGCCGTAGTGAACGTGCTCCTGCGCCGCGACGCCCCGACCGGTTTCGCCGACGTCACGGCTTACGCCCACAAGCACACGGCTGATCTCCCCTGTCACTCAGAACTCGAGCAGGAATATGGAGATGTCGAGAAAGGCGATCTTTTCAGGGTCACGCGCTGAGCGAGTCCAGCGCGCTGGCCGCCTCCCCGGCGGCCCTAGAAGAGGGAGGGGTGTAGGCCCCCTCCCTCTTCTCTTTATCCTGTAGCCATGCACTATCTCGATCACGCCGCCACCACCCCGGTCCTGCCTGAGGTCGCCGAGGCGATGACGGCCGTCTATCGGCAGGATTTCGGGAACCCGTCGTCGGTCCACGCCTATGGCCGAGCCGCGCGCGAGCTCGTAGAGGTCGCCCGCGACAAGGTCGCCGCCGCCGTGGGAGCGAGCCCCGCCGAGGTCGTGTTCACGGGCGGCGGCACCGAAGCCGACAACCTCGGGCTCAAGGGCGCGGCTGCGAAGCTGCGGGGGAACGGCAACCACGTCGTGTCCTCGAATTTCGAGCATCACGCGGTACTGGAGAGCCTCGAGTGGCTCGAGCACAGCGGCCTCGAGGTTACGCAGGTCCCGGTGAACCAAGACGGCATCCTCGATCCTGCCGCGGTGGGAGGCGCCGTCAGGCCCACGACGATCCTCGTGTCGGTCATGGCCGTGAACAACGAGATCGGGACGATCCAGGACCTGGAGGCGATCACCGCCGCGGTCAAAGCTGCAAGCAAGAACGCGCTCGTGCACACCGACGCGGTTCAGGCGCTCGGCAACATTCCCGTCGACGTTCATCGTTGGGACGTCGATCTCGCGGCGTTTTCGGCTCACAAGCTCGGTGGACCGAAGGGCGTTGGGGCTTTATTCGTCAAAGCCGGTGTGCCCGTGGACGCGTTGATCCACGGCGGTGGCCACGAGCGCGGACTGCGTTCCGGGACGCTGAACGTCGCGGGCATCGTGGGCTTCGGCGTAGCCGCCGAGCTGGCCGCCAAGGAGGTCTACGAGAAGACCGACCGACTGGCGAAGATGCGAGACGAGCTCCTGGCCGGGATCCGAACGATCGTGCCCGATGTCATCGTCAACGGTGGCCTCGAAGACCGCATCGCCGGGAATCTGAACGTGTCGATCCCCGGCTCGCGCGGCGAGACCTTGTTGCTCCTGTTGGATCAGGCCGGCGTCGCCGTCTCGACAGGCTCTGCCTGCCAGTCGGGAGCGCTCGATCCATCGCACGTCTTACTGGCACTCGGTCTCGATCCCGAGACGGCCGACGGCAGCATCCGCTTCTCCCTGGGGCGCGCGTCGACCGAGGGCGACGTTTCCGCGGCCCTAGAAGCATTGCCCGACGTCGTCGAGCGCGCCCGGAAGGTGGCGTGATGGCACGGAAGGCGGTCGTTGCGATGTCCGGAGGCGTCGATTCCTCTGTTACGGCCGCGCTCCTCAAGGACGACGGCTATGACGTCACCGGCGTGATGTTGAAGCTGTGGCGGGGAGAGGAGATCAACACCAATTCCGGGTGTTGCAACGTCGGGGCGGCCGACGACGCGCGCCGCGTTGCGGCCAAGCTCGACATTCCCTTCTACGTCTTCAACATGGCGGAGGATTTCGAGCGCACCGTCGTCCGCGACTTCCACGACACATATCGGGCGGGCCTGACGCCGAACCCGTGCATTCGATGCAACCAGTGGATCAAGTTCGACATGCTGCTTGAACGCGCTCGGGCGTTAGGCGCCGACGTGCTCGCGACCGGCCATTACGCGAGAGTCCGACGCGCGCGCGATCGCTATCGCCTGCTTCGTGGCAGGGATACCAACAAGGACCAGTCCTACGTGCTGTGGATGCTCACGCAAGACGAACTTGAACACGTGCGGTTCCCGATAGGCGAGATGAACAAGACGCAAACGCGGGAGGTCGCGGCTGAGCTCGAGTTGGTGACCGCGCGCAAGCCGGACTCACAGGAGATCTGCTTCGTGCGAGGTGGCGACGTCGGCGCGTACCTCGCCGACAACGTCGAGGGTGCAGATGCGCCCGGCCCCCTCGTGAACTCGGCCGGTGATGTCGTCGGCGAGCACCGCGGCGCGGCGCGTTACACAGTCGGTCAGCGCAAGGGGCTGGGCATCGCGCTCGGCGAGCCCGTCTTCGTAACTAGTGTCGACACGGCAAGCAACACCGTCACGGTCGGGGCTCGGACAGAACTTGCCTGCCGTGAGCTGAGGGCGGTTGAAGGCTGCTTCGTGGCTGAGCCTCTCGAGCCTGGAGATCGCGTCCTCGTCCAGCACCGCGCCCACGGGGAAGTGGCGCCCGCCACGTTCCGAGGTGACGACACGGCCTTCGAGGTCATATTCGATGACCCCCTCGAAGCCGTGGCCCCCGGCCAGTCGGTCGCGCTTTATTCGATATCGAATCCAGACGAGCTCGTCGGCGGCGGCATCATCTCTGCCACGGTTCCCGCAACCGCCGCTGCCTAGCTTTCACTCTCCTCAGCAACAAGCGACTGGTAGCGTTTTCCTTATGGGATACCGTCCGCGTCGCCGCAGTGCCGTTGCCGTCGCGATCGCGGTATCGCTTGGCGCAGCGGCGCTGGCAGCGGCTCCGACTGCGGCCCCGGCGGCCCACGCCGGTCCCAAGAGTTGCGGCCTCACCACCCTCGACGGCACGATTGCCTTCGACGACAAGTCGCTCGAAGCCGGGATGGCTCTGCGCTGTGGACCCCGGCATCCGATCGTGCTGCGCGAACGCCTGCAGAAGGCGAAGGCGGGTCGAACCGAGCGTCGCACCGAGATGCTCTCCTTCCTGACGATCGCCGACGTGCAGCTCGCCGACGAGGAAGCTCCTGCGCGCGCCGAATGGGCCGACAAGTGCGAGGAGCATCCGGGGACCTCGGCGTTCCGGCCCCACGAGACGATGGTTTCGCAGTTGATTAACGCGCACGTTCGTGCCGCCAGCAAGATCGCGGAACGAGGCGGGCCGATCCTGAACGAGGAGTTCGAGTTCGCGATCGGGCTCGGTGACCTCGCCGACAACATGCAATACAACGAGATCCGCTGGATCATCGACATCTTCGACGGCGGCCAGCTCGTCGACCCCGATTCCGGTAAGGACGACGCGGTCGTCTCGGGAGCCGATGGCTACGACGGGGTGCAGCGCGAGGATCCTCGCGGCGCGCCGAACGAGCCGAACCCGGTGCCGTCACCGCTGGAGGGTGAGCGGATCCTCGATATCGCCAACGAACCTTTCTGGGCTCACGGATTTAGGCCGGACGGTAGGCGGTTGCCGTGGTACACGTTGCCTGGAAATCACGACCTCAAGATCCAGGGCACCGCGCCGAACTCGCCCGGATGGAACGAGTTCATCAACGAATACAACCAAGGCCACAGCAAGATCCAGGAGGGTTTGAGCCCCGAGGATCAGCAGCGCGCGTGTGGAGGAGGGGTAGGCGATCCCGGGTTCTATCAGAGCATCTTCACGAACCCTGGCTACTCTCGACCCGTTCCCGCAGACGACCGCCGCCGGATGTTCATCGATCGCGAGGAGTGGGCGCAAGAGCATTTCAAGACAACGGGTCTTCCCAAGGGTCACGGCTACGACGAGCGACGCTGCGCGGACGAGAGCGGGGAGCCTCTCGAACGGCTCTGTTATTCGTGGGATCAGGGGCGCTTCCACTTCATCGGCCTCGACTCGAACCCCGACGAGGGGCTCGAGACCGGCAATATCGACGATCCCCAATTCCAGTGGCTTGAGCGCGACCTGATCGCCAATTCGAAGGTCTATTTCGATGCCGATGGCAAGAAGGTTCGGAATCCGGATGGCCGCAACCGGCTGATCGTCGTCTACGCGCACCATCCTCTCGTGTCCATGCGCAACGACGAGACGATGGGGGCTCACACTGCCGCTGCTTTGAAGAACCTGCTCCTCCGCTTTCCCAATGTGATCGTCAACGCGAACGGCCACACGCATCAGAACAAGATCTGGCCACGGCGCAACAAGGAACTAGGAACAACGTACTGGGAAGTGAATACTTCGGCGATCGCGGATTACCCCACCCAGAGCCGTACCGTCGAGATCGCGAACAACCACGACGGCACGTTGTCGATCTTCGCCGTTGTCTTCAACGCCGACATCGCACCGAACCCGCGAAACATCGACTGGGCGATCGACGATCCAACATCCGAACGCCTTCTTGGGGGTGCAGACCGCGACGTCAATGAGGATTGGTTGGCGTCATTCGGCCAAGAGGTTCTCTTCTACGACCCGCAGAAGGACTTGACCAAGATCGGCTTGCCCCGCCATCGCAACGTGGAGTTGCTCCTCAAAGCCCCGAGGTGGCTGGCTAACTGAGCGATCGTCGCGAGCGGTCCGTCACCCAACAAGAGTTCGAACGCGCCGCCCCGACGTTCGCGGAGCGGACTGCCGGGCGGTTCGATCACATGGACGTGCTCGGTTTCTCACTGGTGCCACCCGGGGCAACCGTGGCGGAGGTGGGAGCCGGCACCGGCAACTTCCTGGCTCTGTTCGAGAGGTTCGCGGGGCGTCTGATCGCCGTCGATCTCACTCCTGCGATGCTCGCGCAGGCCGTCGCGCGCCATCCCGATATGGAAGCAGTCGTCGCCGACGGGGCAGCGATCCCTCTGCGATCGAGATCGATAGACCTGGTCTGTAGCGCGCAGGCGCTGCATCACATCCGTGAGCCCGTTCCGGTCCTTAAAGAGATGCGCCGGGTGTGCCGGGATGACGGCCGAGTGTTGATAGTCGATCAGGTCGCGACGGAGCGGGCCGAGGAAGCGGCCGCGATGAACGAGCTGGATCGGTTGCGTGATCCCTCCCACGCGGGGTGCCGGCCCCCGTCGGCGTTTCGGATCATGATGACCGCGGCCGGGCTCGAGATCGAAGACGAAGAGATCGTCGAGTCCGAGGACCGGCTCTCGCACTGGATGCGCCACGACGAGTTCCCGGAGGATCGTGTCAGGGCGGTCCGCCGTTTCGTGGCCGAGCGCGGGGCGGAAACGGGGATGCGTTGGGTTCGAGAAGAAGACGACTGGATCTACACGCGCAGGCGCATCATGTTGCTCGCGCGGCGTGGAGGATAGCGGCGTGGCGAAGCTCACCAAGGCCCAGGCCAAGACACACGTCAAGAAGCTGCGCGAGGAGATCGACTACCACTCCTACCGTTATCACGTCCTCGACGATCCCGAGGTCGCCGACGCCGAATACGACGCGCTGGTGGCCGAGCTCATGGATCTCGAGAGCGAGTTCCCCGACCTCGTAACTCCCGACTCACCCACGCAGAGGATCGGAGCCCCCCCGAGCGATCTGTTCGCACCCGTTCGCCACCGCTCCCCGATGATGTCGCTCGACAACTGCTTCTCTCTCGAAGAGCTGCAGGCGTGGGGGGCCCGGGTCGAGCGCGGAGTAGGCAAGGCCGGGCCTTATGTCACCGAGCTCAAGATGGACGGGGTCGCGGTCAGCCTCATCTACGAAGGTGGTGCGCTCGTCAAAGGCGCAACTCGCGGCGACGGTCACGAGGGTGAAGACATCACCGGGAACCTCAAGACCATCCGGGCTGTGCCGTTGAAGTTGCGCGGTAAGGCCCCCAAGGTCATCGAAGTGCGGGGCGAGGTCTACATGCGTACCGACGACTTCGAGAAACTTAATGCTCGCCTCGGCGAGGCCGGCGGCAAGACGTTCGCCAACCCCCGCAACGCCGCGGCGGGTTCACTACGACAGAAGGATCCCAGCGTCACGGCGGATCGCTCCCTGTCGTTGATCTGTCACGGGGTCGGATACGCGGAGGGTGTCAGGTTCACATCGCACTGGGACGCTCTGCAGACGATACGAGACCTCGGTCTACGCACGAATCCCGAGAGCCGACAGCTCGCCGACCTCGAGGAGGTCTATGGGTTCTGCGCCCATTGGGAGGAGCATCGTCACGACGTCCCTTACGACATCGACGGCGTCGTCGTGAAGGTCGACCCCATCGCGCAACAGGAAGAGCTCGGTTCTACTTCCAAGGCCCCTCGCTGGGCGATCGCCTACAAGTTCCCACCCGAGGAGCGCACGACACTCCTCGAGAACATCTTTCCGTCGGTCGGACGCACCGGCGTCGTGACCCCGTTCGCGAAGCTCGAAACGGTGTTTGTCGGGGGCGTGAACATCACGACCGCAACCCTTCACAACGAAGACGAGGTCGCGCGCAAGGACGTGCGCCCCGGGGATACCGTCACCGTGCGACGTGCCGGCGACGTCATCCCCGAGGTCGTCGGTCCCGTCTTCTCCAAGCGCCCCAAGGGCCTCAAAGCGTGGAAGATGCCGAAGAAATGCCCATCGTGTGGGACCGAACTGGTCCGGGCCGAGGGTGAGGCGGCGACACGCTGCCCGAACAGCTTCGGGTGCCCGTCACAACGAAGGGAGCGCATCTTCCATTTCGCGGGACGGGGCGGCATGGACATCGAGGGTCTCGGCTACCAGACGATCATCACCTTGATCGAGAAAGGCTGGCTGAACGACGTCGCCGACATCTATCACCTAAAGCGCGAGCAGTTGGCGGAGCTCGAAGGCTGGGGCGAGAAATCGATCGACAACCTCATGAAAGCCATCGAGAGCTCGAAGACCAGGTCGCTAGGCAACTTCCTCATTGCCCTTGGAATCCCGCACGTCGGAGGAGCGACCGCGTTCGCGATCGCGCGGGAGGTGGGAGCTCTCGACAAGCTGAGGAAGATGACCGCCGCCGAGCTCGAGGCCCTCGAAGACATTGGGCCTGTCGTGGCGGAAGGGATCGCGACCTACTTCGGCGAGCCGCGCAACAGCGAGGTTATCGACCGATTGCTTGAGGCGGGGGTGGAGCCAAAGCCACCTGCAGCGAAGAAAGAAGGGCCTCTGACCGGCCAGACCTTCGTCGTGACGGGCACGCTCAAGGACTTCTCGCGCGATCAAGCCATCGCCGCGATCGAAGAGCGCGGCGGAAAGGTCGCTGGGAGTGTCTCGAAGAAAACGGATTACATCGTCGTCGGCGACAATCCCGGCGGGACGAAATACGACAAGGCCCTGGCGCTGGGTACACCGCCCCTCGACGAGAAGGCCTTCAAGAAACTCCTCGGCTAACCGTTCTGTGGTGACTCAGGGGGCTTGTGGCCCACTCTCAGCTACACAAAACGGCTAGGGCTTAGTCGTCAGGGCAACGCCCGCGCGCACGCGCTTGGGGAGCCCGATCGATACAAACGCAAGCGTGACCAGCGCGACGAGGGCTGCGGGGACCACCGACCACGAGATCGAGTCGTCTCTGGCAGAGGTCGGTGCCGTCTCCCCGTCGGTGGCTGTGCCCTCTTCCGCCGGGTTCGCCTGATAGGTCGTGGTCTCGGAAACGACCCCTCCAGGTCCCACACCGTCACCGATGACGATGGCACCGACCATGCCCGGGTGGAGGATGCAGACGTACGGGTAGATCCCCTCCTCCTCGAAGGTGAATTGCCGCTCATCGCCCTGCATAACCTCGTCCATGTCGCCGAACACGAAGAGCGCGCCCGTGATCGTGTGCGGGACCGGATCCTTGCTGACGAACGTCACCTCATTGCCGACATCGACGCGTGCGATCGTGGGGGAGAAACAATTCTTGGCGAGCGTCACGACGTTTGTGCGCGCGTCCGTGATCTGCGGTTCGCAGTGCGGCCCACCGCCGGCTTTTGCGGGAGCTACCAAGAAGGCGCCGAGGATCAGCGCAGCCGCCACAAGAAGCACCAGCTTCGTCTTCATGCCGGATCCTTTCTCGAAGGGTCGCACGTCACTGGTACGCCGCGGCCCACGCAAAGGTTCCGTCG
>JALZEA010000118.1 GCA_030862265.1 Actinomycetota bacterium | reverse complement strand
TCCACGTCCAAAGCCGCTTCTGCGTCATCACTTGTGCTCGATCGAGCCGAGGAGGACGCCGTGCCAGTGGTGGATCTGTCGATGGTTGAGAAGCGGTACGAAGCCGTGAGAGAGGTGCTGGACGGGGCAAGTGTCAAAACCACTGCGTGCGGCTCGTGTTCGAGCAGCAGAACCACCACGAGACGCAGTGGGCTGCGATCCGCTCGATCTCTTCAAAGTCAGGGATGAGCGCCGAGACACTTCGCAAGTGGGTACGGCAGGCCGAGCGTGACGAGGGACATCGTCCCGGTCTCACAACCGATGAACGCGATTGTTTGCGCAAGCTCGAGAAGGAGAACAGGAGCTGAAGCGGGCCAACGAGATCCTCAAGGCTGCTTCGGCTTTCTTCGGGGCGGAGCTCGACCGCCGACAGATGATCGATTTCATCGACGAGCACAGAACGAGGTGGGGAGTCGAGCCGATCTGCAGGGTCCTGCCGATCGCCCCCAACACCTACTACCCAGCGAAGAACCGGCCCCTGTCGATGCGGACCCTCAGAGACGGCGACCTCCAGGTCGAGATCTGGCGCGTGTGGGACGAGAACTTCCGCGTCTACGGCGCCCGCAAGATCTGGATCGCGCTCAACCGCGACGGCATCAAGGTCGCCAGCTGCACCGTGGCGCGCCTCATGCGCCAGCTCGGCATCAGAGGCGCAGTCAGGGGCAAGAGCTACCGCACGACGTGGCCCACGAGGACGCCGGCCAGCGCTCCCGAGACCTCGTCGAGCGCGCCTTCAACGCGCCGGCGCCGAACCGGCTGTGGATCGCAGATGTAACGTACGTTCGCACGCTCGCGGGCGTCGCCTACGATCACTAAGAACGAAACGCGACCACATGAAGAAGTCGGCACTGCCGGCGTCGGAGATCGTCGACGGACAGACCACCCTGGTGCGCGATGTCGCCCTGCCCGTTTCCTAGACCAAGGTACCCACCGTCCTGCTTGGTGGCCCCCCGGGCGGCCGCAGGTAGGTTGCAGCCGCACTGCGGGGGGTATTCGTTTGCGGTTCATGTTGCAGTGGGCGCGGCCACAAAGGCTACTTCGTGGCCTGAAGGTTCCCACGGAGCACGTGTCCCGAAGCGTGCAGCTGGATCGTCCCTCCGCGCCCGGTAAGGATCGTCACTGAGGCCGAGTCGAAGCCTCCCGGCTCACCTTTATCCACGAACGTCCACGTGATGACCGCGCCCGGAGTTCCGTTGAACCGACCTACCGCCATGCCCCGGTGCGTATCGAAGCCCGCCGCCGTCGAGCGCCCACTGCTGTCACTACACGTCGCGTCCATCATCAGGTCCAGGTCGAATCGGTTGTCGCCCCATCGGACTGTGAGATGGTTCGGGCGCCGTCGGAGATCGCAGTGAAGCATCAGCCCACTCAGCTCGGCTTCGTGGGTGCCGATTACGCCGGAGCCGGTGACTTTCTCGGTCGGCAGTCCCGGGTTCGGAGGTGCCGATCGGAGGTCGCCGAAATGCCGCGCCCAAAGAGGTCGCGGCAGCGAGACCTCCAGGATCTTGAGATCCGTCATGCCATCCTCGCCTGCCAGCTCCGGATCGGTGAATTCCTCATCCCATGTCGCCCGCAGGTCCTCGAGCATCGCGTCGACGCTGGCGATATCGCTGCTGGTGACGATCTCGTACAGGTCGGTGATCGTCATCTCGGTGAGCGAGTTCTCTCGCGACCCGGGGCGGAAGGCTGCACTGTTCACGAAGCGAACCGGGCCGGTGCCGGGGACCAGAGTGTCGTCGAAGGGGTGCGCTTCGAGGAGATCGATCGGGGCTCCAACTATCCCCTTGCATACCTTCTCGGGGTGGTAGTGGGTCCCGTCGGGGTCCACCGCATTGCAACGCGACAGAACGTAGCCGTTCCTGACGGAAGCTGCTCCCGCGCTCAGGACAACTCGCGGTAAGGGGTTGCCGGGGAGTACCTCGAACTCTGCCACGTACCTGACGCATCCCGAGTAGCTGAGCCCTCCTGCCTCCGACTGCCCCTGGCACGTGTTGCCCAAAGCAAATTGCCTGGTCATCGCCGCCACGGGCTCGAACACCGTTCCGGCGTCATCATCGGTGATCCAGTCGGCCTCGAAGCCGGTGCTGTGGAACAGGATCCGGTAGTCCCGCGGGCCTGGGATCGCCGGTATTTCCGGAGGTGGGTAACGAAGCAGGTCCGGTCCCAGCGAGCGGTCGCCGGAATCCGGCCCCGTCTCCCATGGCACGCCGCCGAAGTCATGGACGCCGTCGAACAATGGAGTCCCGCCCGCCGAGATGCACCCGCTGCAGTCCAGGATGTTGATCCACTCCTGCTCGTGGAAGCCACGGTTCGAAGCGTTGTTGGTGTTGACCCAAAGCCTCCAGTCGCCATCCCCCCGCAACGTGCCGTCGCCGTCGTCGGTTACGCGCAGAGCGTTCAGCCGGAGCTTCCAGCGGTCGAGCCCCCAGTTGTCGCTGGAGGGAAGCACCCACCCCGCCGCGATCCGCCCCTGGTACGCCTTACCGGCGGGGAACTCGGTCAGGTCGAGGCGGGCGCGAAGGTACGTGGTCCCGCTGCCACTCGAGGCGCACGCGTCGGTCGCTGTCTGGATGCACTCGGTCCACGTGAGGTCGGCGGGCGTGGCGCCCGGTGGCTGCGACGTCTCGACATACAGCGGAACGTCCGGCGCCTGGATCCCCGCGTCTCGCATCGTCATCTGCGGGTTGGGCGGGACGAAGATGTTGAACTCGTACACGCGTTTGATGCTGGGCGCGGGCGGGCACTTGGCCACGAACCCAACTAGCTCGTTCTTCAGTCCTGTGTCGACGCCGCAGCGCAGGAGCTTGGTGGACCTGTCGCTGAAGAAGATGTCGCTGACGATGCCGGGAACCCACACATCGCCGTCGGTGGCGGCGGGCTGTCCGCCGAACTCGGGGAACGTCACTTCGCGCGGGATCAGGATCGGCCGAGGCCGGTGGCTCGCCAGACCGACCGGCGGGTGGATCTCAGCCTTGTGAGCGTGGGCGCAGTCGTAGATCCAGTGCCCGAACACCGATACGCGGTCGCCGGCGGTTGGCCGATACCGCTCGGGAAAATGGAACCGCTCCCATTCGACCTCGATGTCCTTGCGCGACAGGTCGGCAGAGAACAGCAGATCGCGATACGCCGGATCCGGGATGACGTCGAAGATGGCGTCCTGAGAATCGTGGTTGAGTGGGTTGTCTTTCCGCGACACGCGGCTGCGAAGCACGCTGCCCTCGAGCTTCCGATAGTCCTGCGGGCCGTGGATCTTCTCGGCCGTCCACCATTGCGCATTGGTCGCCCCCGCCCCGATGCCGCAGTTGTTCTCGGTCAGATCGGTCCGCGGCCTCGGCTCCTGGCCGCCACTCACCACCTCGGGCATCGTCTCGGGCCCCAGTGGCGCCGAATCCACGGCCGTCACGCTGAGCTCGATGGGCTCGGTGAAAGGAGGCATAGAGACGGGATCTCTCCCCGGCACCGCAACGACACAGCCGCCCGGGCAAGGAGTGAGTTGCACCAGATAGATGCCGGCGGCATCCAGCTCGAGCTGGGGACGCAGTGTGTCCGTCCCGGAAAGAAAGGCGGCGCTCCCCGCGGGCACGACGAGGTTCCATCCGAAACTGGGAAGCGGATGCGTGAAGTCGGAGATCCCGCAGAAGGGAGGGAAGCTGCCGTGGAACTTGGCATGTTCCAGATCGATCTCGACGGTGAAGCCCACCACGGGGTAGCCCACGGGGATCGGCGTGCCGACGACCTTCAGGTCGGGGATAAAGCTGGCGTTACAGGTCACTTCGGGCTGGCCCGGAACGGCGGGGTCATAGTTGGGGATAGCCCCCGCAGGTGCCGTGACGCCCGTCATCAGAGCGATGATGAACATCATCGCTGCCAGTCGATAGTGAGCCATGATCCTCGTCCTCCTCGTCCTCCTCGTCCTCACGGACCTCGCCGTCGTGCCAGCTACGAGCCCCAAACCGCCGTGAAGCAGTCGTCGTCTCATAGTCATGGCCTTGCGCTCCCCGGTACGGCGGCGAGGACGAGGATTGCCGCCAGGTCTTCGATCGTGGTCCTCATGACAACTCCTGCCCTTCGTCGGACTTCTGAACGAGTTTCATCTGGATCTCCTCTCTTCGCCCCACGAATCCATCAGTAGTCTCGAACTTGTGGGTGCACACGCTAGGGACCGGCAAAAAGCGGCGCATCGGGAGAAACACCTATGTTCTGTGCGAAGGGGGTGGGGTCAGTCGGTAGCTTCGGTCCCTGCCAACTCCCATACCCGAGCTACTGCCGCTCCACGGTTTCGCACTCCGAGCTTGCGCAGGATCGACGAGACGTGGTGATCGACGGTCTTAGAGGAAACGAACAGCCCGGCCGCGATCTGGGCAAGAAGTCCAACAACACCGCCCCGCGACCGCGAGCCGGCCAATGTCCGCCCCAGTGTCTGCCTCAGGACTGCGTGCGCGGCCGCGCTTGCGGCAGCCTCGCGGCTCCCGTCGGAGTACCAGGCGATCAGCGCGCGTCCACGTAATGGCTAGTGAGGATTGCTTCAAAAAGGCGTTTCATCTCGTTACTTCGTCGCCGAGACGACGTGAAGCTCACAAGGCCCCACGAATCCATCAGGAGTCTCGAACTCGTGTAGGGCAATCTCGATCTCCGTCCACACCTCATCCCGCTCGAATTCGAGGAGCCCCTCGAGCATCTGGTGCAGCGCTCCGAACGATTCGCGCTCGAAACGGACGCACTCAGGTGCTGAAGGAAGCCGTAGGGGGGCCGGAAGCGTCGCGACCTTCACGTCGCTGAACCCGGCGGTCGTGAACCTCTCCGCCAGAGCCTCGGCGGTGCCGAGGCTGAACGGGCCGGGCTGTCCCGGCAGCGGCGGGGGGAGCTGAGCTCGTCTGCGGATGATCGATATCGGGATCGAGAAGAACCCGTTCCGGTGGGCCGCTGAATAGACGATGTGTGCCGTCCTGCCGCCTTCTCGAAGAACTTCGTGCATCCCACGAAGTGCCTTCTCCTGGTCGGGCAGGTAGACGAGCCCCAGCCGCGAGATGACCGCGTCGAAACCGGAAAGTCCGTCTCCGTCGATCGCTTCGGCATCTACTTCGAACGTCTCGACGTTCCAGAGCCCCGCGTTCGCCGCCTGCTTGGCCGCGTACGTGAGGATCGTCGGTGAGATGTCGGTGGCGACCACTTGGCCGGTGTCGCCCACTCGTCGCGCGGCCGCCAGAGTCTGTCCGCCTGCCCCCGCCGCGACATCGAGAACTCGGCTACCCGTCTTGACCTCAGCCGCGTCCAGCATGTTCTCGGTGGCCTCCCCCAGCCACCGTTCGAGGAGGCAAGCCCAGCCGTGCCATGCCTCAGCGGCGTCCTCCCACTGCGTCCGGGTAGTTGCCTTGTACTGCACCGGATCGAACGCCATGGCGGTCCCTTACTCGTTGCTCCACGGTGAGTGAAGCCTTGGCGCACACGCTAGGGACCGGTCAAGAGGGGCGCATCGGGAGAAACACCGATGTTTCGCGCGAAGGGGCGACCGTCAGTCGGTAGCTTCGGGCCCCGCCAGGTCCCGTACCCGAGCCACCGCTGCTCCCCGGTTCCGGACTCCAAGCTTGCGCAGGATCGACGAGACGTGGTGGTCGACGGTCTTAGGAGAGACGAACAGCCGGGCCGCGATCTCGGCGTTCCGCAGCCCATCTCTCAAGAGGTCGACGATCTCCATCTCACGCGCTGTGAGTCCTCCCGGGTTCGTGCTGGTGGTCGCGCGGCTGCCCTTGGGGAGGTAGGGCAGGCCCTCCTTGCGCCGAGTTCGATTCAGCGCCCTCACGGTCGCACGGGCCTGCAGCGAGAACAGCGCGTCGATAGCGCGGCGCGCCGACACCGGATCATCCACGCGTCCCCAACACAGAGCCGCCTCGTAAACGCATCCGATGTCCGCCCACGCTTGCCCGGCCTCTTCGAGACGTCCGGCAAGTTCGTGGCCCACGGGAGCAATCTCCATCACGGCGTCCGAAACCGGTGGCGCTTCGCCACCCACGCGTGTCACCCACAGTGCCGTTAGAGCGAGGGAGCCGGTCGATTCGGAATGGCGGGCGACCTCGTACCCCTGTGCGGCCTCACTCCGTGCGCGCTCTTCGTCACCCTGGAGCCATGCCGCTTCGGCGCGCGCTGCGTACAGAAACGCGATCCGGTCTACGTCTCGCGTGGGGGTGGCCAGGTCGAGGACATCTAAGAGCGAGTGATATGCCTCCCCGCGCCGGGCATGGACAAGCCCGGCGACCACCGACGCGAACACCCGCCCTAAGAGATTGATTTGAGCCGATGGCAAGAGACCCGAAGTGATCTCGAGGGCAGCATCCCACTGGCCCGTCTCGAGTAAACCGCGCGCATGCAACGCCGCGAGATGGGGAGCGAAAGTCAGCTCGCGACGGGTGGAATAGGCGTAGCCAGCCTTCAAGTAATGCTCCGCCTCGTCGTAACGCCGGGCGAACAGCGCAACGGCTCCAAGGTTCTGGTAAGCCCGGCCGACGTGCTCTTGATAGCCGTGGTGCTGGGCGAGCGCGAGGCCGCGTTGGAGATCGGCATAACCGCGGGGGTCCCCCAGTTGGGCGCGCGCGGAACCTCGGGTATTCAGCGCGTGGACCAAGACTTCTGCGTCGTCGATCTCCTCCGCGAGGTCGACGGCGCGTTGTCCCCATTCCACCGCGCCGGTATACGAGGCACGCAAGACATGGAGCTGTGCCTTGTTGCTATAGGCGAACGCCAACTCGCGGCCGGGTTGAAGTGGGTCGAGAAGCTCAATCGCTTCGTCGGCGAGCGTCTCGGCCCTCTTCTGGTCACCTGCCATCCACGCGATGCGCGACGCAAGTCGAAGGCAATCGCCCAAACGCAGGTCGTCGCCGATCTCGCGCCAGAGGCGAATGGCCTCGGCCAATGATCTTCCGGCTTCATCGGTGCGGTCTGCGATGTACAACTCGTATGCATGACGCTGAAGGAACTGTGCATGTTGTTCAGGACTCAGGGTGTGAGCGAACCGAAGAACGCGCGCGAACTGGCCTGCTGCATCGCGGTGCCCGCCGGATTCTGCCGCGCTTCCTGCTGCGGCGGTTGCATACCGGATCACTCGCTGCGCATCGTTCGCCTCTTCCGCGTGATAGGCGAGGCGTGACGGGTCGAACCTGTGGCCTTCGGCTTCGAGCGCTTCCAGCACCGCGGCGTGCCGCGCTTTTCTAGTGATGGGATCGAGAGAGCGTTCCACCACTCGGCGAACAATCTCGTGACGGAACACAAGCCGGCCCTCTTCGAGGCGCGCAAGCCCGGAAGAGGAAAGCTCGCCAAGCAGCTCCTCGTCAATGCGGCAAACGCGACCCAGTACGTCAATCTCGATGCGGCTGCCGCACAACGCTGCGGTCGCGATGGCGTCGCGCGTCGGACCGGATAAAGCGGCGAGACGCGAAGACGTCGTCGCTTCGACTCCCCTAGGCACTTCCCCTGGACTTACCTCCGCTACTTGGGTGACGAGAAAAGGGTTGCCTGCCGTCTGCTGATGGACGGCCTCCGGGTCTAACTCGCTGCCGGCGAGCAATCGGCTCACAGCTTCGACGCTCAACGCCGAGAGCTTGATGTCGCGCACTCGAGCTGCAGTCGAGATCCGCCCAATTGCGACGCTCAGTGGATGAGTTCGCCCCACCTCGTCGTCGCGGTAGGTGCCGACCACGAGTACGTGCCGGTCGTGGATCCGCCGTGCGAGGAAGACCAGTAGGTCAAGTGTGGGCTCGTCCGCCCAATGGAGGTCTTCAAAGATCCACAGCCGCGGCGTTGCGTCGTCGGTTGCCGTCAATACGGAGAAGAAGATCTCCTCCCGGGTTCCCGAACCCACGGCTGAAACGATGTCGGGGCCAAGCTGCTGTGCCAAGTCGTGCAGAGGTGCAAAGGGCCGCGGCGTGAACAAGCTGTCGCAGTAGCCCCAGGCGGCGTTCAGATGTGCTGTTTCCTCGAAGTGACGCAAGAGCGAGGTCTTACCGATTCCGGCCTCTCCGGACACAAGAACGAAGCGACCCTCGCCGTGTCGCGCTTCGTCCCAGCTCTCGGCCAGGGCCGCATTCGCTTTGTCGCGCTCGAGCAGGTTCATGAGTACCGACAAGTTAGCCGTCAGGGGCAGTCAGCTGGGTGTGGCCTCGGTGCTCCCCCTCGTAATTTCCCCAGCGGATGGGAGGGGGGGCGTCCGTCGGCCCGCTCCTCTTCGTGGGCGTTAACGCGGTACCAACGCCGCTTGCCTCCACGCGTACCAAGCATTAGTTGCTACTTTGCTTGGTATCACCTATCGTAAGCGTATGAAGGCCGCGACAGTCTCCAGCAAAGGTCAGGTGACCATCCCTGCTGAGCTCATACGAAGATTGGGCATCGAGCCCGGTTCCAGGCTGCTAGTCGTTCCGGTCGAGGGAGGGATTCTGCTTCTTCGGCGACCGGAGTCGCTCGCAGAGGAACTAGCGGGCTCGACCTCGGACGTGTACGGGAACGTCACTGAGTATCTGGAGGCCGAGCGCGGCGAGTGGAGCTGACCGCCTACCGAAACGTTGTCCTCGACACCAGTGCCTGCATCTACTTCCTCGAAGGCCCGGCGTCGGACCCTCGCCACATGCTCACCAAACCGATCATCCGAGCCGCCGAGGAGGGAGAGGTCGATGTGTCCGTGTCAGTCGTTTCGGTCACCGAGTTGCTTACCGGACCGCTACGCGCCCACGATCGTCTGGCCGAGGCGCACGCACGGCTGCTTCTCTACGAGATCTGCCGGGTGGTGCCGATGGACGTCCAGGTAGCCGAGTACGCGGCTCGATTACGCGTTCGCTACGGCCTGCGAACTCCAGACGCGATCGTCTGCGCCACTGGCGTGGTGGTCCACGCAGATGCCGTCGTCGGCAATGACGAGCGGTGGAAGCAGGTGGCCGAGATCCCTTACAGACATCTCGACGACCTCGTCGGGTAAGCTACGACCGACGACAGGTCGCATGGGCGGATCCGAATCGCGAGCGACCTCACTAACGCGCGACTCCTAACAAACTCCTAACATCACACCCGTTAATCCTTGATTGGAGACGTCTATACGTGGAAGTCGGAAACCCCGTCTGATCTGAATAGACGGGCGTATCTGTGAATCTCCGGAAATCGCCGTAAACGACTGTCGCATATCTCGCACGGGTGAGGTCAGGAGTTCGAATCTCCTCTGGTCCACAAAAGCGCAGGTCAGGGTGCATCTTTTTTCGCGATGCAACGCAGGTATTGATTGCCCCAACAAAAACCCAACATTGGACGCGGCAAGTGGCGTCCGAAAGCCCTAGTTCCTCTTGGCATCCCCTGGCCGTCGTCGCTTGCGGGGGTTGGTTCCCGCGCCTTGACTTCGTGACCTCACCCGTCGTGCGGGTGCATTCACTCCCGGTCGATGCCGAGGAGGTGAAGTCCTCCTCAGGGAAGTTTCCGCGAAGAAGAACGTGAGTTCTGATTGGCTCCCTAACAATGAGCGAACCACCCGCGCATCTCACGGGCGGTTCGCTCAGATTTAGAACGGTTTACACCCGAGAGGTCGGCAGTTCGACCTGTCACCGCCCACTCAGAGCGTTGCTCGGGCTACACATAGCAAGCGTAGTAGGGGGCGATCCAGTAGATCAGGCACGAGGGAAGAACCCGCGGCACCGTGACGCTGGGCGACGGTTCGGGCGATGGTGTCGGTTCGACTGATTCCGTCGCCGTGGGCGTTGGCTCCGGTCCGTGTCCATCCCTGTGGTGACCCAAGGCCGGCGAGACCAGCGACATGAACGCCACAACCCACACTGCAAGAACGAGTGATGCGAAATGCTTGACCATCCGATCCACCTCCATCTACTCGGTTTCTTCCTAGAACTACTTGGTACATGCGTTTAGGCGTTGCAGGCCTGCAATGCGTCGTCGGCGTCGACGATGCCGTAGCCGTAGATCGGGTCGTAGATGCCTCTCCGTTCCGTAACGGGGTTGAAGGCAGTGGAGGTCAGGCACTCGAGGATCTCGGTGTTATCCGCGCCGGTTCCTGCCAAGAGGGCGGCAACACCCGCGACATGTGCGGCAGACCAAGACGTGCCCGAAGCTGCGTCGTACGCCGCGCCCTCGCAACCCCAACCTTCGAAGGCCGGGGCCGTGCTCCAGATGTTCTCGTCGTTGCAAAACCTGGCGAGCCCGGACCGTTCCCACTCTGGGCGCTCCCATCCAAACCCACCTGGAGCCCGAAGCGCGTTGATGTTTGTTGGAGACGCCAGCAGACCCGAGTAGTAGGCCGGCCGACCTTGATGGTCCGTGGCCGCGGCGCAGAGGACATGCGGATCAGACGCAGGATAGAAACAGGTTCCGGCGGATGAGTTGACCGCAGGAGCGACGATCACCGCGCCCGCACCCCACGCCCGCGCGATCGCTTTCCCCACTGCCTGCTCGATGCTCGGATCGATCAAGGGGGACAGACCAACTTCCAGCAGGATGACGTCGGCCTTGTTCTCGACGGCATAGTCGATCGCCAAGGCGACGCGCGCGGCGGCGTCGGGATCCTCGACGGGATAGAAGGGCAGTCCGAACCCTGTTGTCGATGTTGCCCATCCCTCGGTCGCTTCGATCGGGATCAGCTCCGCATCATGCGCGACACCGGCGATCCCGATCCCATTTCCAGCTTCGGCCACCAGCAAGCCGGCGCTGAATGTGCCGTGGCCATCGGTGGGCACCTCGTTCGCCTGCGCGCCGGGGCACTCCCCGTCCTGAGGATGCAGGTCGATGCCCTCGAGGAGGTTCCCATCGAGGTCCGGATGCGTGAGGTCTACGCCGGTGTCGACCAGCGCGATCGTCACGTGCTTGCCGGTTACCCCAAGACCCCAGGCCTCATGCACGTCCATCTGGTCGAGAGCCCATTGCTTCTCGAGCAACGGGTCCGGGTCGAATGCGTTCCCGGGCGCGTCTTCGACGCCGTAGTCGCCGGTGGTGCCGCATGGTTCCCGATGGGGATTCCCCTGTGCAGATGCATCCTTCCCCGTCGAGAGCGTCACGCACGAAACAAGTAACAAAGCCGCCGTGATCTTCCTGCTCATGCCCGCACCTCCTGTTGACGTCCGCCACGAACCACGCTGGGAACGCTAGGGATGCGAGGATCGAACGACATCGGAGCGAGCCATTGACTTTGGTCGGACCGAGGCCCTATCGCGAATCAGGTCTAGGTCCGATGCCCGCGCGTCGAGTGAATCCCATGCTTAAGGGATGTCGATCTCGATAGTGATCGTTGACGACCACAGGGGCTTTCGTGTCACGGCCCGGAGGCTCCTATCGCGTGAAGGATTCGCCGTGCTCGGCGAAGCCTCGAACGCGTCGGCGGCCCTCTCGGCAGTACGCGACCTGCGGCCCGACCTGCTCCTGGTAGATGTCGTGATGCCGGGGATGGACGGCTTTGCTCTCGTCGAGCGGCTTGCCCAAACGTTCGGGGAGGAACCCAAGGCGATACTGATCTCAAGCAGAGCCGTTTCCCGCTCGCGCTTGAGGAAGAGCCCTGCACTAGGGTTCATCAGCAAGGCGGACCTGACGGGGGAAACAGTGGCGGATCTGTTGGACGGAACGAAGTGAAGCCTCAGTTGAAGTGGCTGCTGGCCGCGGCGCTCCTGGTCTGGGGTGTCTGGATCGCCGTCGCCGCACCGGATGTCTGGACGTGGCTCCAAACGGTCGGCGTTGGGTGGTCTTTCGCGGCGGCGGGGTTCGTCGCGTGGACGCTCAAGCCACAGAACCGAACCGGGCCGCTTCTCGTCCTCATCGGGATCGGCTTCGTTTTTCCTTCGCTCGAGTTCAGCGCACGGGAACCCTTGTTGTTCACGGTGGGATCCTTGATCCGGTTCTCAGAAGCTTTGTTCATCTACACGGTCCTCGCCTTTCCGGAGGGACGCCTTCGATCTCTTCCAGCACGGATCCTCGTCGCGGGGGCGTTCACCCATTCGTTGATCCTGGGCGTCGCCACCTTCTTCTACGACCCGCGGGACTGGGGATGCGCCGACTGCCCGGCCGGTTTGAATCTCCTGTTGACGCGCTCGGACCCCGAGCTGATAACGACGTTGAATCGAGACATCGGTCTACGGATAGCGATTGCGGTCGTCCTTCTCACGTCCGTGGTTCTCGTCTGGCGATTGTTCAAATCCTCGGTACCTCGGAGACGTGTCCTGCTTCCTGTCTACCTCCCGGCGCTTTTCAATCTGCCGGCGACTGCTTACGTCTTCCTTGCCGCGTTTCGGTCTTTTCCCGAGTACCAGGCGGTACAGCGATACATCGTCATGCCGACGCTTCTTGTGATGCCGGCATTTTTCGTCGTCGGTCTCCTCAGGCTGAGGGCGAGACGCGGGCGAGTCGGCGAACTCATCATCGAGCTGGGACGTGCCCCGGACATGGACCGACTGGAAGCCGCCTTGCGAAACACGCTGGGCGATCCGTCGCTGCGGCTGGGTTTGTGGGCCCGAGATACCAAGACATTCATCACTCCTGATGGGACTCCCTTAGATCTCGTCGCCTCCGAGTCGGTTACGCACGTTGATGACCAAGAGGGCCCTCTCGCCGTCATCGTTCATGATCTGTCTCTGAAGGACGAACCAGAACTGCTCGAGGCAGCGGCGTCCGCGACTCAACTCGCGTTGGAGAATCAGCGACTGACAGAGCGCATCAAGGCTCAGCTCGCAGAGGTCGCCGCTTCGCGGGCTCGCATCGTGCGAGCCTCAGACGAAGCCGGCCGCAGGATCGAGCGAAACCTTCATGATGGTGCACAACAGCGTCTGGTTGGTCTTGCCTTGAACCTTAAGTTCGCTTCTTCTCTTGCCGCCGCCGAAGGCAGCACCGAGCTCGTGCGATTGCTAGACGAAAGTGGAGGCGACCTTGACCTCGCACTCCAGGAGCTTCGGGACCTCGCTCAAGGGCTGCATCCTGCTGCACTCGAGGAGGGTTTGGACTCGGCACTAGAGGAGCTCGCCGAGCGATCGCCTACTCCTGTCACGGTGGATGCACCGTCAGAACGCTTCGCGCCTGAACTCGAAGCAGCCTTGTATTACACGGCCGCCGAGGCGCTAACGAATGTCGCGAAACATTCGCGGGCAACGCGCGCCAGCGTCATGGTGTCACGCAGCGGAGATTTCCTCCGGTTGGAGGTTATCGATGACGGCGTAGGGGGCGTCGATCCCGGGCGAGGGACGGGCCTCACGGGGTTGCGCGATCGGGTCGAAGCCGTGGGCGGCACACTGGAGATCGAGAACCCACCCACGGGCGGAACGCGGATAGCGGCGGAGGTCCCTTGCAAGTCATCGTTGCTGACGACGCAGCTTTAATCCGCGAGGGACTGTCGCGACTTCTCGTAGATCAGGGCTTCGAGGTTATGGCTCAAGCCGAAGACGCGGTATCACTCCTGGAACTCGTCGACCGCCATCGACCAACTGTCGTTGTCTCAGACATTCGGATGCCTCCTACCCACACTAACGAGGGGCTCGAAGCAGCTCGTGAGATCCGTGCTCGCTATCCCGAGATCGGCGTTCTGCTTCTCTCTCAATATCTCTCGACGACCTTTGCATTCAAGCTCATCTCGGAGGGCTTGACCGGTGTCGGCTATCTATTGAAAGAGCGGGTCGCACATATCGAGGAGATCGCGGACGCACTTCACAGAGTCGCGCGTGGCGAGACCGTGCTCGATCCCGAGGTTGTCAGCCGACTCGTACAGCGCAACCGCGTCGACGATCCCATCGAGGGTCTGAGCGAGCGGGAACTGGAAGTGTTGCAGCTGATGGCAGAGGGTCGATCGAACAGTGCTATCGCCGAAAAACTGTTCCTAAGCCCGAAGACCCTATCCACCCACATCGGAAGCATCTTTTCGAAACTCAACCTTCCTCCTGATACAGAGGGCCATCGCAGAGTGCAAGCGGTACTCACGTACCTCAGGTCGACAGCTCGTGAGGGGTGATCTCGCTTCGTGGGACCGCGAGAGAACGGCGGGCGACGACAATTCATATAACTCGCAGACGAAAGATGCCTAGCGCGTTTGCATTGATTCGCACTCAAGCCCTCGGAGTCTCTTCCTCATTCGCAGGTTCGCGCAAGGGAAGATCCGGCTCGGTCTAGCCAAGTACGCCGTGAAGCATCATCCTGCATTCGACCGAACTGAATTGATAATCGTTCGAGGTGAGGATGACATCCGTCGAATTGATCTCACGGATGAGTCGAAGCGCGAGAAAGTGCTCGCCGTCAAGACCAAGGAACACCTGATGCTTCTCTATGAGGATTTGGGCTGACACGCTCAGCTCCCGAGTAACGAACGCGCGGTGGTCCCTGCTTGGTCTGCCCCCAACAGAGACCCAACATCAT
This sequence comes from Actinomycetota bacterium, assembly GCA_030862265.1. GTDB lineage: Bacteria > Actinomycetota > CADDZG01 > CADDZG01 > WHSQ01 > JALZEA01. The sequence continues at coordinate 12,556 of JALZEA010000118.1, read as the reverse complement.
TACCGGACGAAGGCGTAAATAGATGTGAGCCCACGGAATCGCAAAACGGCTTCTGACCTGCATGGATGCTCATCTACGTGCACCGCTGTAAGTCCTCGTAAAGGGACTTTGCACCGCTCGCACGGGTGAGGTCTGGGGTTCAAATCCCCACTGGTCCACAAAACTGCAGGTCGGCAGGCGCTTCTTTTGTGCACGTCCGATGCCGGATGACGCTCACTCCCGTGGTGGACCACGGTCGCGTTCTACGAATGGAGATGATGACCGAGAGTCGTGAGGCCGCAGAGCCGGAGCGCCCATGGATAGCCTGAAGGGGGTGCCCGATGGGGAGCTGTATGCAGTAAGCGAGGCCAGCTCAAGCGGTTGACCCAAGCTGAGGATCAAGCGTCGCTCTGCTAAGGTGGTTACTCAAGTGTCCACTTTGGGGGAGTCCATGGCGGAGATAGGGATCAAAGATCTCAAGAGCGGGGCGTCCCGTGTGATCGATGAGGTGGAAGCGGGCGCGAGCTATGTCGTGACCAAGCGCGGGCGTGCGGCTGCAGTGTTGATGCCGATCGAGGAAGCAGAAGATCTCGTTCTGGCGAACGCTGAGGAGTACGTGGAGATGCGTCGGCGTGCGCGCCGCGACTATAAGAAGGGTCGTACCGCGGGCCTCGAGGACATCACCTGACCCCTTATGAGGTCAGATTTGCTCCCGCGTCAGAGCGCTCCTTTCGGCGTCTTGATGATCCGATCCGGGCCCGCATCGTCCGTGCCCTTCAACACCTTGCCACTGACATCGCAGCCGCGGGCCGTGTCAGCGGCAAGAGAGTCAAGACGATCAAGGGGCGAGCCGATTCATTCCATCGATTGAGGGTCGGGGACTACCGGATCATGTACGACGTCATCGAGGGAGACCGTGTCCTCTTGATCCTTGGAATCGTTCATCGGCGAGATCTCGAGCGCTGGCTCCGAAATCGCTGAGAGATGGTTAGGAGACGCTTCAGTGGTGACCGCTCCTTGATCGGCGCCCAACACGCCCCCAACATCACTAACGGATGTAGCTGGCAATGGAAGCGACAATCCAGTTGATCTGAAAAGGGGTGCGACCTGCATTGATGGTCATAAGCGTGTGCCGTGGTAAGTCTTCGTAGATCACCTCTGCACTCCTCGCACGGGTGAGGTCAGGAGTTCGAATCTCCTCTGGTCCACAAGAAGCCCAATTGGTCGGCCCAACCTTCACCCAACAGGTTGCATGATATCCGTGTAAGCATGTATCATGCTGATTGTGCCAGAGGTGCCGGAATGATTGCCTCATTTGCCGATGGGGCAACCGAGGCCCTGTTCCATGGAGAAGGCGGGAAGGCGATCCGCCGGCTTCCCTCAGACATAAGGTCGGTGGCCATGCGGAAGCTTGACTTCCTGAACGCGGCGCATGAGCTGAAGGACCTGCGGGTGCCTCCGGGCAATCGGCTGGAGGCGTTGAAGGGAGCACTGCGTGGGAAACACAGCATCCGGATCAACGACCAATGGAGGATCGTGTTCCGCTGGAAAGACGGAGATGCCCACGACGTCGAAATCGATGACTACCACTGAGGAGTAGGGATGCTGCCTAAGAATCGGATACCGACCCATCCTGGCGAGATCCTGCTCGAGGATTTCCTCAAGCCACTGGGTGTGAGCCAGGTCGCTCTTGCTGAACACCTCGATATCCCCATCCAGCGCATCAACGAGCTCGTTCGAGGGAAGCGAGGTGTTACTCCGGAGACGGCTTGGCTACTCGCCGGCGCTCTGGGGACCACACCTGAGTTCTGGATCAACCTCCAGGCGAATCACGATCTTGTGCGCAACCGCCCCAAGAAGAAAGTCCGCCAACTCGCGGCTGCTGGCTAGTCCCGATAGGTATCTTGCTTCGTTCGGGAATCAATTGCCCGATCTGCTTCCAACAGATCCCCAACATCACAAACGGAAATACGAAACGGGAGACGAAGGAACGGGCGGTTCTTTCGCCTATTTCGTCTGCGAGGTGCAAGAGTTCCCTGTGGGCATCGACATTCGGCCATGGGCGGAGGTCGCCTGGGCTCTTGTTGTTTTCTGGTCCGTCGGGTCCATTCTTAGGTGACGAGACCGAGATTCGCAGAAGTCGGTGGGAATGACGCGACGGAGAAATGCAAGCGACCTGCCTAGATCCCGCATCCTCTGATAAGGACGCGAACGAGCAGGTGAGGCCCAGCTTGATTGGCGGGTCCGATTCGAGTCCGGTAACAAGCAGACCCGAAACGAATTTGCCACATTTCGATTATGTGGCATAATAGTGAATTATGGCATCAGAGCGCAAAGTGGTAAGCCGACTCCGTCTCGGAGCGCAGGGCCGCACTGTCATTCCGGCGAAGCTGCGCCGCGCCCTCGGGCTCAACGATGGTGACGAGCTCGTGGCATGGCTCGAGGGCGACCGGCTCGTAATCCGCTCCAAGGAATCGGTGGCGAGGGATCTGCGTGGTTCCTACAAGCACGTCGCCTCTGGCCGTGATCTTGCTTCGGAGCTGATCTCCGAGCGACGGGCGGAGGTCGCGCGCGAGACCCCGCGACCTTGACCGCGGTAGTCCTCGACGCTTCCGCGTTGCTCGCCTATCTCCACGACGAGTCCGGCGCAGAGGTCGTTGAGGACGCGCTGTCGGCGGGAGGGCTGATCAGCGCCGCGAACTGGGCCGAGGTGCTGTCCAAGTTCGCCGATGAAGGCGAGGACCCCAACGCCATCGCGCGGCGTCTCGAATCCCAGGGTCTCATTGGTCAGGTCGTCGAGGTGGTGGCGCTCGCAGACTCAGATGCTGTGGCGATCGCAGAGCTTCGACCCATCACCAAGCCGGCCGGGTTGTCACTCGGTGATCGAGCGTGCCTAGCCCTCGGCGTGAGTAGCGGGGCACGAGTAGTCACGGCTGACCGGGCGTGGGCGGACCTTGACCTTGATATCGACGTGCATACGATCCGATGAGAAGTTCCTACCGGCCGCCCTCGCCCTCGCTGATAAGTAACGCGCTCCGGGGAGGCCCCAGGGCCTCCCCGAATGCACTTCCCAGACCGGCTAGAGCTGGAGATCGAAGTCGAAGTTGATGTGCCCGTTCTCCTGGGCCGTGATCGTGATCGTTCCCGATGCATCCATGTACGTACCCGTCCCGCCCGTGACTGCCAACGTCAAACCCTCAACCACTTCGGCGAAACGGCCTGCACCGGCGAACACGATCGCCGAGCCGTCGTCGAACTGGACCTCGCAGTCGATGAAGATCAGTGGGTTGTCGGCCGGACCTCTGACGAAGGTGATCTCGGTGACCGTTCGTCCCAGCTTGTCATCGGTTGTCTGGTCGAAGACGGGCAGGTTCTCGAGCTGCTTGTCTCCAGAGCTGAAACCGGTCTTTCCGAGGTCGAGGAACTTGGACAAACCGTTCTCGGTCTCATAGACGTGTAGCTCGGTGCGTGATACCTGGGACGAGGCGGGAACCACCGACAGGATCGCAAGGAGCATGCCGACAGTTGCCGCTGAAATCGATACCGAAATGATTCTCTTCATCTTGGATCGTCCTTTCCTATCGACGTCGGACTCTTAGACGACGTGGTTTCTCAGGAACGGCTTCACGGCGTTCGCCAGGACCTCCGGGTCCTCCAGGTGAGCGAAGTGATTGCAGCCAGCCAGAAGCGCGTATTGGCAACCTCGGACGTTGTCGACCACGAACCGGGCCCATTCCTCCGGAACGGGGTCGTGCTCACCATGGACGACCAGCGTCGGGCATGAGATCTGCGACAGGCTTCCAAGGGGATCCAGCTCCTCGATGTCGCTGAAGGTGCGTTCCCATGCCTGCAGCACGTTCGCGGCGGTGATCTCGGTGAAGCCCATATCGAAGTCCGTGGTGTTGTTGCGGTCCCTGAAGAACGGCAGGTACATGTTGGTGTAGTAGCGCTCGAGAGTCTTGGGATCGCGCGCTTGGAACTCTGCCGATCCCTCGATCTCCTGCTTCTCCGCGTCGTCTTCTGCTGTTCTGCGAGCGGCCATGTTGGCCCACAGACGGTCTTGCAGGTCCGGGACCAACGGAGGAGCGCTGTTGAGTAGCACCAGCGAGCCGGTGGTCTCGGCCCGATGGGCCGCGAACAGCATCGCCAGATGAGCGCCGGCAGACTGGCCGACGAGATTGGCCTTTTCCATCCCGAGACCGGCACGAACAGCATCGAGGTCGTCTATGTGACCTTTGAAACTGACCTTGTCGGGGTCGCCGAGCTCGGTTTCTCCGCAGCCACGCTGGTCGTAGTAGACGACCTGGAACTCATCCGCCCACGCATCCAACCCACGGAGGTATCCCGGGCCGATGCCCGGCCCCCCGTGCACAACGATCAGCGGCTTTCCCGAACCGACCGCCGTGTACGCGATGTCGATATCGCCTGCCGCAACCTTTCCTTTTGAGATCTCCATGCCTCTCTCCTTTCTGGTACCCGCTCGTTATGAATGGGGATGGATCAAGGAACCAGCCTGTAGAAACGCCAGAAATCGTTCTCGATGGGAGCGATCTCGACTTTCGAAAAGCCGGCTCGCGTGGCGAGCGATTCCATGGTCGACGCACGGATCACGGTCCCGATGGCTTCCGACGGTTGCTCGGCCAGCGACTGCGGCAGACACCACAACACACTCACGCCGTAGAAGAAGTTGTCGAAGGGGCCGGGCTCGGCGAAGCTGTCACCGGTGTTCTCGTCTGCGACGATGAACCACCCGTCGTGGGCCAGCAATCCTTTCGCCGCCGCCAAGACGTCGACCGGCTGCGACATGTCGTGGATCGCTTCGAAGATCGTGATGAGGTTGTAACCAACCGATGAGGAGAGGTCGGCACCATCCCGCACCTCGAAGCTGACGCGATCCGCCACTCCTGCTTCCGCGGCGTTCTTGCGGGCCAGCGCGATCGAAGTCTCGTCGTTGTCGAATCCATCGACCGTGACGTTCGGATACTGCTTGGCGATCTCGATCGCAGCAAGCCCGATCCCGCACGCGATGTCGGCTACCCGCGCACCCTTCGTGTTCAGCCGCGCCTCGAGGCCGGGAAGCGCCGGCACCCATTCGGTCGTTAACAGACTCGCGAACATCGGACGCGTTAGCGCGCCCTGCACCTGGACGCCCTCTTCGCCGTAGCGCTCGTAAGGGACTCCGTCGCCGCTCTGGAAGGCCTCGACCATCCACGCAACCGGTCGCGCGAGTGCAGTTGCGGTGTAAGCCATCGCACCCACGTAAGCGAGGCTGTCCGAATCGATAAGGGGGCTGCGGTGAGCCTCAGGGATTGAGTAGCGGCGTGTAGAAGCATCTGCAGTCGCGTCATCGACTTCGAGGATCCCGGCCACGACCTGGTGCTCGAGCCACTCCCGCACGTATCGCTCGGCACAACCCGTGCGCTGGGCGAGCTCGGACGGCGTCGCGCTCCCCTCCGCCAGCGACTCGTAGAGACCGAGCCGGCGCCCGACGTCGATCACGAAAAGATCGGTCGCTCCTACAAGCGAGCCGAAGATCCTCTCGACGAAAGCTCCCGTACGCTCCTCGAGCGAGGTATCTGTCTGGGACATGACCACTCCTTTCGGTAGACGCCGGTTCTCAGCTCACAGGCGCTAGGAAGCGAGTAGCGATGCCAGATGGGGTGCCTTTTAGGGCGCGCTTTCCTTACACTTGTGCCCTAGTTCACTCTGATCGCGGGGATCGATGGCAGCTCAGAGGCTCAGTCATCCAGGGGCGGCGACCTTCGTGGGACGCGAGCCCGAACGCGCCCGTCTCGAGGCGGTCATCGAGGAAGCCGTAGCGGGTCGCGGCACCCTCGTGCTGATCGGGGGCGAGCCGGGGATCGGTAAGACGGCCCTGGTAGAGCAGGCGATGACCTACGCGGAGAGTTTCGGGGCCTCCGTGCTGTGGGCCCGCTGCTGGGAGGAGGAAGGCGCCGGTCCTTACCGCCCGTGGGTCGAGCTGATCCGCGGCCTCCTTGGGATCCGTGGCGAAGGTCTGCTCGACGAGCTCGGGCCCTCCGGGACCGATCTCGCCCAGATCGTTCCCGAGCTGTCGATCCGCTACGAGGGTCTCGAGGCCGCTCCTGCGACGGAACCCGGACAAGCACGATTGAGGCTCTTCGATAGCGTCGCCGCATTCTTCTCTCGCGGCACGGCCGGCGGGCCCGTGGTCCTGGCGATCGACGACGTGCATGCAGCCGATGCGCCGACGTTGCTGTTGCTGCGTTTCATCGCGCACCAACTGCGGACACTTCCCGTTGTGGTTCTTGTGACCTACCGGGTCACCGAGATCGGTGAGGGCCACACTCTTAGGGAGTTACTCGAAGAATCGCTGCCGCAGCGCAGCACGATCGAATTGCAAGGGCTCGGAGAGTCACACGTCTCCGCGCTCGTTTCGGAGGTCGCCGAGGGCGCGAGCAGCGAGGTGGCTGCCGCTTTACACCGCAAGACCGACGGCAACCCGTTGTTCGTGAAGGAATTCCTGCAGCTCCTGGAATCACAGGAGCGTCTCGGTCATGCCGCCGACCTCACTCGCGTCGAGATACCAACGGCGATCTCAGAGGTGATCCGCCGCCGGTTCGCGCGGCTCTCCGAGGACTGTCACCGACTTCTTCAAGTTGGAGCCGTCATCGGACAGCGCTTCGACCTGGAAGTTCTGACGACCTCTGCCGAAGTTGGACACGAGGAGGCCCTTGCCCTGCTCGACGAAGCGATCTCAGCGCGGCTGTTGCAGCCGTCCCCCGATCTCCGGATGCATGGTTTCGCGCACCCGTTGTTGCGCGAGACGCTCTACGAGAACATCGGGATCGTCACGCGTGTGCAGCTGCACGAGAAAGTCGGTGCCGCGTACGAATCCCTCTATTCACAACAGCTCGAGCCGCATCTCGATGAGCTCGCCTACCACTTCACGCGCGGGATCACCGCGGACGCACGAAAGGCAGTTGATTACTCGGCCCGCGCGGGCAGGCGTGCTCTCACGCGCCTGGCCTACGAAGAGGCCGTCCTGCACTTTGAGAACGCCCTCGCTACCGTAGGAAGCAGCGATCGGAACGCTCGTCTCGAGTTGCTGCTGGAGCTGGGTGACGCCCGTCTCCGCGCGGGAGCTTTCGAAGCAGCCAAGGAGGCCTACCTGGACGCGGCCCAGTTGGCACGTGACGAGCACTCGGCGGAGGCCCTCGCGCGGGCCGCGCTTGGCCTGGGGGCAGGCCTGAGCGGTTTCGAGATCACGCTGCGTGATCAAGCACAGATCGATCTCCTCGAGGAGGCGCAGGCCGCGCTGGGCAAGGAGGATTCGTTGCTGCGCGCGTGGGTCATGGCGCGGCTTTCGATCGCAACGGCTTACGTAGCAACCCCTGAACGGCGTGTCGACCTGAGCCGGGAAGCGGCGGCGATGGCCGAACGGATCGACGACGGCGCCGCAAAGGCCTATGCGCTGAGCACGTTCTGCGACGCGCAATCGGGTCCCGAGTACGTGCGCGACCGGCTGGAAGCCGCGTCCGAGATGGTGCGGCTGGCCCAAGACGCCGGCGACAAGGAGATGGAACTCCTGGGTCGCCGTTTCCGGGTGGTGGCTCTGATGGAGCTTGGCGACCGGAGCAAGCTGCACGAGGAGATCGACAACTACCAGCGCATCGCCGAGTTCCTGAGACAACCACTCCTGCTCTGGTACGCGCGACTCTTCCGAGCGAGCGTTGCGCTGACAGAGGGTCGCTTCGACGAGTGCGAACGACTCGCCGAGGAAGCGTCTGCGATAGCGCAGCGAGCCCAGAGTCAGAACGCGTACTGGCTCATCGATCTCAGTCTGTCGCCGGAGCTACGGGCACGACAGGGCCGCCTTTCCGACGCGCGCGAGCTGCAGGACCCGGCCCTGCAGGAGCTGAAGACGCACACCGGTGTCGACTGGCCGTCGCTCATGAGGGCGTGGTCGGGCGAATCCGATGATGTGGCGGCGCGGACCGAGCTCGAGCGGCTGGCGGCAAACGACTTCGCCGACATGAACCGCGACGGCATGTTCCTCCCACTGCTCCACTTCCTGGCGCAGACCTCGGCCGTGGTCGGCGAGGCTGCGTCCGCCGAGGTGCTCTATCGCAAATTGCTGCCATTCGGAAGCCAGTTCGCCATCTGCGGTATCGGGGGACCTTGCTACGGCAACGTTTCCTACAATCTCGCATTGCTCGCGACGACGTTGCAGAAGTGGGACGACGCCGAGACCCATTTCGAAGACGCGATCGCGCGACACGCGTCGATCGGAGCCCTCCCCCTGCTCGCGCACTCCCGACACGAGTACGCCGCGATGTTGCTCCGTCGCGGTCACGAAGCGGATCTGGACAGAGCCAGGGATCTCCTCCGAGAGGCGATCGCCTCCTATCGCGATCTCGGCATGACTGGGTGGATCGAACGCGCGCAGAAGCTCCTGGAGCCGCTTCCGGAACCCGGTTCGGTGACCGGGAACGTGTTCCGCAATGAGGGCGACTACTGGACGGTGGCCTATGGCGGCGAGGTCGCTAGAGTCAAGGACTCCAAGGGCGTTCGTGACATCGCTCGCCTGCTGGCCGAGCCGGGTCGCGAGTTCCACGCGGCGGATCTCGCTGCTCCCGGAGGAGCCACGGTCGCAGCCACAGGAGATGTCGTGCTAGACGACCGGGCCAAAGCAGCCTTCAAGCAGCGTCTAGCGGAGTTGCGCGACGAGATCGCCGACGCAGAGGCCGTTAGCGACGCGGAGAGAGGCGCGCGGCTGCGACAGGAGTTCGAGTTCATCCAAGCTGAGCTCGGCAGCGCTTACGGCCTGGGGGGCCGGGCACGCAAGATGGGCGACACCGGGGAGAAGGCTCGTAAGGCAGTGACCGCGAGGATCAAGGATGCGGTGACCAAGGTCTCCGCGGTGCATCCAAGCCTCGGGCGCCATCTCGATCGCTCGCTGAACACAGGAACCTTCTGCTCCTACACGCCGGAGACCCCTCTCGAGTGGGCCCTCTGAAGGACGGGGTTCGTTCATGAGCCGAGGCCTTTCGCGCCGCTCGCACGGGTGAGGTCAGGAGTTCGAATCTCCTCTGGTCCACAGCCTAGACCTGGGCAGGAGAATCGCTATCTGCTGGTCTCAGAGACTTCTGCGGCGACCGAAGCCCAGTATCAGTCGCGGTCGCCAGCGCAGCGACTCATCGGAGAGTCTGGTGATGGTGTCTCTTGCTTCGCTCTTGATCGCGTCGAGATCGTCAATGGCCGGCGCGCTCATCATCCCCAAGCGGTAGTCGATGAAGGCGTCGGCTCCCGGCCAGGGCACTTCCACCTCCACGGTCGTTGTGAAAGAAGCGAGGTTCGCTCCATCAAGTAAGGCGCGCACTGCGGCTTCCGAGCCCACTGCCTCGCTCAGCTCGTCGACGAGACGACCCGCTGCGCTCCGCGACGAACCAGACTGCGCTTCGATCGCCTGCTGCACCGCCTGCTTGGGAGCAAACACCGGCTCGGGCCGGATCCACGTCAGGACACCCACGCGAGGCGCGACGCGCGCCATCTCGGCGACGGCCGCGCCGGGATCAGGAAAGTGATTGAGGCCGAACGCGCAACCGGCCGCGGCAAAGACGTCATCGGCAAAAGGCAGTCGCTCAGCGTCGGTCTGCACGCGTCGCGCCAACGGGTTATGCGACAGCTGCGCGAAGGACAGATCGACTCCGACGGGATTCGGGAGGGAGCGCCCGAGGGCGCCCGTGCCCGTGGCCACGTCTAGGACAAGCCCGTCCATCTTGTTGAGAACCTCGGCCAAGGGCTGTGCCAGCCATCGGTAGATCAGTCGGTCCGCCAGATCCGCGAAGTCGCCCGCCGACCGGTCGTAGGCGTCGACGATCTCTCGCTTACGCCCCCCTAGACCGGAGACCAAATCTCCAAGCCTCGCCGCGCCGCCGCGACCCACCAGTTGAGGTCGTCCAACTCTCGCCCCCTCACCGCGGCATCGTGGTTGTCGACCGCGTCAAGAGCCTTGTTCCATCCAAGCTGAACCAGTCCGCCGAGAAGAGCGAGCTTCAGCGCTCGCTCGTCGCATCGATCGCCGCATACCTCTCGCCAATCTTCGATGAGTTCTTCCCGGGTTGCCTCTATGCGAGATGCGTTGATAGCGAGATACCAAGCGAACTCGACCTCGGATGGGGCGATGCCGGCCCGGTCGCCCCAATCCACGGCAACGACGCGATCGGGGAACAGCCCGAGATTGCCCAGCTTGAGATCGCCATGGATGAGGGTCCCTCCATCGGAGTGCAACTGCCGTGCCAGCCCGCCGGGGTCGTGGAGGATCGCCGCAACGGCGGTAGAGACATCTTCCGGCACGGCCTCGAAGAAGATCTCCCATCCTCGTCCGATGAGCTTGGGAACCGGGTCACTTCCTTCCTCCTCTCGTGCCGCGGTCGCAGGGGACAAGAACGCGTAGCGATCCTTCAGGGTGCACAGACCTTCCAACTGCTCTCCTTGGAATTCGCCGTGAAGGGCAGCGGTGGCGGCAAGGATGCGCCGGCTGTCTGGCCTAGTGACAAGAACATCCTCGGGTATCAGCGCATCGGAGAGGTCGCGCATGAAGATGGTCCACGCGCCTTCCTCGGCCTCGACGGCCACGACCCCATGCTCGATCACTTTGGCTACTCGCTCCATGGCACCCGAGTGGAACAGTAGGAAGGCTCGGCCCGTGTCGCCGGTCGCGCGCATGAGCCAGTCCCACGCCGGTGAAACACGCTTCACGACCAGCACGGTGCCGTCGTCGAATGTGACCCGCTCGAGTCGGGTGCCTGATTTCCCGTCGGGGGCGACGACGTGTGTTCGTTCGACGGCTCGGTCGAGCAATGAGCCCACGTCTCTTTTCCTCGCCGTCTACGCGCGGCGTCCGAGGAGCGCGAGCAATTTCGTCTGGGGATCGGCCTCGGCGGGTACCGTGACCGGATCCCCCAAGTAACCGGCTTCCCGCCACTTCTTCGCCAACGGCTCAAGCGTTCGATACGCGAAATCGACAAGTTCCGGATCCAGCCGGGCCTCGGCTTCAACCGAAGTGGCGAGGTCCCATGTGTGCACGATCTGGTCACTCAACACTTCGGCAATGTAGCTTCGTGCCGAGGCGGCACCGGATGAGAGGCTCACCGTTACGTCTAATGCGCCTTGCTGCGCGATGGCTTGAAGCGCCTCCTCAACCGCGCTGCGCCATGCTGCATCGGGATCATTGCCAAGCAGATCCCCATCGAACCTTGATCCAACCTCTGCGACTGTTTTGCCGCTCAGCAGCGGAGGGATCCAGCGATTCTCGTTGACGACATGATTGACGAGATCGCCGACCGTCCAGTCTGGACAGCAATGGGTAGGCGAGGACCAGTGCTCTTCCCCGACGCTTCGCATGCGGCGGTCAAACTCCTCTACCATTCGACGGTAGAGATCTCGTAGGTCCACATCTTCTTCGAGGGTCGATCCGTGTGTGATCTCGGCACTCATCTATTGACCTCCTCGTAGAGATAGCGCCATGCATGGATCGTCCGACGGGGGCCTTGCAGATACCTTGCGGCCCTCAGAGACTGGTTATGGCAAGAGCGGCGCGCAGCTTGGCGGCACTAGCCTCGTGGCCACACTTTTCGGCAATCGATAGGGCCGTTCGGGCCGTAGCTGCCGCTGCGGGCTGGCGTTCGACGAAAGCAAGTTCGACCTCAGCAAGACGCGCTTCGAAACCCGCAAGAGGAGGACCCTCGGCCAGAGCACGCCTCACGAGAGGTCGTGCGCGTGCCAACTCACCACGCGCGATCAGGGTCAACGCCAGTTGCGAGGCCGCCCACGAGGAGAAAAACGAGAAACCGGTGGCCATGTCGAGCGAGCGTTGGAAAGCGCCCTCGGCGCGCTCCAGGTCGCCCGCGCCCCGATACGCGATGCCCAGCGCGCGCAGAGCGGTCACGGTCCATCCTCGGTGGGAGATGCTTGTGGCGATCGCGAGTGATTGGCGTGCGTCCGCAACGGCTTCGTCGGTTTGCCCCAAGGCGGTCTTGGCCTCCGCGAGTTGCCACAACGCATATGTCTGACCCTCGAGATGTCCGAGCGTGCGTGACAGCGCTAGTGCCTCTTCTATATCTGCTACTCCTTCTTGTGGCTGGCCCGCGAACACGAGCGCATGGCCACGTGTTGAACGTGGAGTGATCACTCGTAAAAGTTCGCCCGAGTCGGCGAACATCGTCGCCACCCGATCGAACTCGGCGACGCTGGCGGCGACCTGTCCTGCCATGAATCCGGCCATCGCCCGGGCGTCGAGTACGCGCGCGATACCTTCCGCGTAACCCAGACGGCGACATAGCGCGATCGCCTCGTCGGCGCGCCTATCGGCTTGCGTTGGCTGTTCGATGTTCATATCGACTATCGAAGCAACGATCAGGGCTTCCGCGAGAGCGCGATTGTCCCGTCCGCCCTCTATGATTGCCCGCTCGGCTAGGTCCGAGGCACGGTCAAGGCTGTCCGCGCCAGTCACGAGCATGGCCAAGCTCGACAGGATGCGCGAACGCGTTGGCCCGTCGGTCGCCTGTTTCATAGCTTCACGTAGGTCGCGGGG
>JALZEA010000101.1 GCA_030862265.1 Actinomycetota bacterium | reverse complement strand
CCCCCCCCCCCCCCCCAGCTCCGGACCGTTATTGGTGGGCCCCCAGGGACTCGAACCGGTGCCGCCGGGATCGATGAGTTTGTCGGAGCGACGCTCCGGACGCTTTTTCGGTGGGCCCCCAGGGACTCGAACCCTGCCCGCCGGATTAAAAGTCCGGAGCTCTGCCAGATGAGCTAGGGGCCCTATGGCTTGCGAAGACTAGGCGCGAACGCCTAACGGTCGCGCGGTCGCGGAACGAGGCGATAACCGACGTTGCGGATGGTTTCGATCAGCGCTTCGTGTTCGGCCCCGAGTTTGGCGCGCAGCCTGCGGATATGCACGTCCACGGTGCGCGTCCCCCCGTAGTAGTCGTAGCCCCAGACCTCTCTCAGTAACAGGTCGCGGTCGCAAACTCTTCCCGGCCGTTGTGCGAGGAACTTCAACAACTCGAACTCCTTATACGTGAGATCGAGCGGTCGGCCCCGCACGTACACCTGGTAGTTGTCCGGGTTGACCGTGAGATCACCAACCTTGAGAACCGTCGCTTCGTCGCCGTGCCCGGCTCGGCGCGCGGCCAGTGCGAGGCGGGCGGAGATCTCGCCGGTCGACGCATCGCCCAACAAGAAATCGTCGGCGCCCACTTCGAAGCGGAAGCGCCCGACGGCGTCGCTGTCGACGACCACGATGATCGGCGGCAATCCCGTCTCCCACGCCAGCGATAGTCGTCGCGTCGCATCTTCGGCAATCTCGACGTCTCCGGTCGCATCGATAAGCAGGAGGTCGGGATGTATCGGGATCAGGTCTTGCGGTCCCGTCTCCTTGAGGGGAGCTCGCACCACGAGGTAAGGCGCGACGGGGAACGCGGGAAGGATCTCGTGCACGTCGTGCGCCCGATCGGATAGCAAAAGCACCGTTGTCGCCACGCTTACCTCGGCCGCTCTTCGCCGGTCACCCTGCGCGGAAGATCGCCGGGGTCGCCTTCACGCCACCTATTGGTTATCGGCAGACGCCGGTCGCGCCCGAAAGCTTTGGTCGTCACCTTCGGTCCGGGCGCCGCCTGACGACGCTTGTATTCGGCACGGTCGACGAGGGCAACGACCCGTTCCACGTCTTTACGGTCGTAACCCAAGTCGGCGATGTCGCCGATCCCGGCGTCGTCTTCGATATAAGCCTCGAGGATCGGATCCAACACCGAATAAGGCGGGAGCGAATCGGAATCCTTCTGTTCGGGTCGTAGTTCCGCCGACGGTGGCTTCGTCAATATGTTCTCGGGGATAGCGACCGAGTGCGCGTTGCGATATCGGGCGAGTGCGTACACCTCCGTCTTGAAGACATCTTTGAGGAGGGCGAACCCACCGGCCATGTCGCCGTACAGCGTCGCGTAACCGCACGCCAGCTCAGACTTGTTGCCGGTGGCGATCACGAGATGACCGTAACGGTTGGACGTGGCCATCAAAAGGTTGCCGCGCACTCTCGCTTGAAGGTTCTCCTCGGCGATCCCGGTCTCCGTTCCCCCGAACGCAGCCTTCAAGGCAGCGAGATACGCATGGAACGTCTCGGTGATCGGGATCTCAAGCATCTCGAGGCCGAGGTTCGCGCACAGTTGCTTCGCGTCTTCGATTGAGTGCGTGGACGAGAACTCCGACGGCATCGCGATCGCCAGGACGTTGTCCGGACCGAGCGCGTCGGCGGCGATCGTTGCCGTTAAGGCCGAGTCGATCCCCCCCGACAATCCCACGACGACCCGGTCGAATCCGTTCTTGCCGGCGTAGTCCCGCAGGGCGAGCGTCAATGCCTTGTAGATCTCCTCCGGGGGTTCGAGGGGTTGGGTGATCTGGTTCGTCGGTTCGCCCCTCGGATCCCGAAGCTCGACGCGCGTCCTCTTGACGTCCCCGGGCCGGGACGACCCCGCTTCTCCCAGTGGCACGTCGATGACCGCGAAGTCCTCTTCGAACTGAGGGAGGCGGGAGACGACCTCGCCATCGGGCCCGACGACGAGCGACCCACCGTCGAACACAAGCTCGTCCTGGCCGCCTACCATGTTCACGTACGCGATCGACGCCTGCGCGAGGCGAGCGCGCTCCCCGAGCATTTCGGCGCGTTCGTTCAACTTGTTCTTGTGGAACGGCGACGCGTTGATGTTGACGACGACCTGGGCCCCCGCATCACCCTGAGACACCACCGGGCCGGTCGGACTCCACGCGTCTTCACAGATGCAGACACCGATGACGCCGGCGTCGCTCTCGAAGAGGTGGTGGCCGGTCCCCGGCGTGAAGTAACGATGCTCGTCGAAGACGCCGTAATTGGGGAGCAGCTGCTTTCGATAGACCGCAAGCAAGCGGCCCCCTTGGCAGATCGCGGCGGCGTTGTAGAGATGGGCGTCGTCCGAATCGACGAAACCGATGACGCTAAGGATGTCGCTCGAACGCGCCGCGAGCGCGTCTACCGCGCGCTTGTTCGCGGCGACGAAGGCCTTCTTCATCACGAGGTCTTCTGGCGGGTAGCCGGTAACAGCCAACTCGGGAACGGCGAGTACCTGGGCCCCCGAGCGCGTGGCGCGGTCCATCGCATCGGCGATGTGTTCGGAGTTACCGTCGATATCGCCGACGGTGAGGTTCATCTGTGCCAAAGCGACACGGATCACCCCCAAAGCGTAGTGCTTCGTAACTTGTTCGAAACGCTCGTCGCGTAGGCTCACAGGGGTGGAAAGACAACAGGATTATGTCCTTCGGACGGTCGAAGAGCGAGGGATCCGCCTCGTTTGGCTGTGGTTCACGGACGTCCTTGGCTTTCTCAAATCATTCGCCGTTACGTCCGAAGAACTGGAACAAGCCTTCGACGAAGGGATCGGTTTCGACGGTTCCGCGATCGAAGGCTTCGCGCGCGCACAGGAATCCGACATGTTGGCGCGTCCGGAAGCCGGAACCTTCCAGATCATGCCGTCGGAAGACAACTCCGAAGGCGGAGTCGCGCGCATGTTCTGCGACATCTACACGCCCGATGGCCGTCCCTTCTGGGGCGATCCTCGTTACGTGCTGCGTCGCAACCTGGAGAAGGCCGCCGAACGCGGGTTCACGTTCTACGTGCATCCCGAGATGGAGTTCTTCTTGTTCAAGAGCTCGGAGGATGCCTCGCCTATCGACGCCGGCGGCTATTTCGACCTGACTCCACTCGACGTGACCCAGGACCTGCGCCGCGACACGATCGGGGTCCTCGAGCGCATGGGCATCCCCGTCGAGTTCTCACACCACGAGGTCGCGCCCTCCCAACACGAGATCGACCTTCGCCACGCGGACGCCCTCACGATGGCCGATTCGATAATGAGTTTCCGCATCGTCGTGAAAGAGATGGCCGCGAAACGCGGGATGTTCGCAAGCTTCATGCCCAAGCCCGCGACGGATCTGCCCGGGTCCGGGATGCACACGCACCTTTCACTCTTCGAGGGCGACCAGAACGCGTTCCACGACACCACCGACGAGTACCACCTCTCGAAAGTCGCGAAGGCGTTCATCGCCGGCATGCTCGTACATGCACGCGAGATGACCGCGGTGACGAACCAGTGGGTCAACTCGTATAAGCGACTCGTGACGGGACGGGGCTACCCGGTTCCGGAAGCGCCGGTGTACGTCTGTTGGGGACGACACAACCGTTCGGCTCTCATCCGTGTGCCGATGTACAAGCCGCGCAAGGATCAATCGACGCGCATCGAGCTGCGCTCGCCCGACCCGGCGTGCAATCCGTACCTTGCGTTCTCCGTGATGCTCGCCGCGGGATTGAAGGGCATCGACGAAAGCTACGAACTCCCGGCGGAGGCAACCGACAACATCTATGAGGTCACCGAGAGCGAGCGACGTGCGCGTGGGATCGTGAGACTCCCCGACGATCTCAACGAAGCTTTGTCAGAGATGGAGTCTTCGGAACTGGTCGCGGAGACCCTCGGCGAGCAGGTCTTCGAGTACCTACTGCGCAACAAGCGCGCGGAGTGGAACGCCTATCAGCGGTACGTCTCGCCGTACGAGGTCGACCGCTACCTCCCGATCCTTTAGATACTTAGCCCTCGCTCTTCCTCACGGTTGGTATCGCATCGTGGCCGGGAGGCGAGTTGCCCCCACCCAGCGCGGCCCCCAGTAGTACCGGTCATAGATAGAACGGATGCGCACCCCACCCGAAGACGTGGACGAGATGAATCGACCGCCGCCGATGTAAACGCCGGCGTGACCTACGCGTGCGCTCGTGGTCTTGTGGAACACAAGGTCTCCGACCTCGAGGTTCGCCCGCTTCCAGATGCGCTTGAATCCACGGCGACGACCGAGCGCGAACTGATCGCCCGACGAATGCGGCAGGCTCGCTCCATGCTCCGAATAGAGCCACCGCGTGAAACCCGAGCAGTCGAACCCGCCCCGCGGGGATGTCCCGCCGTACCTATAGCGGGTGCCTATCTGTCCTCGCGCCCGATCCTCGATATGAGCGCGCTGTTGCCGGAAACTCTGGTGCGAATGGGCCAACACAGGACTTGGAACGAGAGTCGCGAGCAAAACGACTATCCCCACAAACCCTGTGGCCGCGCGCACGCGTGCGCCTGCCATGAAGCAACACCTCCACACTTATCCCGCTTGCCGAAGCCCACGCGCCCTCATCACTGCCCGCGTAAGGGGGAGCCTCGAATGACTGAAGGTGCCACCCTAGAGGGGGCGATGGTGACCGACCATCCCGGCGAGCCAGCAATCGAGAGCGCGATTTTTGTGGATGGTCGAGGGAGGTATGAACTAAAGGTGTACGAGTGAACGCGGAGGGTGACCCTCGCATATCGGACGAACTTCGCACGCGATCACTTGGCGCGGCAAGCCGAACGCTCGCAGAGTTCGTAACGCGTGACGAACGTGCTGCAGCCCTTATCGAAGAAGCAGACGGCCTTCCGTCGCGCGCGGAATACCGCGATGTGCTGCGTGCGGCGTACGACGACGCAGGAGCGTCGGGCCTCGCGCTCGAGAAGCGAAGACAACTTGCCGTCATCGCGGCGCTTGATCTATCCGGCGAGATAAGGCTTGAAGAGGTCGGTCCGGCGCTCGCCGATCTGGCAGACGCGTGTCTCGACGCGGTACTACGCGACAACGACGAACTCACGGTCGTCGGGATGGGCAAGCTCGGCGCGCGCGAGCTCAACTACTACTCGGATATCGATCTGATGTTTGTTACGACCGGCGACATCGGTCCGCAGACGGCGATCGCGGAGAAAGTCCTCGAGGTACTGAGCGGCTATGGCCCTCAAGGGCGTACGTACGAGATCGATACCAACCTGCGTCCGGAAGGGCGCGACGGTCCCTTGGTGCGATCGCTGGAGGGTTACGTCGACTACTACCGGAAGTGGGCGAAGCCGTGGGAGTTCCAGGCGCTGCTCAAGGCGCGACCGGCTGCCGGAGCGGTGCAGATCGCAGCCGAGCTGGTACGCGCGGTCGAGCCGCTCGTCTGGCCCGCCGACGTAACGCCGGAACGCATCGCCGAGATGCGCCGCATCAAGGAACGCGTTGAGAGTCAAGCAGCGCAGGTGAGAAAACGCGGCCGCTCGGAAACCGATGATGTCAAGTTAGGACCCGGCGGTATCCGCGATATCGAGTTCTCGATCCAGCTCCTGCAACTCGTCCATGGCGCGGCCGACCCCGACGTCAGAGTGCCGGCGACCCTCGACGCGATCCCCGCTCTCGTCAACGGTGGCTATCTCGCCGAGGACGACGGCGCCGGGCTCGGCGTTGCCTATCGCTGGCTCCGAACCGTGGAACACCGCCTGCAACTCGTCCAGGAGCGAAGGATCCGTCATCTCCCTTCGAACGAGGCCGCGCGCGCGGAGCTGGCGCGGGTGATGGGCTTCAAGGACACACCCGCCGCCGGAGCCGCCGCCCGTTTCGAGGCGGCGCACCAGAACGTGCTGAGCGACGTGCGAGGGCGCTTCGAGAAGCTCTTCTACCGGCCGATGATCGAGGCTCTCGCGGCTGGCCCGGGGGTGCGTCTTTCGCCGGAGGCCCTCCAGGACCGCTTGCGCCTCCTCGGCTTCCGCGACGTAGACCGGGCGGCGCGCACTCTGGACGGCCTCGTGTCCGGCACGTCGCGCCGCGCGAAGCTGGTTCGTCTGCTGGCGCCCGCGCTCCTGCGTTTCCTCGCCGCGACCCCGGCGCCCGACCAGGGACTGTTCGGAGGTCTCAAGGTGGTTGAGGCCTTAGAAGGTCGGCTCGACGGACTCGGTGCCCTGCGTGACAACCCGCCTGGACTCGCCTTCCTCGCGCGGTTGCTGGGAAGTGGCCGCCTCATGAGTGAGGTCTTGGCTCAGGTACCGGAAGAGCTGCAGACGATCGCCGACACCGCAGGCGAGGTAGACCCCAAACCACGCGATCGCTTGATCCGCGAGGCGAGGGCGTCCCTCGGATGGCGCGACCCCGAGGCTCGTTTCGATGGGCTGCGCCGTTTCAAGCGCCGAGAGATGTTGAGCATCGTCATGTCGGATCTCACCGGACGCTCTGATGAGCCCAGGGTTGGAGCGGCGCTCGCGGATCTCGCCGATGCTTGTCTCGAGGCTGCGCTATCCGAGATCGATGCACCCGAGCTTGCGATCATCGGGATGGGGAAGCTCGGGGGGCGGGAGCTGTCGTATTCCTCCGACATCGACGTGTTGTTCGTCCACGATGGCGACCAGGCCGCCGCGGAGTCGGCCGCGGAACAATTGCTCCAGGCGATCGGTTCCGTGACGCCGGAGGGCCAAGCTTTCCGCATCGATGCGGGCCTGAGACCCGAGGGCAAGTCGGGACCGCTCGCACGTTCCCTCGAGTCTTATCGCGAGTACTACGAACGTTGGTCCGAACCGTGGGAACACCAAGCGCTGACCAAGGCGCGCGTTGTTGCCGGCGACGCGGACATCGGATCCCGTTTCACGGAACTCATCCGTCCACTCGCGTTTCCCTCGGAACTGCATCCCGACGCCTTGGGGCAGATCCGTCATCTCAAGGCCCGGATGGAGCGCGAGCGCATCCCGCGCGGGATAGAACCGCGGCGTCACCTGAAGCTCGGCCCGGGTGGGATGTCGGACATCGAGTTTGCGGTCCAGATCCTTCAGCTCAAGCACGCGCATCGCGTGCCATCGCTGGTAGCTCCGAACACAGCCGAGGTGCTCGCCGCCGCGCGTGATGCGGGACTGCTGAATGAAGGCGATACAAACGTGCTCGTTGATTCCTACCGATTCCTCGCACGCTTGAGGAACCGCTACTTCCTTCTGTTGGGGCGGCCGGTCGATGCGTTGTCCAACAAGCCCGAGGAGCTCGAGGCGCTCGGGATCTCGATGGGTTTCGAGGATCAACCGCGCCAGGAGCTAGAAGAGACGTTCCTGCGAACCAGCCGACGCGTCCGTCGCCTCTGCGAACCGCTGATCTTTGACTAAAGGGCGGGGCGGGTCACCAGCCACGCGAATAGCACGGCCATCAGGATCAGTCCACCAACGACAACGAGGATCGATGTTCCCGTGGCCAAGGCGCGGCGACCGCCGCCGGCGTTGACTATGACCAACGCGCACAGGGCGAGGAAGACGAGGATGAACGACGCGATCTTCACTAGAGCGCGGAGATCATCCGATCGACCGGCGGGACATCCGAGGATGCTTTAGAACGAAAGACGAACAAGACCTCGCCGCCTTTGTCGATAACAACCGCGCCCCCTAGTTGGAAGGGATCTTGCTTCGGGATCTTGTTTCCGTAGTTGAGGATCGACCTGATGCCTTCGATCCATACCGGGGGACCGTAGATATTCCACGCTCCGGTGCGCTTCATCTCGAGGGCGCGGTACGTCTCCTTCGTGTGATCGACCAGCAAAGGGAAGGGGATGTCGAATTCGCGCTTGAAATGAGCGGCCATCTCGGGCCACCCCATCCCGATGGCGACGACGCGCGCGCCGTTAGTGGTGATCTCCTCGTGACGGTCACGCAACTGCGTGACTAGCCCCCGGCAGAACGTTCAGCCGTAGTGCCGCAGCCAGGCGATGACCACCGGTTGGTCCTGCCACAGATCACCGATACGGATCTCGTTCCCGTCCGAATCGGGGAGCCGAACGTCTTCGATGACGGATATGTCGGACATCTCGTCATCGTAGGGCGTAAAGCTTTCGCTATCGGCCGGGCACCCTTGTCTGTCAATGGGTCAGTGATGTATCGATCAACCGGATCCGGCGGCACGTCTCTTCCAGCATCTTGAACGCCAACCCGGGTTGTGCCTTGAGCACCCCTCGGAAGCTCCAGAAGGGCAGGACGAACGTCTCGACCGGAGTCTCAGCCACGACCGTAGCCGTACGAGGTCCCCTATCGAGGAGGGCGATCTCACCGAAGAACGCGCCGGGCCCAAGTCGTCGCCGGGTGCGGCCGCCGATCTCGACCCGGGTCTCGCCCTCGAGTATGGCGTGCAAGCCGTAGCCGGTCTCGCCTTCGTGGCAGATGACGTGACCCTCATCGTGACTGATGAGCTTGCCGGCGTTCGCGATCGCGGTCAGTTCCTTATTGGTGCACGCGGAAAACAATGGGATCGTTCGCAAGAGGTGAACGAGCTGCTTCTGCGCTGCGGTCTTACGTACCATTCCGGGCTCCGTTCGAACGTCGTCTGCGGATTCTCCTATACGGCTCGACTGTCGTCACGCTTACAGGGGCGATGTCGCAAGACCGACAGACGCCTGGACGCCAGAAATGCAAGGATGTCCTTGCGTGACCGTGACGAGGGTTCATTCGGACCCTCATGAAAGGAGGGTCTCGTGCCTGACGACACGAAGCGACCGACAGACCAGCAGGAAGACGTCGAGGGCCACGGCGCCGGACGCCGGCCCCTGGACAGCATCGAGGAAGACGTCGAGGGCCACGGCGCCGGACGCCGGCCCCTGGACAGCGTCGAGGAAGACGTCGAGGGCCACGGTGCCGGACGCCGGCCCCTGGACAGCGTCGAGGAAGACGTCGAGGGCCACGGTGCCGGACGCCGGCCCTTGAACAGCGTCGAGGAAGACGTCGAGGGCCACGGTGCCGGACGCCGGCCCCTGGAC
>JALZEA010000095.1 GCA_030862265.1 Actinomycetota bacterium | reverse complement strand
CGGTGGTAGTCGATGAGATCGACCGCGTCCGCGATGAAGGCTCTGCCCACTCACACTGACGCAGTGCAACCGCCTTTCGCGGGCTATCCCCAAAAACGCGGGCAACAGCGGGCAACAGGAAGGACGCTCCTTCGCGACTGGACGAGCGCCATCCCCTCTGACCTGCTACTTGTCGTGGCCCCAACGGGATTCGAACCCGTGCTACCGCCTTGAAAGGGCGATCCAGCCAGTTTTCGTCGCTTCTCGACGTCTTTCCTGATCCTTCGTTTTCCCAGCTAGGGACGCCTTTTCGCGTCATCCAGGCTTTCGAGGTTTCCTGCCAGTTTTCGTCGTCGCGGGCAACAGGCGGGCAACGGAAAGCGCCCAGCCGTTTGCGAGTTGGCCGATGTCGACGCCGGCGCGCAGGTTGAATCCTGGACGAGGCATCCATAATCGTCCGGGTTCATTCTCGGCAAGCCGGAATACCTCACCTCCTAGTCGGCCAGATCGGCCAGTCGATGATCCCCTGAGACGACCAGCACGTCGACGATCCTCTGCCATCGTGCCTGTTGTTCTGAAGTCGTGATATCGCCCCTACGTTCTCGTAGCCACTCTGGCAACGTATAGGTCCAAGCGCAGTGGTCCCCGCCTGGTCCCACAAGCTGCTCGATCCATTTGAGCCCCTGATCCGCCTGATCGCTCACTTCTAGTTCCCTCACTGCGGTCACCAGGGCATCGATACTCCGTCGGTTCCCGGAAGCGACTTCTGTCCATCGATCGACCTGGGGCGCCCACGCGAGCAGGTCACGCCACTGATGGGGTTCATCGGCCATTTCCAATGTGAGATAGCCGAAGGCATAGGCAGGCCCAGGGATGAGCGATCCCAGCACGGCCTCACCTCGCCATCGTGTAGCCAACTCACCGGTCCTTGTAGTTTCGCCGTCAAGAACCTGATCGATGACTTGTGGCCATAGGCGCCTAGCCTCTCGCGCTGCCTCCGGTCGTTCTTCTGCGGCAGCGTTGATGGCTCGAAGTGCCTCGTCGAGCACTCTGGCGTTTCCTAGGTAAGCCCGTACGTGGTCGAGGACCGGCCAGTCTCGGCCATCCGTCGCTTGCCAAAGTGCCGCTCTCGCCGCAATGAGCGAGTCGCTATCGCTGTGGTGGTAGCCATGTTCGTGGGCGAGCATCCCGCGTCGGTGCGCTGCGAGTATGGCATCCAGCACCTCGCGAGCCCTGGGTGCGCAGCAAGCGCTCGAGACAGCGGCCGATCCGGACGCACGCAAGCCGGGCGATAGCCGACGAACGATGATGTCGTCCCCTCCGACGGCGTTCAATGACGGCGCGATAGGCAGATCCAGGCTCACGACTGACCGTCTCTGTAGATCTTTATCCCAGGGGCCCATCGCGGAGTCTCGGCACGTCGCCTCTACTAGGTCGAACGCGACGTCATGGTGGCAGCGGCCGGCCCAATCTTTCGAACATGGCGATACCCAAACGACGTCGAGGGCACTCGCATACAACCGGCGAGCTTCATTCGTCGCATTGCGGGCAAACCCCATGTTCAACGCGACCAGTTCCTGAGCCTCATCAGGCGCATCGATGCCGAGGGATGCACGGAGATTCTTCGCGGCGGGCAGGAGTAGGTATGGCAATGATCGAGCCGCCGACCGATCGGTGCCTTGACCGAATAGCGAGACATCGAACGGGTCGACCGGGCGCTGTTGAACTGCTGACGCAACTTGAACGAGAACGCTCACGCTCCACCTAAGGTCGGCGTCGGAGACGGCAACTCCCCGAGCGAGGTGGAGCTCTACCGCGGACGCCGCGACCGCCACGGGTCCGTCGGGCGATCTGCCTACCTCCGTCTTTGGTGGATCGGCGACCAACGCCTGAGCGATTTCCAAGTCGCGTGCTAGTTCCTCGCGTGACATTTCCGGGGCCGGCCGCCCGTTGTCGCGAGGGTGCGCGTGTCGGACGGTGAGGCCTAGTGCTTCGTTAGTCCGCCTGAGATCCTCGTTGCTCTTCGCGAGCACTGACTGAACCTCGGGGTCTGCGGTTTGCTGGACGTAGAGTTGACCTTCGTGCTCCTTTAGTTCGTACGCCGCCCGATTCAGGGACGCCGCCCACGTGTGTACCGACGCGAGATACTCCTTGGCGCCCACGGAGTCGTCGTCTCCCACTTCTCTCTTGGCTGCTGCGACGAGCCGTTCGCCGAGATCGCGAAGAGTCTGAACCCGGTCGCCTTCGGCTCGCAGTACTAGGGTTGTGCACGCTTCGCGCAAGCTCCAGGACCGCCGCTCGGGCCGGTCCACCGTTGGAACTCGAGCAGCGAGCATGCTCGCCTGATCCTGCACGGCTCGCGCGAACTCCAACTTCCACACCAAGGGTTCCGCGATGAACGGATCCAGAGCGTCGCCGGCGTCCTCGAGATGCCGGACCAAGACTCCGACAACGAGTCCTGGCATGGCCAGATTCTCCGCACCTTCGAGCAGCAAAGCCACGAGACGGTCAAGGGGCGCGCCAGCACGAATGAATTCGTCGGTCACAACTTCGAGCGCCTGTAGGGCGCTCATGCAGGGGTACGGACCTACGCCTGTTCCGCGATACCAGAACCAGACCTGATCATCCCCTATGTAGGTGCGGGGTTCGCCCGTTATCGACAGCTCGTGCTGGTAGGCGGCGTCGTCGCCATCTCGGATCGGGTCGTACGCGAGGTCCGAAAGGATTCCAGCGCGATGCTTCGCTGCGTGATTGAGCAATCGATTCAGGCAACCCACCCCGCGTGCATACGCAGCACGTAACATCGCGATGAATGGGCCGCGATGGTAGGCGGCCAGCGGCGTCCCGAAACCGTCGGGCAGGTGATCGCGGATGCCGTCTTCGTGGAACCCGCTATAACCGATCCCGTCGTCATCGTCCTCGTCGTTATCGAGATAGTAGGCCTCCACCAACTCGACCAACAGAGCGGGATCGTAGTCAGCAAGCGCCTGGCCGGCGAGCGGGGTCTCGACCGCGGGCCCAAGCGACTCGGGCTCCTCTTCGGCGACGCGTCGCAGGATGGCCGCGCCTTCGTGGGTAAGATCTGGGCCGAGCAACGCGAGGTGAGCGATGGAGGCCTTGTCGATCCATTGATACGGACGTCGGCGACGCCTCCGCTTATGCTGGCCGCGCAAGCTAGCTCCGACGTCGACAAACGCGGCGAATCTCTTCCGTCGCTCTTCGTCGGCGGCTACCTCTTCAGGGGTGCGAGCTGCTAGCGCTGCGCGTTGTTCGGCTTCCTGGCGGTCCAGCTCGCGCTCGTTCTCCGAGCACTGCTGGACGATCGCTTCCGCGAGTGCGACTCGTGTGGCATTGCCTTCACCCGTCCGTTTGAGGGTATGCGCGATTAACCAATCGCGAATCAGATCAGCGGCGTCGTCGTCGAGGCCCTTAGGGGTTCCAGCGTTAATCAGCTGCGAGATCACAGGCTCAGCGGCAATCGGATCGAGGATGCCGCGAGGTCGGTGCCGGAGTTGGAGAACCCTGAAGACGCGCTGTACACCCGCGGCCTCGTCGGCCAAGAGCACGCTCCACGCGCCTTCGACTAGGGGAAGGGGGCGGGCAATCTCCAACATCGCCTCGGTCGGGACGTCTCTCCAGCGCTCGCCATGGCCCTTCGAAGCAAGTCGGTCGAAGCCACCTTGCAAGTCCTCAAAACGACGAGACAGCGTGTCATGCTCCGTTTCAGCGCTCGAAAGCAACAACTGGCACGCGAGCCTTCCTGCTGGCAGGGTCCACCGCGGAGCGCCTACCCACTCGAGCTCGCGTGCGGGGTCGCGCGAAGCGACGAGATGGCGTGCAACAGCGTACGCGCGGAGGAGGTCGTGACCGAACTCTGGGACGCGCTCCCACGGGAGTCGTCCACTGCTTCGGAGTAGGCCAGCATGCCTCAAGCCGGCGACGGCGGCTGCGTCCAGGCCCTCTAAGAGCGCGTCAAGTGACCCTCCGGTCAGCGCGTAACGCGCGAGTTTCAGCATCGCGCTTTCCCTGGCGTCCGGGAGACCGGCGTCGCCTCGTTCGTTGTTTCGAACGAGGTGCACCCAGACGTGATCCAAGGCTTCGGCCTCGCTCAACGGCACGCCTGGATCTCCGGCGCGAGCAAGCAACTCGATAACGATGGGCCTTCGGAGGAGCTCGCGACCCTTGGCATCTTGGACCAGCCTTTGAAGCTCCGGGAACTTGCCCGCAACGACCTCGAGCTCCTTGTCTGTGAGTGGCTGGATGACAAACTCGTGAATGTCGTTGCCCCCGGCTTTCATTAGCTCGGCGACGCTCGCAGCGCCTTCTGCGGCCGCTACTGCGACGGTCTTGACACCGCTCGACCGAGCTGCGCGGAGGATGTACGCCAGTACCTCATGTCTGTTCTCGACGGAGGCCTCAGCGGCGTCGATGACGAGGATTCGCTGGGATCCAGTCAGGTCTGAGAGCAACTGTTCGAGTGGCTGGGAGAGCGCAGCCACGAAGTCCAATGGGGTGGCAGGTATGTGTCGGAGGTTGACGACTAACGCCTGAGACTCATCGCAGAGAGCGGACGCCTCAATTGCATCGAGTACCGCCGCGCTCTTTCCCGCGCCCGATTGTCCGTGCACCAGGAGATCGTGCTCGGGTTCTCTGAGAGCCTTGGTGAGGCCTGTCCGCATCTCGTCCCGCTCGAGCTTTAGTTCGCCATGAGCCCCGGACCCCACGAGACTCCTTTGGACGGCTTCCCGCGCCTCCTGGTCAAGCATCCGCATTCGCGACCACGCGTGAGAGGACCGATGGGCTTCGGGGTCGATCAATCCGTGCAGCCGCCGCCGGAGGGCGGGGGCGTCAATCGCGGCGGCGGTCTGGGCGAACTCGCCAGATAGAACGTGAAGCTGATTCCGGAGATCGATGGCCGAGCGCGTTGATCCTTCGACGCTCCAAGGCTTTAGGAGATCGACCAGAGCGACCCAGTCTTGGTCGTCGCCCGGCTCCAGGTGAAGCGAAAGAATATGCAGGCGACGCAGCAGACTCCAGCATCGAAGCTCTGTTGAGCCCGCGTCGGGGCTATTGATGATCGAGATCGCGTTAGCGACGAGCTCGTTCATGTAACCGAATCGGCGTCGAAAGCTAGACGAGAATCGCCCGGCGGTGTTGACGAGTTCGAACAAGTGCGTCGGTGACGGTTGGTTTCGAGCGAGAGTCGCGAGGTCCGCGACTTGCCTTGCGGGCCCCTGCTCTCCCGAAACCGCGATCGCCAACCGTGTCTTTACGTCCGGAGTCGTGTCTGCTTGCAGGTCCGCGCGGACGAGCGAGACGAATAGGTCCTTGGTCTTCGCGTCCCTCCCTACCAGTTGTGGCCGGCGGCGGCAGGCTATGGCGAGGTGAATAGGGGGCCCACTGTGGACGTTCGCCCGTACCACGAGGTCGTCAACAGGGGACTTTGGTGCCTGCTGAAACGCGACCTGCGTGGGTGGGTTTCCATCTAGCCCCTCCAGGGAAGTCCCGCTCAGCAATCGCGCCAGACAAACCACGCCGAAGCGCTGCTCTAGCGTGATCCCACCGCCCGCCGTTGAATATGGACTGCTCCCGCTACCGCTCGTGACCATCCCGTCCACCCTAGGGTCCCTTCACGGACAGGGTACGCACCGGCGCCTAGTTGCTGGGCACGTCCGCGCCGATAGGGGCGAGCGTCGCTAGATGCCGTTGCCGTGGCGATCCAGACAAGCGACCCAAGATGTCGACGATCAAGCTTTACGCCTGGGGGACTTGATTGTGCTTCTTTGTGAAGCATTCGTTCAGGTCCTCCGCCAGCACCCGTCGAACGGCTGTCTCGAGGAATGTGGCTTCGTCGTCGTGTAGCGAATACATGGTTGCCAGACCGTGGGGCATCCCTCTCGTCCGAATCAAAGTCTCACGAAACCGTCCGGTAGGTAGTGCTCGTCCCAAATGGGCAGCTCCGCCTAGGGCTTGTCCGAAATCGCGTTGACCCATGTGCCGAGCCGTATGCGTCAGCGCCACCCCCCTTACTGCCGGCGACAGCTCAACCTGGCCGATTAGCGAGCAGAAGAGGTCGAGCCGTTCGTGGTTCGGGAGGTCCCGCCACCACTCCTGCTGCCAGAGACCGCTCCCGTCTTCGACGACGATCCACGCTGCGTCGCTTTCACCCACCTGCTCGGATTTCTTCGAGATCGTTCGAAGCAGGCGCTGCACGACGTTCAAGTGCCTGATCGGCATGGAGAACTTGGTCGTCTGGTCGCGTGGTGCGAGGGAGTCAACGACGGCCTCGAGTCCTTGACCTCCACGGATGCTTCTAGTGCCGTGGCCTTCCGCGACCTGGCGTGCCCCCTCTTCGATATCGCGCAGCCATTTATTGACGTCAGCAGGGGGCGCGGCCGTCACGGTTGCGGTGATGTGGACACCCATCCGGTCTTCGATCGCGAGGATCTGTTCCCTGACGGCCCCCATGAGCTTGTCTGCCTCGAGGAAGGCGTCCGGCAATCGAAGATGCGCAATCTCTATGTCGAACGTCGTGCTGCCGTCGGTCATCCGGACGTCGGCACTCTTGCGGCCGGCGAGCATCGGTTCGAACTCAACGTCCCATCCCGCGAGGACGGCTCCTGATCCGATTCGCACCTGTGCCAGGAAGTGCCTCCAGCGCTCCCAGTGTCCGTGCGGCTCGGTAAGAGACCTCAGCTCGTGGACGCCACGAGTCTCGCCGATCAAGTCCAGGCGCAGCGCGAGGTCCAGCACGTTGGCGTAGACGTGGGGCATGGAGAAGGTCGGCCACGTTTCGTGGGTCGTCAAAGGACAATGGCCATGAGCCACAGCCTCGGCAAGCCACGCTGGGCCCAGGAACCCAGCGATCCGGTCGGCTGCCCAGTGGAGTACCTCCCGGCCGAGGGTCGTGAGGCAATGGGCCCGATCGATGCCCGCCGCCCAGAGCCTCCATGTAGGAGACGCCTGTCTAAGCGTCACTTGACGCCAAGCTTCGTTTTCGGCTCTTTCCGACATCCGTTCGACCTACTACCGCTGCGCTCCAGGAAGCGCGTCTCTTAAGTCGAGCAAGAGAACCTCGCGCATACCCGCAAGAGCTACGACCGTTGTGTCCATTGCTCTCCCTTCCTGTCGCTAGACGAAACCGCAAAGCGGCCGCGACGATTCCAAATGCTCGGCTGTGTCGCGTGGCAGGATTCTCGGCATGCATTCAGTGTCAGGACACGCTCCTTTCGTCCTGTACCTGGACCAGAAGGACTGGGCGCACCTCGACCTCGCGTTGCGGGGGCGAGCTCGAAATGCCGCCGAGGCGTCCGCCGCGAAAACTGTAGCCAGGTGGGTTGAACAGGGTCGAGTCGTGCTCCCGATCTCCGCAGGCCACGTAGATGAGCTCGACAAGCAAGCCAGCGAGACGCGGCGTCGACTTCTCGGCGAAACGATGCTCAGGTTGTCGGGTCCGTGGAAGATGATCTCCCCGCTGGCGGTCCGCACGATGGAGCTTGAGGGAGCCGTTCATTGCGCGGTGCGCTCTGGAGCATCATTTCCGCCGACACCCGTGTTTGTTGCTGAGCCAGGACCTGTATATCTAGCCGAATACGTACCGTACGAACCGAGTTCAGACGTTCCCGAGGCGACTCGGAAAATAATCGCAGCGCGTGTGGAGGAAGAAAGGCATCAGTCACTCCTGCTGGAGAAGTCTCGGTCTCCCCGGGAGGATGCGGACGCGATCTCCGGAAAGCAGCGTTGGGCCGATGGCATACAACCCTTGGCCGATTTTCTCAAAGAGAACCGTCGCAGAGGCCGGGAACTGCGCGCCGTGGCCGCGGGCGTCCTTATCTCCGACCTCAAAGATGAACTCGCAGCCGCGTTCGCCCAGGCGGGGGTCACCCCTCAGGCTAGCGAAGCCATCGATACTTGGGCATTGATCGAGTGCTTCGAGCACCAGCCCTTCCTTCGGCTCCTTCTCCACTTGTACGAGCGCCGCTTCCGAAACCCAGGGGATCCGTGGAAAGCAAACGACCTCAACGACATCCATTTTCTCGGAGTGGCCGCGGCCTATGGAGACGCCCTCGTAATGGAGAAGCACTTCCACAAGCTGTTCAGCGACATTGAGAGGTCTGCGAGGCTTCGTGCGTCGATGTTCAAGAGCTTGCCGGCTTGTGTCGAAGCTTTGACCTTTTCCTAACGAGGGTCTTTGGGCGTAGCTGCGAGGTGATGCAGACGTGGGACACCATCGTCCCCGCTCCATGTCCGGCCTCCCTTAGTTCGGGTGTGGCAGCGTGAGGGGTCGAGGCATAGAAGAAGCGAGGCGTCCCCGTCGGTTTCGACCGTGTCTTCGGGCTGCCGGACGTCAACCAGAGGCGCGGCTGAAGCTCTTGGCCTCCGTTTCCCGCGATGATGGACCGATGGACGGGGGAGGCCGACCCGAGTTCGGCGCCGGACGGGGGGGACCCGGAGCGTCGCTCACGCCCAGACAGCGCGATTTGTGGGAAGCGCTCGTCGGCCGCGACGTGCGCCTCGGCGTGATGTACGTGGGCGCGATCCATGTGCTCGTGAGTGGAACTAACCCGGACCGCCTTGCGCTGGCGGCGCATGGTTTACGGGAGTTGATGGAGAAGATGCCTCCGTACGTCGGTGTGGAGGGGGCAGTACGGGGGCGAAACATGACCGACAAGATCCGACAACTTCGCGACAACTACTCACTGGCCTGTCAGCGATCTGAATCGTTCGACGAGGGGACCTGGAAGGGAAACGAGCTCGACGGCCATCTTCGTGAGTTTCTCTATAGCGCCGGTGACTTCTTTGACTCGATGGAGCGCGAGGCCGTCACCAGGTCGCAAGCGATTGAAGGGATGTTGCAGCGCCTCGACCCTTACGCGTCCGACCCGCCTGAGGATCTTGCGCGGCTACGGGTTCAGGAATGGAACCGAACCTGGCGATTTTTCGAGAATGTGTCGCACCACCGGTTCACCCCGTCAGATGACGAGTTTCGAGGCAGGATGGACGCGCTTGAAGTGTTCCTGCAGGATGCGCTCATTCCAAAGACCTTCGAGGTCCATGACGAGCTCGATAAGTTGATCGAGAGGGCGGAGCGCGATGCCGACTCGTGACGATGTCAAGCGGGCAATGGCGGCGATGAAGACTGCCGCTGACTACGATTACTTCTTCGACCGACTCTCGAGCCCCGGATGGATCCTGCCCCTGCTGGAGGAGGGGTTGCTCAAGAACCCGCCGGCGCCCAAGTCACAAGGGGAAGGCACTTGGTTTCCGACGTGGGCTGGCTCTAAGTATCTGGCGAGAATGGCGGCCAAGAGCCCCGAAGCGGTTCGAGACGCAATCAGAGCGATACCCGAAACGGCCAACGTACGTGTCCACGAAGACTTCGTTGATGCGGCCCTGTCAATGCCGCCCGAGGTTGCAGCTGATCTCGTCGACCTCACAGGCAAGTGGATTCAATCGGGTCCCTACTTTCTGCTTCCACACAAGCTGGGCGAGTTGGTTGTCCGACTAGCCGAAGCAGGTCAAAAAGATGAGGCTTTTGCTCTGGCGAAATCCTTGGTGGGGCTAACCACAGGAGAGCGAATAGCGTGGGCCGATTCAGATGTCGTAATTGATTCAGCGGAGGCCAAGCCCCTTTTCGATGATTGGGCCTACGGCGAGATTCTGCGCCTAGTAGTTCCCGCTTTGGCACGGGCAGACGCAGAGCGTGCTTTGGATCTATTCACTCAGCTTCTTGATGAAGCCCTGCTAATACCTTCGGGCAGAGACGAACCTCCTAACAAGCCGACGGAAGACCTTTCATACGTGTGGCGACCTGCGGTCGAGGACCACGAGGAGAACTGGCGGGGAGACGCGAAAGACCACTTGGTCTCTGCCGTTCGAGATGTCTGTACGTTCATCATCGAGCGAGACCCTTCGACCTTGGGCACAGTTGTCGGTTCTCTGTTCGCTCGGCCGTGGCGGGTCTACCACCGCATCGCTCTTCACGTCCTTGATCGATTCGGGACATCGGCCTTCGATATCGTCAGCGACGCACTGACAAGACAAGAGTTTCTTGATGAATTGGGCATCCGCCATGAGTTTGCACTTCTTATGCGTCACTACTTTCCTTTGCTCGACATGCGTGTCCAAGGAGAGATCCTCAAACTCGTAACCGAGGGGTTCGACGAAGAACGGTTCCGTCGTCGTTACGAGGAGGCTAGGGGTTCCGCGCCGTCCGAAGAGGAGACGAGGGAGTACGAAGCCTTCCGTCGACGCGATGGACTCTGGCTCATTGGTCGCGACGCTCTTCCGCGGGATCGCCGTGATGAATTGGACAGTTTGATCGCCCAACTCGGATCTCCTGAGCGTCCGGCTGAGGAATCAAACTTCAGCCAATCCTGGGTGGGGCCAACAAGCCCGCTTGAGCCAGACGAACTCAAGAGCATGGACACAGCATCGATCGTTGAATTTCTCAAGGCGTGGGAGCCGCCTGCGGGGCACTGGGTGCCTACTCCCGAAGGACTCGGACGAGTTCTAGCCGGGGTCGTTGCAGCGGATCCCGAGCGTTTTGCAAGGGAGGCTCTTCGGTTCAAGGAGGTCGACCCCACGTATGTACGAGGAGTCTTGGGCGGCCTGCGTGAGTCATTGAGGCAGGGGAAGACCTTCGATTGGGAGCCAGTCGCCGAGTTGTGTGTGTGGGTTGTGCATCAACCACGCGATATTCCTGGTCGCAACGGCGATGACATCGATCTGGATCCTGGATGGGTTTGGACCCGAAAGGCCGTTGCGGATCTGCTAGCCGATGGATTTGCCAAGAACGTTGCGGGCCCGAGCTTCGAGCTAAGAGAACAATGTTGGGCCGCGTTGGAGCCGATTACAAGCGACCCTGAGCCTGATCCGTCTTATGAAGATCGGTTTGGTGGCAACAACATGGAGCCACTCGATCTTTCGATCAACACGGCGCGCGGGCAGGCGATGCACGCGTTGATGTTTTACCTACTGTGGGTTAGGCGCCATCTCGTCGACGAGCAGGGGCGCGCCTTCACGCTTGAGGATG
This sequence comes from Actinomycetota bacterium, assembly GCA_030862265.1. Classification (GTDB taxonomy): domain Bacteria; phylum Actinomycetota; class CADDZG01; order CADDZG01; family WHSQ01; genus JALZEA01. The sequence goes on along the minus strand of JALZEA010000095.1, from coordinate 27,069 downwards.
ACCCTGCGGCGAAGGGCGTCCTGGAGACTCATCTCGACGCCGAGCGGGACCCCTCGCTAGCCATTCGCGCCGTCTACGGGTGGCATTTCCCGCGGTTGGCCCTGGTTGACGCCGACTGGGCTCGGTCAGCTGCGGATCGGGTTTTCCCAGTCGACTCGACGGAGGAAGCCTTCTTTGAGGCCGCCTGGGGCGCGTATGTCGTTTTCAATCCAGCAATCAAAGAGGTCGTCGACGTCATGCGAGACGCGTATGCAACGGCCATTTCGAGGCTGTCGCCGTCGGGTGGGAAGCGAAGGCTGCATGACCCCGACGAGCATCTGGGCAATCATGTCATGACCCTTTACTGGCACGGGCACGAGGGGATTGATCCCACATCTTTCGTCTGCCAGTTCTTCGAGAGAGCTTCGAGCCAGCTCCAGTACCAGGCCCTGGTTTTCGTGGGGCGCTCTCTTCTCGAGATGGCTGAGATATCGCGTGAGCTGCTGGCTCGTTTGACGGAGCTCTGGGAGTGGAGAGTCGAGTCCGCCGGCGACGATCCACCAACTGAATTAAGGAGCTTTGGATGGTGGTTCGCGTCTCCGCACTTTGATGCTGAATGGTCGTTAGCGCAACTGAGGCTTGTTCTGGAGCGATCGGGAGATGTCGATCCGCGGCACTTGGTTGCAGAGCGCCTAACCGCCCTGGTCGATGAGCAACCTCTTGCAGTTGTCGAGTGCCTTCGCCTCTTCATCGAGAAGGGTGCCAAGCCTTGGGACGTCTATGGAATTCGCGAGGAGGCGAGGAGGATCCTTGGTACGGCGCTTGCGAACGAGGACCCCAACGTTGTCAGTTTGGCGCGAACAGTCATCCACTCCCTCGGAGCGCGAGGATTCCGCGAGTTCCGCGAGCTTCTGAGCTCGCCGGCAACTCCCGAGGGAGCGCCGGAGAGCGGATGAATGAACCCTGAGCATTTGAATCAGCCGCCTCGTCACCCGAGTCATTTCGAGACCTTCCCATAGTGACCCGAGGACTTCGTTCCTTCAGCGAACGGATTGAGCGCAATACAATGCTTGCATGGCGGACGAGGAGGAGTTCGATGTCCTGGGGCATCCGTACGTGGTGCGTGAAGACTCGGAGATTCTTGGCGAATTCGTAACGAGTGAGCGCGGTCGTTATCCGCTCGCGGTGGCACCGATCCGAGTCAAGGCTGGTACGTACACGGTTCGACTGCAGAAGGGGCTCCTGGACCGGGAGGGTGTGGTGCTCGATGTAGACGAACGGTCCCAAACTATCTCGGTCTATCGCAGCCAAGGCTAGCGACGTCCAATGAGCCTCTTCGGGCCGCCCTCGCCTAAGCACTATCGAGAGTTGAGGCGGGCCCTTCGAGATTTCCGAAATCCTTACGTGGAGTACATGAACCGCATTATGTCCAACGTTTACGAAGGCGGGCATGTAACGCGTGGCTCTGAACGTTCCGAGCTGCTTCGCAAGGCGGTCTTGGCGGGACATGCCGTGAACCGCACAGGGATACGAGTTGCTTGGCTTCCACCAGCAGTGATGAACGCGCCTCCTCTTGAGGGACTAGCGAACGTCGCATTCGCGCATGAGAACCCGTTGTATTGGGAGCCCGATGAGGGTCTATATCTTCGGGGTTCTCCTCGACCATTCGATCTGGTAGTGGACGCACTGGACTCCGCGGACGTAATTCTCGAGGAGCGGCAGAGGGAGGCGGAGCGGCTTCGGAAGAGTCCTTTCTATTGGGGTGATCGTGTGCTGCGCGCCATCCTCGGCTTTCCGGCGTACCTAGTGAGCTTGATTTTGGGGTTCGACCGCCGTGCCTTGTCGACCACCTCGGCTAGAGCTCTCTGGTGGCTCTCACTGGCTGCTGATGCGGCGGGCATTTACGGTTTCGGCATGCTCGTGGAGTGGTGGGGTTGACCAGGACCACGCGGCAAATTGAGGTTCTTAGCGCTGCTGACCTGCCCGAACGCTAGTCACGATAAACATGGCCTTTTCGCTCAGCGACGACCTGCGAACGCCTGGTCGCACAGCGCGTATCTGGTTCTAGTCGACTGGTCTGAGACCTAACACAGCTCGCCGGGCGCAGTCTTGGTTGCGGTCGACGGAATATGTCACCGGCGGTCACTATGTTTCCGGCGGTCTAGGGGTGAGCTGATCCCTCCCCCCGAAAAGTGAGCCGTCCCTGAGCTTGCCTGGCCGCCACCAATCAGGGCAGATCGCTACAGGGAGGCGATCACATGCACCTGTCTCGGCTCCGTCGGGAGTCGCCACTTCGAGGACTCCTCCGCCGTCATCGGCCACGCTCCTGGATTCGGCTGCGCACGATTCTGAAGTGCCCCCGGTGCGGCGCCCTCTTCCACGCGCGCGTCGGCCCTGCCGGCGCGATCTCGCTCATGTGCGATGGGTGTCGGAGCCCTCGGCAGTAACGGGAGGTCGGTGGGCGGGAGACCGCCGCTAGACGATTTTGGGGGTGGGCGGTCCCCGCGCCCGCCGACACTCTCTTCCTATCCGGCCGTTGCCGCGTTGACGAAACGTTCGAGTCGGAGGGCACCGTCGTCTCCGAGGACGCAGTACTCGAGCTCCGCCGGCCGGTCGGTGTTGTCCATGTAGATCGCTCTGACCAGAAGCGACGTCCCAGGATGGGCTGCGCAGTAGCGCTCTAGCTCTCTCCACCGGCGGTTCGACTCGCCGATCCCGCGGTTCAGCGCGGCGTCTTGCGGGATCAGGTTCATGTCGTACTCACCACCGATCGTGTGGGCGATCAGGTGCCCTCGGTCCACCGGCGCCAGAGAATCCTGCTGTGGCGAGGGATAGCCGCGCATCCTCGATGCGTCACGCGGCTTCGCCGGTGGTTTCGAGCGTCCCCACGCCCCCAGGACTCGATTGTCCGCCTCATCGAGCGGCGGGTGATGGGTCGAGTCGTAGAGATAGGTGAACCCGTTCGCCATCTCGACCTCGACGATTTCCCGATGGCCGAGCGTTGCCCGTAGGTATTCACGGACCCATCCGGCTACGACCGCCTCTACGAAGGCCGCCGCGTCCACAGCGTCGTCACGCGTGTGGTCCCGCGCGATCTCCTCGTAGTTCACCGACCACCGAGACGCCCGGCCGGGCTGCTAAGACGGTCCTTCAGTTCGCTCGTCTCCGGGTCCGGCTCCGCCTCCAGCTCGTCGGCCAATAGAGCGACGAGGTCGTTGTAAATCCGGTGCACGTCGCTCGTCCTCCCGAGGGTGCCGTAGAGCGTCATCGCTTGCCGGTACAGGTGTTCCGCGAAGGGATCAATCGCGATCGCGCGCCGGACTGCGTCCAGCGCTCCCTCGTGGTCTTCGCGTCCCGACCTGAGCTCCGCGAGCTTCGCCAGCACGTCCAGTGCCCGCTCTCGGAAGTGCCCCCGAATCGGATCCGCCCACGGGTAGTACACGCCCTGTAGGAGCTCACCCCCGTAGAGATCGGCGCACGCCGCCAGGATTGCCTCGGAGTCTTCGCGCGCAGCGCTCTCGATGAGTCGATCGAATTCCCAGACGTCGACGTCGAACAGGTCCGCCTGCGGAAGCAGGACATCCCCGGCTCTCTCGATGAACTTCGCCGTCGGGCGCTCGTCGGTGCGGAAGTGCGTCCGGATCTTCTGCAGCTGGAACTTGAACCGCTGGGCCCCCTTCTCGGGCTCAACCTCGGGCCACAGCATCTCAATGGCCTCGTCTCGAGTGAGTCCATTCGGGTTCAAGAGGAAGAGGAACAGGACCTCTCGGCTCTTGGGGCCGAAGCCGTCTCCCGTTTCGTCGACGGCCTCGATGATCGGACGCCCGAAGAGTCGTACGCGAATCCGGCCGCCGGGCTCCTCGGCCTGCGGCGCCGGCGCGTTCTGCAGCGGACCCGTGCCCACGTCCGGCTCGTCAGCTCGCGCGGTTCGCAGTTCCTCGACCAGCGCCCGCCGGTCTTCGTCCGCAACCCGGATCGGATCGAAGGGAGCGTCACCTAAGCCGAGCTCTTCAAGGAGAGGCCGTACCGAGCCCTCCTTGACCTCCAACGCCGGCGCGTCATTCACGATCGTCATGACGAGGATCCCCAGATCGTGCCCCTGTGTCGCGACGGCGCGGAGCCTGTTCTCTAGCGACGGGTCGACGGTCGGGACGACACTCAGGACGATCGAGAGCGCGTCGTCCGGCCACTCGGACTCGTGACGCTCCCAATCGGCGGTGCCCTCCTCGTCGAAGAGCCGATGGCGTCGAAGGATCTCGATCTCGAGGTCGGAAACGAGCGATCTCGAATCCGGGAAGAGCCTGACCGCCGGAACCTCGCCGAGTTGGGCGTCCCTCGTCGTCCAGACTTCGACGCGCCGGCGATGAGAAAGCGCCGCGTGGATCGCGACGTCGCGGAGATATGTCGCGACTTCTCCGAGCTCTCCACCGACCGTATAGACGCGGCCGCGCTCGGACGCGACGACCGGAACGCCGTCGCGGTGACCGAGGACGATCCGGTCCGGGGGGCTCTCGACATGGCGCATCCGGTCGCCGGCACCGACCTCCGCGTCGGGTTCGACGTCTCGCGAGGCTTCCGCGAGAAGCCTGTCCCTGAGGGTCCTGAGGCGTCTCCCGCCCGGCCAACCCGGCGAAGGAGAGCGCGGGGTTCGGCGCCGTCTGCGCGCGAGCTCGGACATCCCTAGCGCGCTGAGGACGCCGGCGACGAACCCGATGGTCACTGCCGTCCCCGTTGGGAGCTCGACCCGCTCGTCGTGGCTTCGTTCGGGTTGAGACGGAGCGAGCGTGGGAGCCGGTGGAGCCGACTCGACTGCCCGCGTGGGCGCCGCTGTAGGCGGGGGTGACGGGGGAGGGACCTTCCCGGGATTCCGGCCGTTCCGCGGCTCCCTCGGCTCCGAGCGGGCAACGTGCTCCTTCTCCATGCGGTGCTCCGGGAGCCGCAGCGTCCACCCCGGCCTGATAAACCCGGGCTGCGTGAGGTGGTGGCCGACCGCGACCTCTCGTCCTTGGTTCATCTCCCAGAGCTCGACCCAACGGTAGGGATCACCGAGCTCCTTCTCCGCGATGCTCCAAAGGGAATCCCCCGGCTTGACCACGTATTCGGCAACCTGCGGTCGCCGACGCTCCACCTCCGGCGCTGGCTCCCGAGCCGCTTTCCGTGGCTCGTCGCCTGACCGTTGTTCCAGGCTCTCCGCTCGAATTGCCGCCACCTGCGACGAGATCGTGCCGGCCCACCTGTCGCCCCGCGCGGCCGCGGCGCGCGCAGGGGCGTTCGTCACAGTGGAAGCGAGCAGGGCGGCCCCGAACGCGACGTCGACCATCGTCCTCACGGGACTCCACGCCACTGTCTCGCTCGTCTTCCACAGTCGCGCGGTTCCACGGACGCGTTGCTCGAGGTGTGCTGCCGTCCGGAGGAGGACCGCGACCGCCAGGTAGAGCCACAGGGCCCACCCGAGCATGGCGAACACGGTCACAAGCCATTCGAGGGGAACCCACTTGAGATCTATCGCGCGCTTGATCCCGCCGAGGTTAGGGAGTTCGCCGAGTGAAGGGACGCCGGCGGCCCGTGCCAAGAGGAGCGGGACGACCGCCACGACTGCGGCGGTGCCGGCGATCGCGCCGAACCTCCTAGCCACGCGAGTTCACCGCCTGCGACTGAGCGACAGGGTAGAAGCGCGTCGACGTGCGCGAGATCCCCGGCAAGGTCCGCCAGCGGCCGTCGCCAGTTCGCCACTGCACGCGGTAGACGGTACTCACCGTGACGCGGTAGCCCTCGGCGAGCTCGGCGGATGACCGTTCGTACCGGTGCGTCACCGCCGGACGCAACGGATACGGCTGGCCGGCAGAAGTCGTGGTCTCCTGAGTGCCGTCGCCGAAGTCCCAGCGGTAGCTTGTCGCTCGCGCCTCTACGTCGACCCTCACGCCGAAGGCAGAGAGGGAGTCGGCGAAGACCCGGTCGCCCCCGCGCATCCAGAACCAGGTCTCGACGCCGACGAGACCTCGCCGGGGGTTTGACATGATCCGGGTCGCGGGGACCGGAAGGTGGTCCCTTACCTCGCGGGCCAGATCGAGTGGAGCCAGTCCCGGGGTAGGGACCGAGCATCGCTCGTGGTCGAAGTAGTCGCACGCGTCGACCCAGACGTAGTCGTCGATACCGTCGGTGCACGTCCGGTGCGCGAGCACGTGCGTCTGGGACCCGGTCGTCCAGTAGTCCTTCGTGCGGTGGTAGTCGCACGTGACGCCGGGGCCGCTGGACGTAACGGCAGCGGCGGTGCCCGTGACCTCCCTGATCGAGAAGTCGACTCCGGTACGCGACGAGGTTGCGTCGGACGTCGTGTCGCGGAGATCGGCGCGGGCGGCAGACGTCGCCAGGATCGTAAGGATGGTCGCGGCGATCGCTATCTTGGCCGCACCGACTGTCGCACGATGGCGGAAACCTTCCATGTCCCATCCACCTTCTTCATCGTGTAGACCTCGTGGACGATCTGGTTCGGGTCTCTCTCCGTCGGCTTGCCTGAGCCGGGGTCGATCGTGACGGTGTGGTTGACGTAGCGGTCGTCGACGACAGCCGTCTGGGGATCGATGATCCTCACCGTGATGCGGTGCTCGACCCGCACGCGGGAAGGCGACTGCGACGTGACGCGGCGCGCGATCTCGCGACGGACTACTTCCAGGGCCCGGCCGGTGAAGACCTCGTCCAGGCCTTGCGGCCGCAGCGTTCTCACGGCTCGCGCGTAGACGTTCCACTGCCGCAGATAAGCGGCCTCGACTGCTCGCTTGACGTCGGCGGGCTTCGTCGGCTCCACCGTCTCTGGAGCAGGCGAGGTGGTTGACGCCGGCGGAGACGACGCGACGCGTGGCGGATCGGGATCCTCGTTCCCGGCGGTCTGGGCGACGAACAGCCCGAGGGCCAAGAGCCCGATCAAGGAAAGCGTAGAGATCAGGACGCGGTTCGTTCCCGCCGCCATGCGTCTCATCCTCCCGGAGCATGAATGCCCGTTCTCGGCTGCGCCGTCGACGTCGCTTGTACCTCAACAGGACCCACTCCTACAACACCGAGCAATAACAGCGGCTGAGTCCGAGTGACCTCGACCCGGACAGCCCGTTCGGATGCGGCGACGAGGGTGACGTCCTCCCCCTGCAGACGTCTGAGCGCCCCCGCCTCGGCCCGCGCCGCGTCCAACAGGGAGCGCCGGCCGCCTGAGGAGCGGTACTCGTCGACGTCGACGAAGGTCGCCCCGGCTCGCGCGGCTGCGTCGGCAGTCGCCTGCAGGTCTCTTCTGGCGACGAAGACGAGGCCCGCGTCGAGGACGAGGCCGACGAGCACGACGAGGCCCAGCATCATCACGGTCACCATAGGAAGGACCTGCCCGGCCTCGCTGCGGCCGCTCATCGCGAGATGTACCGATCGATCGGTTCGACGTGGCGGACAGCCAGACGTGCGGAGTCCGGGATCAATCCGAACGATGGGAGCGCGGAGAGGTCGGCGGAGTATGTCGCCGTGACGACGACTTCCGTACCGCGCGCGAAGGTCCCGGGATCGACCGTCACCTGGATCGCGCCCGTGTCGAGTCCGTAGCTTGCTGCGGTCTCGACGGCGCGACCTTCCGCAAGCGATACGGCCTCCGCGGGGGTCGACGCTGTGACGGCGATTCGCCCGGCCTCTCGAGCTACTCCGCGCAAGGCTGCTCGATCTGTGGTCAGGCGACCACCCGCTATGAGGAGCGCGAGAAGGACCAAGATCACAGGTGTGACCAGAACCGCCTCGATCGCGGCGGAGCCCGTCTCCCCTCGAGATCTCATGGGCGCTCCCCGTCGGCGAGGAACCGTTCCCTGAAGGCGCGTCCTTCCGCTCGGAGCTTCATCGTCGGAAGGAAGGGAACGATGCTCGGCATCGCAGCCTCGACCGTGACGATCGCAAGCCGTTCCGTCACTCGGACGGAGACCCCGGCTTCTGGGGCCATGCTCCCCAGGCCGGCCTTCATCAGCTCGCGTGCGCGGTTCCCACCTGCGTCCGCGGCGGCACCCTCGAGTGCAGCCTCGTGGGCGCCGTCCTGCGCTGCGCCCAACACCACATGCTGGGCGTGGAACCAGAGCGCGAACTGAGCCAACCCCAAGAAGAGAGTCATCACGACGAGCGCGACGAGCGCCGTTTCGACGAACACCGATCCGCGTTCCGATCGGGCATTCATCCCGAAGCGCCGTTGAGCGAGTCCGTCAGACTCGCCCACATGTCTGCTACGCCGCCGAAGAACACCTGTATCGCGCCCAGGACGACCACGACGGCAACAGTGGCGAGGATCACGTACTCGATGAACGCCGTTCCGTCTTCAGAAGACGCTCTCCGGCGGATCCTCGACTGCAATTGCCTCAACAAGAGACCTGTCACCTCCTCCACTAGAAGCCGGACAGCTGCAAGAGATTGACGGCGGCGGGATACAGCACGACCAGGAAGAAGGCCGGGAGGATGAGCGCCCCGATCGGCAGCAGCATCGTCACGGCGGCGCGCTCGCCGGACTCGATGAGTCCGAGCCGCCATCGTTCGCGCACGGCGGTGGCTTGCGCCCTCAGCGTGTCCAACACGGGCACGCCCTGTCGCGACGCCGCGGTCAGTGCACCGGCGAGCGAGAGGAGCTCCGGGAGGTCCACGTCCTCGGCGAGCTCCGACAGGGCGTCGACTGCCGGACGGCTCTCGAGCCGCGCCCGAGCGATCCTGTGCGCGAGCTCGTCGAAGAACGGGCCCCGGCCAGAAGACGCAACTTCGGCGATCGCCTGTTCGAGCCCGTAGCCCGCCGAGACAGCGAGGCTCAACAGCCTCGTTGCCGCCGCGAGTCCGGCCAGCATCTCTCGGCGACGTTTCCGGACCCTGACGCTCAGACCGATGTCGGGTCCGGCGAAGCCGAAGGCCGCCACGACGAGCCACGACCAAGGAGAGGACGTCACGGAAGGTCCGATCCCGCTGGCGGCGAGTGCGGGCACAACCGCAAATCCCACGACGCAGCCGGAGATCTTCTGACCCCAGAACACCGCGGGGCCGTACGGCTCGCCGGCTGCCAAGAGCCTCCGCCGCGTCGCGGAAGGGTCCACGCCCAGCAGCTGGACGGTCCGCAGAGCCGCGGCTCCGATCGCGGCCAGCGCCGGCACGAGCGCTCGATCGAGCGCAGGGGCGCCGAAGACCCGTGGCACGGGGGCCGCGTCGTGCCGGTCGGGGCGGAGCGTCTGCAGTCGACGGGCGAGACTCGGTCGTGGGCTTCCGAACGGCTGTGCAGTCAACAACAGCAGGAGGCCCGCACCAGCCACGGTCAGCCACGTCATGAGCTCGGGCGTCATGAGGCGTCACCGACGACTACTCGAGGAGGCTCTATCGCGCGGGCAATGCGCATCATGACGAGGTACCCGATTCCGATCAACGACGACGCGACTCCGAGCACCAGTTGTCCGATCGGCGTCGAGTACGCCTCGAGGTACTCCGGGTTGACCTGTCGAAGTATCAGGAGCAGCACGAACGGGGCTAGAGCGACCACTCGAGCCGACATACGTTGCCGTGCCTGTCGCGCTCGCAGCTCTCGGAGCGTCCGCGCCTCTGCCGCGAGCTCTTCCGCCATCGCATGGAGGACCTCCGTCACCTGCTTGCCACCGACGCGGTCGTTGAAGGCGAGAGTCGCCGCGAGAAGGTCCGCCCCGGGATCCCTCAGACGCGCGGCGAAGCGGCTCGAGGCCGTTGCGAGCCCGACCCGACTGCTGTCCGCGGCCAGCGTCGCGACGTCGGCACGCAGGAGCGGTGGCCCGTAGACCGCGAGGCCGGCGAGGCCGTCACTCAGACCCAAGCCACCACGCACGGCGTCTCGGAGTCCCGCCGCGGCATCGGCCAGCGCCTGCGTCATCTCCAGCCGGCGCCGGAACGTGCGCTGCTGCGACAGGACGCTCGGCAGTGCCGCGCCTACCGCGGCTCCCACGACGACGAGGACGGGCCAACCCGTGAGCAGGTAGGCACTCGCCGCCGAGAGCGCTGCTGACGTCGCGGTCGCGGCCGCCCCGCCCGACCACGCACGCGCGCCTCGGAGCCGCGGTGCAGTGAGCCCTTCGAACACGAGGAGGAGCCCCAAGCCGACGGCTGCTGCGGCCAGGATCGTCACTAGCTCACCTTCAACGTGTCGTCTGCCAGACCCGAATCTCGCAGCCGGTCGGCAGTCCGCGGCATCAGCCCCGTCCATTCGGGAATCCCGCGCGGGGTGACGAACAGGTCATTCGTCAGAACGCGCCCGCTGTCGGTGCCCGCGACCTCCGCGACGGCCGAGACCACGCGACTACCGTCGGGGTCGGATCGGAGCTGTACGACCAGGTCGATCGTGTCGCCGATCATGTCGTTCAGGACCTCTGCGCTCAGTCGCTCCTCTGCTGCCATCGCGTACGTGCGCAGCTTCGCGAGCGCCTGTCGAGGTCCGTCGGCGTGGATCGTCCCCATGGACCCGGGGTGTCCCGAGTTCATCGCCCCCAGCATGTCCAGGGCTTCGGGTCCGCGCACCTCTCCGACCACGATCCGGTTCGGGCGCATGCGAAGGGCGTGCCGTACCAGGCTGCGGATGACGACCTGCCCCACGCCCTCCACGTTCGCGAACCTCGCTTCCAGCGCGACGCAGTCGTCGAGATGCCGGTCGAGCGCGAGCTCGACTGTCTCCTCGATCGTTACGACGCGTTCGGAAGCCGGGATCGCCGAACCGAGTGCGTTCAGCGTGGTCGTCTTCCCAGATGCCGTGCCTCCCGAGATCAGGATGTTGAGACCTGCCCGCACTGCGGCGGCCAAGAACTGGCGGAGCTGGGGTGTCAGGGTCCCTAGCGCTTCGAGATCGGCGAGGCTGTGCGCCAGCAGTCGATGACGACGGATGGTCAGACACGTGAACGGCGCGAGCGGCGGAGCGATCGCGTGGAGCCGGCTGCCGTCGGGCAACCTGGCATCCACAGCAGGACTTGCTTGGTCGAGCCGGCGACCGGTGGCGGCAACGGTCCGCGACACGAACGCCTGGAGCTCGGCCTCGGTCGCGAACCCCGTCGCGATGCGCTCCTTCCGCCCTCCCGACCGAATGGCGAACGCCGTGCCGAACCCGTTGACCATGACCTCTTCGACGTCGGGGTCCGCGAGGTGGCGCTGGAGAGGGCCGAGCCTGAGCAACTGGTCGAATACTTGCTGCGCGATCTCGTCGACCATCGCGTCGTCGATCTCGTTGCCTGAGTTCACTTCCTCGCGTCGAACGTCGTCGAGGCGTCTGGCGATGACTGCCCACGCTTGAGCCTCGTCGTCGGGGCCGGGCGCCAGGAGACGATCCGGTGTGATGATCCCGGCGAGGTCGACCGCCGCCAGCGATCGCACCCGCTCGACGACTGCTTGTAGGTCCTCTCTCATCGTGCGAACACCGCGTGACCCTCGGGGACCCGATCGTCCGGCGTCTCGAGAAGGCCGGGCACGACGGTCGCGAGATCCGAGACGCACCGGCGTACCCGCCGCGTCAGGGTGAGGCACGTGGGCTTCTTCAGGAGCGGGAACGTGGCCGTGACGGGCCGCTCCAGCGCCTCGGATAGCTCCAGGACGTCGGCGGCGTCGTGGCGCCGGACTGCGCTCGCGACGAGTTGGACCTCGGTGGCGATCGACGCGATCGCACGTTCCGCGGCGAGGGCCCCCTGAAGGTCGGCCCGCGCGACGACCACGGTCGCGTCCACGACGCGGAGCGCTTCGGAAGCAGGCGACCGAGGCATCGTCCGTCCGAGGTCGGCGACGACTACGTCCGCCATCCGATCGGCAGCCGCGATGACGCGATCGATGCGCCCCTCGAGTAGGTCGGGTTCTGGGCGGATGAGCCCCAGGACGACTTGAAGCTGCCCCACCGGTTGCGATTCGCGTCGCACGGCTTCAGGTGAGGGGGCGTGCTCCAGCTTGAGGAGTGGCCTCAGCCCCCGGCGTGGGTCGAGGTTTTCCGGACCGAGGTAGGCGCCCACGTCGCCGCCCCAAGCATCGAGGTCGAGCAGCAACGTGCTGCGACCGCGCCGAGCGAGCTCTGCAGAGAGGTGAACCGCGAGAACGGTCGCGCCCGGGCCGCCCTTGCCCGACGTGACGCCGACGATCATTCGTCAGCCCCTCGCGGTAGGAGCACGAGATCCACGATTCCTGCGTTAGTCGCTTGGACGACTCGTTGAGCGTTCTCAGGCAATACGCCCAAGGTGACGGTAAGCGTCGGTTGAACCCCCGGCCCTTCGGCTGCCTCTACTGCGAGAACCTCCACGCTCGACAGCAGCATCGTCGTCTGCGCGAGAGGTCGTCCGGGGTCCTTCGTCGCGAACAGCATCACGCGATCTCCCGGCGACACCGTTCCTCCGGCGGCTCGCGCCGGCGGTACTTCGACGGAGACCGCAACCTTCTCCTCGGCGGCGGGAAACGTCTCGGCGACGACGGCCGGAGGAATGACCTGACCCTCCTCCACGGCAGTCGTCACCATGCGGCCGACGAGTGACTGGACGTCGGCGGCCGGGACGGTGGCGACGCCGGGAGCGAGACCTACCTCTGCGACGCGCAGGTCACTCGGTTGGACTGTCTCACCCGGAGCGAGAGCGCGAGCCGCGACCAAGACAGGGGTGCGTTCGTTCGCCTCTCGCACGAGCCCGGTGGTTCCGAGGATTCCAAGGACGAACAGGAGAAGACCGGCCACGACTCGGAGATCTACGCGCCGCGCCCGCACCGCGGCCCTGGGAATAGCTTGTGCGCTCACGTCCTGCCCGCCTCCGCATCATTGATCGACAGTCGCTTCGCCTAGTTCGCCTAATCGATCAACCCACGGAGCGCGTGGCCCGGTCCATAGAAGCGGCGTGAAGGAGGGGTGGAACGAACCTTTAATCGACCTGTATCGGGGCTCGAGGTTCTTAACGAAATCCGGGTATTCGGTGATCAACAAGTCTGACACCAGCCCGCAAGGAAGTCCTGTGCATGGCGCGCACATGACGTCGTCATGGTCCCCCCGCGCCATACTTGGTCTGCGCAATTTCGCCCGGACCGCGGAATTGCGCGAAGCTCTTGAGACCCATGACGAACCCTCTCCACGGGTGCGACCTCAAGCTCAAGCGCGCCGAGGAGCACCGCAAGGCGTTCAAGGCCGAGGTTGAGGAATTCTTCGAAGGCGACCCATACGCGATCACTCTCAAACGCAACCCGCAGACCGGCAAGGATCGCGTCCTTATAGAGCCGAAGCGCCCGTTGCCTGGTGTCCGGTGGGGAACCCTCGTTGGCGACTGTGTCCACAATTTGCGCTCTGCCTTGGATCAAATGGTGTGGGTCTTGACCTGTGCCAACGGAAACATCCCTCCCAATCCCGTCCCCCGCGGCGACAAGTGGAGGAAGATCGCCTTCCCCATTTACGAAGAACCCCCGTTCCGAGACGGCTTCGGAGGAGAGGTTCCGTGGGAGCCTGGAAAACCCAAGTGCCTGTGGGGCGTCAACCAAGCTTTCGCTACAGCGTTTCACCAATTGCAGCCCTACCAACACGGCACCGACACAAAGCGGCAAGCTCTGTGGGTTCTCAACGAACTGTGGAGCATCGATAAACATCGAACGATCAATGTCGTAGGCGTCGGAACTGAGCGCGTTGTACTTGGGCTCCTCCCTGAGCATGGGACGACCTTCACGTTTGAGGTCGAGGGCTACATTCGGTTTGAGGACGGCGCATCTTTAGGAGAGATCCCCGCTGGTTGGGTAGATGTGAACGTGCCACCCACGATCCGGTTCCGCACATTTTTCGCGGAAGGACAGGCGTTCGACACGATGCCGGTTCTCGAAACGCTGGGCCTGCTGTACGAGGCGGTAGCTGAGGTTCTTAAAGGCGCTGCCTACGCGCTCCCGATCCTGCACCCGGACACGTTCGACTAGCGCCCCGCCGCACAGTAAGCACCCGTCGCCCAAGACCTGGGCCCCTTCGACGTTACTCAGGCGAAGCCGGTGCTCGGTTCAGGACGTATCCGTATCCCCGCCGGTTCTCGAGCACTCGGTTAGCGGGGTCTCGGTCACCAAGCGCATCGCGCAGCATCTTGACGCGACAGTGGAGGTCGTCGATGGAAGCCCGGGGGTTGTCCGGCCAGACCTTGCGGACGAGGTCGATCGAAGCGATGGGTTCTCCGGCGCGTAGGGCTAGCTGCACGAGGATGTCGAATTCCTTCGGGGGAAGTCGCAGGTCGCGGCCATCCATGACGGCGGCGCGACCGCGAACGTCGATCACGATGTTCCCCAAGTCGATCGTGTCGGGGAGGTCGTCGCTCGGAGATCCGACGACCAGCTCCACCGTCTCGGCGATCTCGATCGGTTCGGCCGGGTGAAGCACTCCAATCGGCTCGGCCGCGGACTCTCCGGCGGCACGAAGCTGCTGAGGCGTCCCGACGACGATGGTCGCGATCCCGCGGCGTCCGAGGAAGCCGAGCAGCTCCAGCCAGCTCGGCACGCCGGCCCGCAGGACCACCGCCCGCGGGTCGGCCTCGTTGACGATGTGGAAGACGTTCTTCCCCAGGGGCGAGAGGACGCCACGAAGCCCACGGGCCCGGAGGGCCTGGATCACGCCGGAGAAGTCGTCGGATGGATCGGCTACGAGGAGAACGAGCCCGACCCGAGGCCGCAGACGACCCTGGGGCCAGGTTCCGCCCGTCGTCCCGCCTCTAACTCCCGTGGGGGCCTCGTCCACCCGCGCCATTTCCTACCTTTCATGACGCCTTGCCCCTGAATTTACCAGTCAAGCGGGCAAAGCGATCAAGCCCTGGGGGCATCGGTCGTAATTTGGCGACTGAGTCTGGAGTGGGGACGGCGGCATGAACGAAATCTCGAGGCTGCGTTTCGACGCGCTAGCTTCGTACGCAAGGAGCCCGGAGATTGCGCTCTTTGCGCGCGAGCTCCGCTGGTTCGAGTTCGATCGCGAGCGACTCCTTGCCGCTGTCGTCCTCGATTCCGACGAGGAATATTCAGTCGTGTTCATGGCAAAGGACTTGAGAGAGCGGTACCGCGGGATCCGGCAGAGCGATTTCTTCGACTCGCTGGACGCCCTCCTCGCGGATCTTCCAGCGACTGCTGAACGGGTGCTCGAGGGCTTGGACGAAGAGCGCGCCCAAGGCGACGACATCAGGCCGCCCGTCGACTTCTTCGCTCCGCTACGGCCGTCGGAGCAGCTGAACCCGGCGTTTGTGCATCTGGCCACCGAAGAGGGTTTCTCGCCAGCGAGAGAGATTATCCAGCCGATGATGCGTTGGCACGAAGACGTCGACGGAAACTTCGTCGAGCAGTTTCAGACGACGGGATTTCATCCGCGCATCTGGGAGCTGTACCTCTTCGCTGCGTTCAACGAAGCCGGTTTCGTGATCGACCAATCGAAACCAGCCCCGGATTTAATCCTCGAAGGACTCGACGCGCACATGTGCGTCGAAGCCACGACGATCAATCCGAGTCTCGACTCGGCAGGAAACGTGGTGCCGCCGCCCTCGACTGACACTCCGGAGGCGGAGGCCGCGTATATGAGGGAGTACCTTCCAATCCGGTACGCCGGTGCACTCATCAAGAAGCTCGAGAAGCGCTATTGGGAACGCGCTCACGTTCAAGATAAACCGCTGGTTTTCGCTATTCAGGACTTCCATGCGCCGATGTCGATGACCTGGAGTCGGAGTGGGCTTGTACGATACCTGTACGGATACGACCATCTCCCGAGCAGGACGGTCGATGGCGACCTCGTCATCACGCCGCAGGCCGTCGAGAAGCACGGCTGGGGGTCCAAAGAGGTTGCTTCGGGGTTCTTCATGTTGCCTGGTTCGGAGCACGTGAGCGCAGTGATATTCAACGCCAGCGCGACGATCTCCAAGTTCAACCGCATCGGGCATATTGCCGGTTTCGGGTCCCAGCGCGTGCGACTCATCCGCCAGGGCACCGTCGTCGATCGCGATCCCAATGCGTCGGAACCCAGAACGTTCGCGGTAGAGGTCCGCCCCGGCACCTACAACGAGACATGGGTCGAAGGGATGGATGTCTTCCACAATCCGTCCGCGAAGCATCCGCTGGATCCGGAGGTGCTGCCGGGCGCAGCGCATCACCACCTCAGGGACGACCGTCAGATTGGAACCGTACTGCCGGAATGGTACGCGCTCGCTTCGCTCACACATATTTTCGTCAGCCGCGAAGGCGAGGAGTAGCGCCGTCTGAGTCGCGGCCCCTGTACCCGTTCTCCAGAACGAGCGCCAACCACGACCCGCGCCCGACGCAGGAGAATGGTGATCGTGAGCGCAAAGAAGAGGGAGTCCAAGAAGAAGAGACGGCCCAACAAGAAGGCGCCATCAAGGAAGGCGACCCCGAGGCCACGACCTGTGCGTACCGACGTCGACCTCTACGCATTATGGGATGAACGTCGAGCAGGAGCGCGCAACGTGGCAGGCGTGACGTACCAGATCGCCGTTACCGCGCATCTTCTCGTTGCGGGAAGAGCGAAGACGCTACCCGTCGTCGCGGTCACACCTGAAGGCTTAGAAGACGTGGACTGCGACCTCGATCCGTCCTCTTGGGACGCGTCGCGGCTATTCGTCCAGAGCAAGGAGCGAGCAGAAGGTGATGCCTCGCTCGGTATCGCCGACATCGCAGATTTCTTAGCCCACGCTCTCGAGGGGGTGGCGAACGATCGAGCCGCGCGATTGGCGTTGATCACTGACGCCGCGTT
This sequence comes from Actinomycetota bacterium, assembly GCA_030862265.1. Lineage (GTDB taxonomy): Bacteria > Actinomycetota > CADDZG01 > CADDZG01 > WHSQ01 > JALZEA01. Next base: position 10,373 of record JALZEA010000095.1, on the reverse strand, counting down.
TGGAACCGACATCCGCGAGTCGGGATGGACGGAAACCGCCTGGGAGACCCTTACTCCGGAGGGAGTCCAACGGCTACGACCCCTGCTCCCGGAGACGATCGAGCTCGAGGCCGTGCTCAGGCGAACTCACCTGGTTCGGCTGCCCTTCGATCTCGCCGCGGAAGTCACGCTGACCCTAGCGTCGACCTTTGACGTTGCGCCCGTGGTCGGTGGTCTGGCACTAGCGCGCCTGGTCCAGGACCTGTCAGACGTAGCCGCCGGGCAGCGCGGCACTTCAGCAACACTGCCCCTGCGACGTACACGGGACGACCTTGCCACCCTGCTAAGCGAAGTGCTTCGTGTCGTCGACGCCAGTTCGCTGATGACCGCCGAGATGGAGCGAATCATCGGACCCGTCGACTTTCTGAAGCCATTGGATATACCGCCTGAGACTTTCCTGGCTGGCGTTGACGTCCGCCCGGGCCACATCGCTGCCAACCTAGACGTTCCCAGGCCCTCTGAGCTGGGACAGATCGTCGACGGTCTCACAGAGGCCAACATGGTGTTGGTCGTGGGTCCTTCGGGGGCCGGCAAATCGGCTTTGGTGTGGCGCGCCGCGGCGGCGCTGTCGGGGTTCGTGCGCCCGTTCAGGTTGCGTTCGTGCCGGAACGACGAAGTGCCAAAGATCCTCGATTACGTGGATTCTTTGGCTCCCTCGCCGACAACACCCATCTTGGTCTGTGCCGACGACCTCGGCCGCGAACCTACGAGCGGGTGGGAACCTCTGGCGAACGCCCTTCTCGAGAGGCCTGGTGTCCGTCTCTTGGGAGCCGCAAGGGAGGAGGATTTCGCCCCTTCACTCGCAGTAAGACGGGCAGCCCTCGTTCGTCCGGCGCTGACGCGTGACGTCGCGCACGGCATCAGCGGAGTTCTCGCATCTGAAGGAGTCGCCGCTGCCGTCAGCGTGGACGAGGCGTTCCAACGATCCAAGCAGCTGCTGATGGAGTTCCTGACCATATTGATCACCGGTGACCGGCTCTCTGACGTCGTGGGGGAGCAGGTGCATGCTCTCTTGAGCGACGACAGGAGAACTGAGAGAGAGGTTCTGCGATGGATCTCAGCGGCCCACGTGCTCGGCACTTCTATGCCGGCGCAGGCGCTACAGGCGCTGGTTGGAGAGGCGGATCTTGCCCCCGCGCTGAATCGGCTGAGGCTCGAACATTTCATCCTGGAAACGTCGGGGACGTCCTGGCAGGGGTTGCATGAGCTTCGATCCGGGGTAGCGACGCGCGTTCTGCACGAAACGCCACCGCCTGACCTGATCAGCACCTGGTCAGGCCTCCTCATCGAGTTGCCGCCGGGGAAGCGCGAACACGTGGCTCCTCGAGTTGCACGGATGACCGAAGCCCAAGCCCTCGATCTCGCGCCTCTGGCCAAGTCGATCGGGAAGTTCATCCGCGAGGCCCCCCTCGACGCCCCATCAGCCGCTGACCTCGTGTCGAGCTTGAAACGCGCTGAGTCGATGCGTCATGCAGTCGGTTGTCTCGAAGCGATCAGGGGATTCGGCCGTCCGAAGATGGACATCGTGGACCTGCTGAGGGTCCTAGCAGGCGTGCGGTTCCAGGGAATCGACTTCTTTGCCGATGCCGGCACGTCGCCTGATCGAGTCTTCGCTCGCATGGTCGAGGCACTTCCGGAGCGACCAGCATTGCGGGACATGATGCTCGAGGAGCTCGACGTCTCGACGATCGTGGGTCTCGCCCAGGACGCGCCGACCGAGCAAGCGATCGCCCTATTGGAATCTCTAGAACGCACGTCCCTGAGCCTGACTCCAGAGGACTGCCAGAACCTCCTATCCGCGCACTCGTCCGCAGTCGTCCGAGACAAGGCGTCCATCATCGCGACGCTCATGGCGCACGGTCTTCCTCTCGGTGATGTGGACCGGCTCGAGGGGAGTCCATCGACCCGCCTGCATACACTCGCTAACGAGGAGTTGGTCGTCAGAGACTCTGAACTCTCGCAGGCTGCCGACGGTGCCGTCGCGACCGTCACTGTGATCACGATCCCTCAACCGGACGCGGATCCGCATGGCGAGGCGGTCGACATGGCTCGTCTCGTCCTCGATTTGGTTCCCGAAGTCGATATCGCCGAGATCGTGATGCTTGGTGTCGACGGAGAGCGCTACCGCCAAGGAGGGCACGAGACCGCGTACAAGCGGCTCTCTCGGGACGCGCTTCCACGGACTCCCGCAAAGGACGAGATGAAGGGCCTGATCGATGCCGCGCATGAACTGACAGCGGCTACGTATTGGACGGAAAGGTTGCGAGAGCAGGCTGACCTCTTCGCGATCCTGAGACGGCTCATGGAAGATATTCCTCAGAGACTTCTCGATCCTCGGGACGCCGGGCGGCGACGGTGGCAGACGGACGTCGAATCTTTTAAGACGCGCGCGGATGCCCTGAAGACGGCGCCCCTGTCCCAGGCTCTCGAGGCGAGCCTTTCCGAAAGCGAGCGGAGAGAGCGCGATCCGAGTCGTGATGCCCTTCAGAAGGCTGGCGCGGCTCTCGGTCAACTCGCGGCTGAGCTCCCCGACCTCCCACCCCACCGGTTGCGGGGGATCTCGATGCAGCTGCGCGAGGCAAGGCGCTTCCTCAGCCGTGCATACCTCTTGGGAACTGTGACGCTGGCGGATGTCGAAGACCCACTCCCGAAGGATGTCGACGAAGCCGTTGCCGCTGCGGCGGACATGTTGTTGGTGCTTGCGGACGAGCCGCGCATTCAGGAGTTGCCCAGATCGGGCGCGAGGAATGTATGGATTGAGTTCGGTGGACAATTCCTCGCGGAGGAGCGTGACGGCGTTATGGCCTCGGAGCGGGAGGCGATCGAGGGGGCGATGACCGCTCACCGCGTTAGCGGGACGATCGCATTCGCGGGGCCGACTCCAGACCAAACGCCGACCCTAAGGATCGTCGACGGCCAGTGGGTCGTGACGGTAGATCTGGGGGACTGGGAGTCTGGATCGTTCCTCGAATCCATCCCGCAGGAGTGTCTCGCTTCACTAGCCGGCCGCCTATCAGCTCTTCCGTTGTCGCGCGGGTTCGTTCTTCCACTGGGTGGAGCCGCGTTGACCTCGAATGGAGTCACCGGCATGACGTCCGATGCGATCGAAGCCGTCAGCGGCGTAATCGGGATGAGCGTCTACAAGCCGCCTGCGTACAAGGCGGTCGTAGAGGCGATTCCGGCCCTGATGCAGGCATCAGCGTACGTTGCGGCGGCTCGGATCGGCAACCAGTCGCCCGCAGACGCGAAGGCTTTGAAAGCTGTGCCGCAGCTTCTTGCCGCCGCGCGCGAGCGCGTGCGCACCTGCGGAGTCCAGGAAATCATCGAGGTGTGGGAAGAGCTGTGTCACGGCGTCGAGGACGAGGTTGCCGGGAGTCGCGAGGACGGGCTTGCGACACAAACTGCTGGGGTGGTACGCGGGGAGCCCCCTGGAGATCTCGTGCAGACGATGCAACGCGCGTTATTCCTCGGGGCGCTTTCGGACTAGCGCCGGGGAGCTACGACTACAGGGGCGGGTCGCATGCGGCTTGATAGAACTCGAAGGCTGACGCTTCTTGCTGACACGGGATCCGCCACGCCATCGGAAGAAATCCGCGAGCCCCTCGTCTACCCAAAAGGAGTGACCCAGGCGTGTCGGACGCGCGACTAAATCGACCCCTTGTATCCCTAACGTGCGAGGGCAGCGAGCTCGGGGCGAAACTTGCCGATGAGGCTATACCACAGCCTGATAGCACTCTTTCGTTGCTGGCGTCGATCACTGAGGGCCCCTGGAGTCGCCTAGACGTGGACTTCCTCGAGCGAACCGTTCGGGCGCTCATGGCAATCGGTGGGGCCCAGCTACGTGGCCTTGGCCACATTCTGGTTGCCGGGTCACCCTTCCACCTTCATCCCTTGGTAACGCTCCTGCGCGGCGTTGCGGAGGCAATGGGATGGGTGTGGTGGTTATCCGCACCGATCCTTCCTGATCCGGCCGAGGGTGTCGACATATCGGCGCCCGAGTGGCTAACGCGGGCGAAGCGAGTGGTGGACCGGTCACAGCTCCACCATCTCGAGGAACTCGCGCTGCGTAGAGCCCGCCGGGAAGCCTCAAAGGGGAAGGGGAGCGAGGAATATCAGCAGGTCGATCGCCAGATAGGTGCGCTCAAGGAGCACTTCAGCAGACTCCATGGTCACGACGCGTCATTGTCGGGAAAGCGGAGAACCTGGCGGATTGGCCAAGAGACAATTCCAAAAAAGACTGACTTGGTAATTGCGGTCACCGAATATGCGCACGGGGAGAGATATAGGGGTTCCGGGCTGAATCCCTACAGGTTGTATTCAGGCTACGCGCACGCAAGCGTTGAGATTGTCTTCGCGCACCAGACCGGCACGACGACTGCGCCGTTGTCGGCCCTGATAGTGGGCGACGAGGACGAGGTAAAGAGCGTCGTGGGAGCGGCTTTGCGCACGTTCGCAGTCGGGCACGAACTCGCCTTGCATATGTTCGGTATGGAAATGGCGCCACTTCGTGAATGGGAGGGTCGTGTCGATTCGCTGATTCTGGAGCGCCCAGAATCAGACCATTAGCAGATGCTCAGCAGGCGCGGCCTCTCGCCTCGGGCGACATCGACACCAACGGATTCGCGGACTTGATCGTGGGCGTTCCGGGCGATGACCTTCGTGGAGAGATGGATGTCGGAACCGATCGCGTGTTCTACGCAGGCGCTGAGGGACTCTCGGCCGTCGGAAGTGAACGCACAGCTGGCCGGGAGGGAGCCGAGGGGATGGGGTGGCGGCATTGGCCGCGAACTGACTAGCGCCACCTCCTTAGTTTCGGCGTTCGCTCCATACGCAGTTTCCTTGCGCGCTGTTGGTCGCCACAGTCGGAACGGGGTGCGCCACGGGAGACGGAACGGATCCAATGGTCGGCGGCGCGGCTCCAGTTCAGCAGCGACGAGCCCGACGGTCGCGCCGCCCTCAGCGCCGACTTGCGACGGAAAGAAGGCGAGCCTGGAGGCCCCCGCTCCCGCATCCCCCGGCGACCACGTCCGCCTGCGGGGGAGCTGCTTTACACGTCGCTACTGGAAGACGCTGGACCCACTCGACGGCTACGGAATTGCGCTTGTCGCCACGGTGGACGAAGCCGGACGCCCAGTGAAACGGCCGAGGCGGACCTCATGCGAGTTCATCGCGCGCGCCAGGGGGCGTTTTCACGTGAGCCTGGGCGGCCGCCTTCGCGGGTGGTTTGCTGTCCCGCAGCGCGGAGTGTGTTTCCAGCAAGAGACGGCAGGCGCTACTCGACGCGGTGCAGGGCGGGTTCGTCACGAGCGGGTAGCTCGAGAGCGCGGATCGCGTTTCAGGAGGCGGGCAAGGCGATCGTCGGCTTTCTGAGCCGGAAGTCTGGGCGGTCAGCGATGGCGTGTGCCGCCACCGGCCAAGATCTGTTCGGCGCGCTCGACCAGCGCGGAGGCCGTCGTATCCAGCACGTCCGCGAGGAGGGCGATCGTCTTCAGAGAGGGTGAGCTGAGGCCCCGCTCCACGTCGCTTAGATAGGTGCGGTGCCTGCCGGCCTCGTGCGCCAAGGCGTCTTGTGACAGCTGCTTCTTTCCCCGGGCCTCCCGAACGGCCTCTCCGAATGCCTCTTCGAGCGTCATCCGACGGCGTGGCATGCCGCCTACTCTGACGTAGCGTCGGATATTCGGCGACAGGGTATATCCTACAGACGTACTCTCTCGCCGAGCCGTCTACGAGGTGGTCGTGATGATCAACGAGTCCATCGGAAGGCCGAAGCACCTAGAGGAGTCGCGGGGACCAGGCCCCATAGAGGTGCCGGTCCTCCGGATGACGACCCGGACGGGAACCTCGCTCGTGCTGGGGACGATCCGAGTCTACGACCTGGTTCGCCGGCACCGAGTGACGCGTCGCGAGGCCGTGACGAAGACCGGGTACCAGCGTGACCTCTCTCGCGCTCGCGTGCAGCAGATCGCGGACGATCTACGAACGAACCGGGCCGACGTCTCGACGACGATCCTTCTCAACCTGCGGGACTTCGACCCAGCGAGGAACCTGCTGGAGCGCGACGGTGGCCTCTACCTGACCCTGAACCGCGAGCGGCTCGAGGTCGTGGACGGTCAACACCGGGTGCTAGCTCTCGCCAGGCTCGCGGACGAGGACGCGAGCCATTGGGGCGGCGTCGAGGTCCCCTTCGTATGCATGCTCGGCGCGGACGAGCACGAGGAGGCGCGTCAGTTCCACGTCGTGAACTCCGCAGCGATCGGCCTGGGTTCCGATCTGACGCTCGACCTTCTCAGCCGACGAGCCGAATCCGAACCGCAGGTCATGCGAAACCTCGTCGAGGCGGCGGAGTCGTGGAAGGTGAGGGGCGCTCGGATCGTCGAGGAGCTGAGTTGCACACCTGCGTGGAGCGGTCGTGTCCGGTTTGCGAACGCACCCAAGACCGGGACGACCATCGGGTTCGCCCGACTCGTGACGTCGATGCGACCGATTTCTCGAGAGCCCCTATTTCGGCAGTCTGAGGCTCCGCGGCCAGGTCGGAGTTCTCGACGCGTACTGGCGAGGCGTCGAGAAGGTGTTCCCGGAGTGTTTCCTGAACCCGACGGATTACGTGCTTCAGGCGGCCGATGGAGCGAAACTGATGCATGAGCTCCTGGTGCATGCGGTCGAGCATGTTCGACGGCTCGACCGGTCGTTGCTCGAAGCGGCGTCGTACGCCGACGTGCTCGCGGACCTGTTCCAGCGTTGCGGCTTGGCCGAGAGGGGGCCGGAGCTGTGGCGGCGATCGCCTGGACGGCGTGGCTCGACGATCGACGCCGGTAGGCGGGCGCTCCTGGACGCGCTTCCCGGCGTGCTCCCGCCGGTCGAAGTCGCGTAGCCGCCGTGTACGAGTTTCGAGGCGGTCCCGCCGACGTGCACCGCGTCAGGACCTGGCTGACGAACCTCCGGCGTCCCGACCGCCTCGCCGATCCTGCGATGCGCGAACTGCTTCGCGCCCACGGCCGCCTCGCGACTGACACGACCTTGGAGGTGGGCGAACGGGGAGCCGACCTACTCCGGGAGAAGATCGCTGCGCTTGATCCGGGAGATCGCGCCACCGCTTCCGAGCGACTGCCCTTCCTGGTGTTGACGACGAGCTTCGTTGAGGGAGCGAAGAACACGCAGGCCGCGCGGAAGCTCGGGCTGTCGGAACGGCAGCTTAGCCGTGAGCGAACGCGCGCCGTCTTGCTCTTAGCAGAGAAGCTCGCACGCCAGCGACGTCCGTTCGCATTACTTGATGCTCCTGCGACTGAGGGTCTAGTCGACCGTCCCGAACTAGTTCGCGTTTCGCAGGAGGTCTTGGAGCAGGCGAGGCGTGTGCACCTTTCCGGGCCGCCCGGAATCGGGAAGACGTGCCTGGCAGCGATGCTCGCCGCACGGGATCGGAACGAATGCGCCTGGATTTCCATCGTTCCAGACGTGAACTCGGATCTATGGGGACTTCTGTTCGAGCTGAGTGAGAGCCTCGCGCCCGACGATCGCACGCTGTGGGCGTACCTGCGCGAGCCGCCGGTTCCAGGAAATCTTGCCGTCGCGACCCGCCTCGCGTTGAGCGGCCTGAGCCAGCATCGTCGTCTCGTCGTGATCGACGGCGTGGATGCCCTAAGACACGATCACAAGGCGATGGGCTTCTTGGATGAGGTCGTCCGGCGGCTCCCGACGACGGAGGTGGTGACAATCGGCCGGCTGCGCGACGCTGGGCGGCGGTCGGTGCGAGTCCCTCCGTTGGATCCTGGCGAGATCGCCCAGTTCTTTGCCCGGCGCGGCGTCGAGCTGCCGCACGCGGCGCTCGTCGGCCATCTCACGCAGGGGGTCCCTGGCGTTGTAGATGCCTCAGCCGCGTTCTTGGCGCGTCCTGGGTCAGCTCAGGCCGCAGCTCTAAGAGAACTCGTTGGAAGCCACGATCATCTCGTGCGCGCGTGGACCGGCATCGAAGTTGCGATTCGAACGGCGGCGTAGTGTTGCCACCGAGAGCCGAGCCAACACCCGGAGCGGAAGACTCTTTCCTTGCCGGACTACCCCGCCGGGCGACCAAGCGGAGTCGCCCGGCGGGAGATGAGAGTCCGTGGGCTGCCTCAGTCCAAATCGGATTTCAGTGACAGAGGCTGACCCCAGGGTGTCTTGCCTAGGCCGTTGCTCCAGCAGCGATGTCGGCGATGGGACGATCGTGAACGTAGAGGTTCGGCTCACCGCAGGCGGGACAGGCCGTAACTAAAGAGGCCGGCCATTCACCGGTCCAGTCGGCCCAGCCGCAATCCAGGCACTCCATCGAGGGCCACAACGATTCATAGTGCAATGGGTAGCCGCACCGGTAGCGACTCCATCGGTCCGTCGGCGGGCGGTCCTGATACTTCTGACACTGCAGCAGACCCGTCCCGTCGATCGTGACGAGGTGGTATTCGGAGAGCGGCGACGGAAGAGCGTCCTCATCCCACGCGATGCCGAGTTCTCGGAGAACGGCGGCTTCGCTGGCGAAGTACCAGGCTCCGGTCACCGACCTTCCGAGCCACAACGGGCTGGTTTCTCCCCGCACGAGGTAAACGGTCGCGGGGTTCTTCCGGTCGACGAGAGCGGCGGCCATGTCTCCGATGACCTTCTTGAGGCCGGCCTTGAGACCGTACGCGTCGACGGCCGCGAGAATCGCCTCGGAATCCACGGCGGCCTTGGGATCTTCGCGCCCGGTCTCTTTCAGGATGGACCGATAGTTGCACACGATCCCGTTGTGAACGCCGATCCATTCACCGTGGACCAGCGGATGGTTGTTTCCGGGATAGCGCTCGGTGCCGTGCGTAGCCAGACGCACATGTCCGATCCACCACCGCGCGTCGTGGGGAATGTCGAGAAACGAAAGGTTCTTCGTCGCTCGCCCGACCACTTTGCGGGTCTTGATCGAGCCGCCACCGTCCCACCACATGAAGCCGAACGCATCTCGACCTCGGTGTTCAACGGCAGGAAACATCAGCTCGGCTGATTCGTTGGGGTTCCAAGCTTCCACTTCTGCATGACCGTCCTTATAGATGCAACCAATGATTCCGCACAATGAGGATCACCTCTCTTGGGAGTGGACAGGGATGTCGATGACCGAGCTGGTGGAGGTCTGAGACGCGATGCGTTAGGCAGCGGCTGCCGCGAGCGCGGCGTCTTCGGGCTCGATCAGGCCGCGGGTCTTGCGGCGGTTGGCGTCAGAGCCGGACCATCCCGGGAGTTGGTAGGCGACGTCGGGAGCCGGCTGGGGGCGCGACCCTCGCCAGTAACGCGATATGAGCTTCCGATCGGCGAAGGAGAGGCCTCTCCTGCCACCCCGAAGAGCGCACATCATGGCTCGAAGCGCCGAGCACTCGTCCCGGAACCCGTCTGCCATGGAGCCGAGCGCGTAGACGTTCAACGGCGTCACCTTCATCCTCTTGAACACGTCGTTCGCGGCGGCCTCGACTGCTGCGACAGACAACGCGATGTGGGACTGGATCCGGCGGGGGTTCAGGCTGGAGTTGAAGACGCGGAACTCGAGCGTCTGCCGCCCCCCGCTCCGGATGACGTTGTTGAAGTTCAGACAGTAGTAGCGCGTCTGTAGTCCTACGTCCAAGACTGCGTCCGCGTGGAAGTCCGTCGCCACCATGAGCGCCTTGTCGGCCTTCGTGAAGGGGTGCGCGTACTGGACGTAGTACGGCCGCATCGTCTCCCAACCAGACGATCCCTGCCGGAAGTAGCAGTCCTCGAACCTGAACGCGAACTTCGCCGTAGAAGCGATCTGGTCCCTGGTGAGCCCCTGCGTGCTCACGTGGACGTGGATGCCCGCCTCGGTCGACGTCGTGCATCCTGACTGCCGGAGTACGTCGACGGCGGCGTCCACCTGTCGTCGGTCGGCCTCGGAGAACTCGAGAGGCGGGGATACGAGCTCGCCACCCTCGGAGACCGAGCCGTCGGTCTTCATGACCCAGTAGCCTCCGAGCGGATCGTCTTGGTCCACGCATGAATCGCTGCACGCGAGTCCGGTGTCCTTCAACGCGCGCAGCGCCGAGTGGGGGTCGCCCAGGAACTCGATCTCTATTCCGAACGTGCGCATCCTGACCTGCTCCTTTCATGGGAAAGAAAGAAGCCCGACCCCGAGCGGAGCTGCGCCCCGCGTTTGCGGTGTCGGGCTGTGTCGAAGTAGTGCTTGGTGATGAAGATCCGGTGGCCGGGCGCGGGTTGTGCGGCGTCTAGGGATGTCTCCTCGGACGATCTGCGCACGTCCGACCTCTGCGGCCGCTCATGGCCTCAGCTGAGCCGGACCGGCATCAGCAGTGCGTATCGCCCGTTGC
>JALZEA010000068.1 GCA_030862265.1 Actinomycetota bacterium | reverse complement strand
CGCCGCGGGTGGAGAGGCCGGGGTGGCGCTCTGTCTTGATCTGCTGAAAGCCGAGGTCCTGAACGCGATGGCGCTGCTGGGCGCTCCGACCGTCGCCGACATCACCCGCGCCCACGTCCACGGCTAGCGCATCTGACGGATCTGAACCCGCTCCTCGCGGTAGTGGATGACGTCGTAGACAATCACGCCGCAACAGATCGCGGCGACGAGACTCAGCGCGGTGAGCGCGGGGACCTCGAGCGCGGCGGGCAGGATCGCGAGTAACGCGAGCGCGGTCAGCGGTCGGCCGCGGCCGAACAGGCCCCGCCCATCTCTCGTTTCGCCCCACCTCACCCACACGAGCCGGACGCGGAACGCGACGTGCGTGAAGAAGAAGAGCGACAATCCGCCGCAGAGCGCAACGGCAGGAACCGTGTCCAGCGGGTCGGCGACATGTTCGAGCGTCTTCTCCATCCCAAACGCGAATATCACGATGCCGGCGACCATCGGGAGGTGCAGATAGCTGTAGTAATCGCGCGCGAGCCGGGCCCGGACCGTGCCGCTGACCTCGGAGAGGCGCCGCTGCGCAAAGATCGTGTAGACGTCGAAGTACGCCCACCACAACGCGGCGATGACGACGAACCCGACGGCGACGGCCGTCACCACGCGGAGAGAGAGCGGCAGACCCGCGGCCCCGATGCCGAGGGCCACGATCGACTCGCCCAGAGCAACGATCACGATGAGCTGGTGACGTTCGGCGAAATGCGCCGGCGAGACCCGGAAGCCCTGCCCGCGGCCGATCAGGACACCGAGGTAGTCGACCATCAGGGCACCGATCCACAGACCCACCTGCGCGACGCCGTCCAGGAAACCGGCCGCGACCAGTAGCCCAGGCCCGAGCGTCGACGAGGGCACCATCCGCAGGACCGCACCGAGCAGATCGGGGTCGCTCTTACCGGCGATCGCGTAGAGCACGAGGTGAAGCACCCGCACGGCCAGGTACGCGAAGCCGAACAGGACGCCGTCGCCCTCGAACGCGTTCGGAACGGCGAGCCCGACGACGAGCATGGCCGCCATCGCGGTAAACATCGCGAGACGAACGCGACCCTCCTCCGGCTCGAGGGTGTTGGTCAGCCATGCGTAGGCCGCCCACGCCCACCAGAGCGCGGCGAGTACCAGCAGCCCGCGTCCCAGCCCCCGCCACGTGGGGTCGTCCGACATCATCCCGGTCACCTGCGTGATCCCGAAGACGAAGACGAGATCGAAGAACAGTTCGAGCGGGGTCACCCGCTGCTCCCGCTCGGGCACCAGAGCGATCCGGTCTGGGGCTAGCCGAGCAGGTCCGCGATCCGCGTTACGCCCTCGATGAGATCGTCGTCACCGAGCGCGTAAGACAGGCGGGCGTAACCGGGAGCACCGAAACCATCGCCGGGCACGATCGCGACGCGCGCGCTATCGAGGATGACCTCGGCGAGCGCGTTCGTGTCGTTCACCGTGCGTCCCGCGATCGTCCGGCCGAGTACGCCCTTGAAGGAAGGGAACGCATAGAAGGCCCCCTCGGGCTCGTAGCACTCGACGCCCTCGATCTCGTTCAGCATCTTGTGGATCGTTCGGCGGCGCCGGTCGAAGGCATCGCGCATCATCTCGACCGCCTCGAGGTCGCCGGAGACCGCGGCCAAAGCGGCGACCTGGGCCACGTTGGAGACATTGGACGTCGCGTGCGACTGCAGTGAGTTGGCAACCCCCACGACGTCGGCAGGCCCGATCATCCACCCGACGCGCCAGCCCGTCATCGCGTACGTCTTGGCAACCCCGTTGATGACGACGCACCGCTCGTGGAGGTCGGGTACGGCCACCGGCATCGAAGAGAAACGGGCGTCCCCGTAGACGAGGTGCTCGTAGATCTCATCGGTCACGACCCAGAGACCTTTGCTCGCCGCCCATTCGCCGATGGCGGCAACCTCGTGGGGTGGATAGACGGCACCGGTCGGATTCGAGGGCGAGACGAACAGCAATACCTTCGTGTTGTCGGTCAGCGCCCGCTCAAGCTGGTCGATCGTGACCCGGAAGCCGGTGGCCTCGTTCGTCGGCAGCACCAAGGGGACGCCGTCGGCAAGCTTGATCATCTCCGGATAGCTCACCCAGTAGGGGGCGGGGACGAGGACCTCGTCGCCGGGATCGAGCAGTGCCATAAAGGTGTTGTAGAGCGCCTGCTTTCCACCGTTCGTGACCAAGACTTGCAAGGCCTCGACGTCATAGCCGGAGTCGCGCGCCGTCTTGCGTGCGATCGCGGCACGCAGCTCGGGGAGCCCGGCCGACGGCGTGTAGTGGTGGTAGATGGGGTGCTTGGTGGCCTCCGCCGCGGCGTGGACGATGTGATCGGGTGTCGGGAAGTCCGGCTCGCCCGCTCCGAAGCCGATGACGTTCTCTCCCGCGGCTTTCAAGGCCTTCGCCTTGGCATCGATCGCCAACGTCGACGACTCGGTTATTTCAAGGACGCGTTGGGATAGACGGTTACGAGCCATGATTCGGTCAGACTATCCAAGACCATGGCTCAGCCTCCGGACCTTCCCGACATCCGCATCCCGACCGATCTGTTGCCGGCCGATGGTCGCTTCGCGTCCGGTCCGTCGAAGATCCGGCCCGAGGCGATCGCCGCGCTGCAACGCGCCGCCGGGAGCCTCCTGGGAACGAGCCATCGGCAGGCCCCGGTGCGTGCCCTCGTCGGGCGGCTGCGGGCCGGTCTCGCCGATCTCTTCGGCTTGCCCGACGGCTACGAGGTAGTGTTCGGCGTCGGCGGCGCCACCGTGTTGTGGGACGCGCTGGCGTTCGGTGCGATCGAGCGCAAGAGCATGCATGCGGTCTTCGGCGAGTTCTCGTCCAAGTTCGCGGCCGCGGTGGAGTTGGCGCCGCATCTGAGCTCGCCCGAGTTGGTGGACGCCGAGCCCGGCACCCATCCCGTCCTCCATGTCGCGCACGACGTCGATACCTATGCCCTGACCCATAACGAGACGTCGACCGGCG
>JALZEA010000027.1 GCA_030862265.1 Actinomycetota bacterium | reverse complement strand
GAAGACGAGGGTGGCGACCGGGGCGCCGGCTGCGATCAGCGACATGTGCGCAAGCGCGTCCCAGCCATGATCGAGGAGGCGTCGGGCGTCGGCGGTAGCGTCCTGCGATCCCATCGCGACCGCGATCAGGGTGCGCTCGCCCCGCCGCGCCGACGCCACGAGAACGTTGCCGGAGCCCGCCGTGTATCCGGTCTTCACTCCCGTCGCGCCGCGATAACCCTCAAGCAGAACGTTACGGTTCTCGATCAGCTCCCGCCCATCCGGGCCGGCGATCGAGGTTCGGGTGGTACCGACGATGCGCGCCAGCACCGGATCCGCCAGGATGGTCGCCGCGAACGCCGCCAGGTCTCGTGCCGACGCGTGGTGACCCGAGGAGTCGAGCCCATGGGCGGTGACGTTGTGTGTCTCGTCCGCCCCCATCCGTTCGCTCACGCGGTTCATCTCCGCTACGAAGGCTGCCTCGTTCCCGGCGACGTGTTCCGCCAGGGCGACGGCGGCATCGTTCGAGGACGTCATCAGCAGGGCATGAAGGAGAGCGTCCACGGTGTAGCGGTCGCCGGGCTCGAGGGCGAGGCCACCTCCGGTGGTCGCCGCGGCGGTTGCGGAAACGGTGACGACCTCGTCGCCGGCGGTGTCCGCCCGGACGACGAGCGCGGTGATCATCTTCGTGGTGCTGGCGTTGGGACGGGGATCGCGTGCCGCCCGGGCGAAGAGAACCCGGCCGGTGTCGTCTACGAGGTAACACGCCGCGCAGGTGAGGTCCGGTCCGGGACCGGCAGGCGCGGCGGCAGGCAGCAGCGTGAACGCGAGTGCGACCGCGACGAAAGCGACTCGTCGACTTGTCGACAAGTAACCCACAGGTACTAAGACAGGCTACGCAGGCTGGCGCGCAGTAGCGCGTCGCGGAACTGACGAGACAAGGCGGCGAGCTCACGCACCGACCGGGCCGCCTCGCGCTGAGCATCGGGATCCTTGCGACCGGCAACCGGCGAGACGACCTGCTCGAAGAAAGCCGTCTCGCGGTCCGCGAACTGTCGGTACATGCGGAGATGACGGGGCTCGACGCCGAACTTGAACAACCCCCGCGCCGCTTTGGCGGCGATCAGGTCGTCTCCGTCATAGGTCCCGTCCGAGGCCAGGAGGCCGAAGTCGCAGAGGCCGTTGAAATCGTTCTCGGAGAGTCCCGAGGCGCTGAGGAGTTCTTCCTTGGTAAGAGTCACCGATCCCAGGTCGGGCACGTCGGGCGCTGACGTGTCGAGCGGCGCGGCGGGAACCTCGTTCGGGGTAGGCGCAATCTGAGGCGCCGGCCCGCCTCCCGCCTCGGGTGCCGCGAGCCGTTCCCGAATGACCCGGAGCGGCATGAAATGGTCCCGCTGCAGCTCGAGGATGTAGCGGAGCTTCGTAACGTCGCCGTCGTAGAACTTGCGGTAGCCGGACGACGTCCGCTCGGGGTCGATGAGCCCCTCCGATTCGAGGAAGCGGATCTTCGAGATGGTGACGTCCGGGAAGTCGGAGCGGAGTGACTCCAGCACCTCTCCGATGCTCATGTAGTCGCGGGTTCGGGACAATGGCATGTACCTCAACTCCCCGTCAGGAATACGAGTTTGAACTTGCCGATCTGGATCTCATCGCCCGAACGGAGCTCGGCGGACTCGACCCGTTCGCGGTTCACATAGGTGCCATTCAGGCTGCCCACGTCGTGCAGTCCAAAGCCGTCCGGACCACGGCGGATCTCGGCATGGCGGCGTGAGACGGTGATGTCGTCGAGGAAGATGTCGCTCTCGGGATGCCGCCCCACCTGCGTCGCATCGACGTCTAAGAAGAACTTGCTGCCCGCGTTAGGGCCTCGTTTAACGATCAATACCCCTCGGCCCCCCTCGAGCTCCTCGGGCGAGATGTGGACCTCTTCCTCGAGCTCCGACTCGAGCTCGCCCGGCATGAACGTAATGGTGGTATCGGTTCCCCCGGCGTCGGAGAGAGCCGCGCCACACGAAGAGCAAAAGTTGGCGCCCTCCGGATTCTTGTGCCCGCAATTAGTGCAATACATCGGCGGTGACCCTATAGGGAACCTTTAGGGTTGGCAAAACCATCACCCGCTCTCTTCCACGAAACGGCGATAATCGTCCGCGCTGAGCAGCCCGTCGAGTCCTCCCACGGCGTCGATGCTGACGAGCCAGCCGCGCCCATAAGGGTCCTCGTTGATGAGTTCCGGGGTGGCCTCAACCTCGGTGTTGCGCTCCAACACCTTGCCGGATACCGGGCTATAGATATCGGACACCGACTTCGTCGATTCGACCTCGCCCAGTGGCTCTCCCGCTTTCACCTCGGCACCCGGCTCGGGCAAACCGACGAAAACGACGTCGCCTAGCTGATCCTGCGCGTGGTCGGTGATCCCCACGATCACGCGTCCGTCTTCCTCGCGCGCCCATTCGTGTTCCCGCGTGTAGCGCAGTTCCGGAGGGAACTCCGTCACCAGGTCTCCTTTCGTAGATAGATCACCAAGTGGTCAAGTCGACAAGTACACAGTCAGTTGTCGGCGCCGACGACCTCCGCGACGACCTCCGCCCATCGCTCCGCCAGGGTTTCTGCGTCCGCCATCGTCGGGGCCTCTGCCCACACGCGGCACAGCGGCTCGTCGGGCAACGGGATCACCAGCACCCAGCGGTCGTTCTCTACCACCTTGACGCCGTCGAGGAGCACGAGCTTGCCCGGCGCCGCCATCGAGGCGACGTGGCGCATGACCGCGCCCTTCCGCTCCCACGGGGTACGGACGTCCTGGCGCGCCACGAAGACGTCGGGGAGCTCGTCCAGGAGATCCGCCAACCCTTTAGTAGAGGTTGAGAGGATTTCCAGGGCCTTGGCGAACGTCATCAGCCCATCCGGCGCCGGCATCAAGGAGGGAAAGATCAAGGCGCCATCGGCGTTGCCCGCGAAGCCCACGTCCGGTCGCTGGGCGCGCGCCATCAGTGCTGGGAGCCCCGTCGTGGTGCGCTGGATCGTCGCGCCGTGCCGCGCCGCGATTTCCTCGCACGCCCACGAGCATGAGACCGGCACGGCGAGGGTGCCCGCTCCGCGCTCCGCCTCGTGCCGGAGGAACGTCAGTAATACGCGCTCGTGGGGAACGCGGCGACCGCGATCGTCCACGAGATGGGCCGTCTCGCCGCCCGGTTCGAGCAAGACGCCGAGGTCGGATCCGGAGTTGCGCACGTGCCCTTCGAGATCCTCCAGGAGGCGATCGACGTCCGCGATCGTGAGGACGGGCCGGTGTTCGTCCACGAATGCGTTCACACCCAACACGTCGCACCCCAACCGTCCGAGGATCGCCGGACCGACGAGGCTCGTAGCGCCGAACGCGTAATCGACTACGACCTTCGGCGACCGTGTGCGGATCGCGTCGACATCCAGCGCGCGCAGCAGACCCGAGGAGTACTGCTCGATCGCGTGGGGAGGGAATTCGAGTTCGCCGAGCTTCGTGGGCCCAGTGCGGCGATAGTCCTCGCGGAAGAAGATCCTTTCGATCTTCCGCTGCGCGACCTCGGGAAGATCCGCGCCGTCGGGATCGAACAGCCGGATCTCGACCATGTCCGGGTCCTCTGGGGAGGTCCGCACGCTGATGCCGCCAGACGCCTGCTCGCTCCGAACCGTGAAACGGGTGAGCGGCATCGGAGTCAGTTCGAGGTCATGACAGGTGACGCCGGTCGCGTTCAAGCCAGAGATGATGGCGCGCTTCATCGTGCGTGCAGCACGGCTACCGTCGCGGCCCGTCACGACGACGCTCCCCCGCTTCAAGGTCGTGCCGTACGCCATCCCGAGCCGTACCGCGACCAGGGGCGTGATCCCGACGTTCACCAGTCCCGAGACACCACGCGCCCCGAAGAGGCTGCGGGTCGCCCTCCGCTCACGCACGATGCTCTGGGTGACGATCGCTCCCGCTTCTACGCTCTTTCCGGGATAAACGCGCACACGCGCCTTCACGAGCGCGCCGGCTCCGACCGTGACCTCTTCGCCGAGCACCGCGCCTTCCTCCAGCGTTGCGCCGCGCTCGAGCGAGGCGCCGCGCGCGAGGATCCCGGCATCGATCCGAGCGAAGGACCCAACATGTCCGCGATCCATCACGAGGCCACCCGTTACGGCGGCGTCGTCGCCCACGATCGTGTTGCCGCCGATGACTGTGTACGGACCGACGCGCGCTCCCGCTCCGACGATGGAGTTGTCTCCGATCAAGACCGGCCCCTCCAGGCGCGCACTCGGATGGACCTCGACGTCTTCACCCACCCATACGCTCGGTCGCAGCTCGAAACCCGGCATCTCGAGCCGGACGCGGCCTGCAAGCGCGTCGTGTTGTGCTTGGAGATAAGCCTCGGTGGTCCCCACATCCGTCCAGTAGTCCTCGGTCACGAAGCCGTAGATCGGGAGTCCCTTGTCGAGCATCATCGGGAATAGTTCGGACGAGAAGTCGTACGGCTGATCGGGCGGGATGAGATCGAATATCTCGGGATCGAGCACGTATATCCCCGTGTTGATGGTGTCGGAGAAGACCTGTCCCCACGTGGGCTTCTCGAGGAACCGTTGGATGCGGCCGTCATCGTCGGTCATCACGATGCCGAACTCGAGCGGGTCGTTCATCCGTTTGAGCACCAGCGTCGCCGCGGAGCCTCTCTCTTCGTGGAACTTGAGCACTTCGTTCAGATCGATGTCCGTCAACGCGTCTCCGGATATGACGAAGAAAGTGCCCGAGATGAATTCCTGAGCCGCGTAGACGGACCCGGCCGTGCCGAGGGGCACGTCTTCGGTCGCGTACGACAGCGACACGCCGAGGTCGGAACCATCCCGGAAGTAATTGCGGATCACCGAAGAGAGGAACTGCACGGTCGCGACGACATCCGTGATGCGGTGCCGCTTGAGGAGCTCGATGATGTGCTCCATCAAGGGCCGGTTGGCGACGGGCAGCATCGGTTTCGGGATGTTCGTCGTCAACGGACGCAGGCGCGAACCCTCGCCGCCGGCCATGATGATGGCCTGGGGCCGCCGCGACGGACTCATGCTCGCGCCTCTCTGGTGAGCGTCCAGGCGGCCCGCGCGTACATGAGGCCGGCCACCCAGTACAGAGCGGCCCCGAAGGCGATGAACATGTAGCCGAGCTCATCGACGGCCGACGCCCAGCCGACGCTCGTCTCGCTGACGGCGAGCAGCGTCAGTCCCATAAGGAGGGCGGCCGTCGCGCTCTTGCCTGTGAAGTTGACCCTGATCTTGGAGGCGAGGCCCTTCTGGACGAGCGGATACGCCACGAGAACGAGAACGTCCCGAGCCACGATGGCGACGGCGAGCCAGACGGCCAGTACATCCGTCACGACGAGGGCGATGGCCAGGGCCGCGATGAAGATGCGGTCCGCGAGCGGGTCCAGCAGGCGTCCCAGCTCCGTTACGGAGTCCGTGCGTCGGGCGATGTAGCCGTCGAAGAAATCCGTCCATGCCGCGAGCGCGTACAAGACGACGGCCGCGTCCTTACGGTCGGTAACGAAGAGCCAGACGAACACCGGCACCGTCGCCAAACGAGCGAACGAGAGGACGTTCGGGATCGTCCAGACGCGCTCCTCACCTGCCGCGCGCTCGCCGGTAGCCGCCGATCTCGCCATGGTCGGGACGGCCGGATTCGAACCGGCGACCCCCGGTCCCCCAGACCGGTGCGCTAACCAAGCTGCGCCACGTCCCGCCGCGGCGATCATACGAGCCGCTGCTGCGGGTCGACCCTCAACGATCGAGTTCACGTCGAGACCTGAGCTTCACATCTATGCGGAGCGGCGTCCCCTCGAATTCGAACGCGTCGCGCAGCTTGTGTTCCAGATAGCGGAGATACGAACGTTCGAGCCGTTGCGTGGTGAATAGCAGGAACGTAGGCGGAGACGCGCCCGTCTGCACCCCATAGAGAATGCGCGCCGAGCGCCCATGGACGCGCGGGTGAGGGCGGTCTGCTTGGGCGTCGCCCAGGACGCGGTTGAACTCTGCGGTCGTCACCCTGCGGCGGTGCGATTCGATGGCGGCCGAGACGGCCGGCAGCAGACGATCAACGCCCCGACCGGTGAGCGCGGAGGTCCGTACCTTCGTCGCCCATCCCAGGAAGCGAAGCTGCTCTTCCAGAGCGCTCTCCAAACGGACCCGGTCCGTCGGCTCGGCGGTCGCCAGGTCCCACTTGTTGAGCGCAACGACGCATGCGCGGCCCCCGGTGAGGATCTCTTCCGCGATCCGTTGGTCGCTCCCGGTCGCGCCTTCACTCACGTCCACCACCAGGATCGCGGCATCTACACGCGTGAGGGTCTTGCGCGACCGAAGGAACGAGAAGTACTCCAGAGGATCTTTGATCGCAACCCGGCGTCTCATCCCTGCGGTGTCGACCACGCGCAGCGTTCGTCCGTCGGCAAGGACCAGCCGCGTGTCGACTGGGTCGCGAGTGGTTCCGGGAACGGGGTCGACGAGGGCGCGCTCTTCGCCGGCGAGAGCGTTCAGGAGGGACGACTTCCCGACGTTGGGACGGCCGACGATGGCGATAGCCGCCCAGTCTCCGGTTGCAGCACCGCCGGTTTCGGGCAGCCGCTCGAGCAGGACGTCGAGCAGGTCGCCCGAATTGCGGCCGTGTAGAGCCGAGACGGGAACCGGCTCTCCCAAACCGAGTCGGAAGAACGCCGCGGCCTCCGGCTCCTGAGCGGCATCGTCGACCTTGTTCGCTACCAGTAGGACCGGCTTGGCGGCCCGCCGGAGCACGTCGGCGACGAGCGCGTCGTCCTGCAGGAGGCCACTTTGGCTGTCGACCACGAACAAGATCACGTCGGCGTATTCGATGGCGAGCCGCGCTTGGTCCGCAGCGCGTGCTTCGAGGCCTTTCATCCCGGGCTCAAGACCCCCCGTGTCCACGATCTCGAAATCGCGACCCCTCCAGCTAGCGACGAAAGCGTTGCGATCGCGCGTCACTCCGGGCGTCGCTTCGACGATCGCCTCGCGCCGTCCTAGAACGCGGTTCACCAATGACGATTTGCCGACGTTCGGGCGACCAACGACGGCTACGACGGGGACACTCATCGATGGCTCCGCGCGTTGTCGACCGCCCTTACGACGGCCTCGACCACCGCGTCGAACGACATGTCGCTTGTGTCCAACTCGACGGCGTCGGCGGCGCGTTCGAGAGGAGATGTCGAGCGCGTGGAATCGGCGCGGTCGCGCGCCGCGATCTCGCCCTCGAGCTGGTCGACCGCTTTTTCCACACCCAGCTCGCGCGCCCTGCGGATGGCACGCGCGCGAGGGTTCGCGGTGAGGAAGATCTTCACGTCCGCTTCCGGGAAGACCTGGGTCCCGATGTCGCGGCCCTCGATCACGACGTCGCGGCCTGCAGCCGCCCGCTGGTGAGGCACGAGAGCGCGACGGACGGCGGGGTGGGCCGCCACCTGCGAGACGGCCGCGGTCACCTCGGCGCTACGGATCGCGCTCGTCACGTCCCTGTCCCCCACGGCGACGTTGACGCCATCGACGGTGATCGGGGCGGCGCCGACGAGAGTCGCGATCTCGTCGCCGGCCTCCAGCGAGAGTCCCCTCTCGAGGGCGATCAGTGTCACCACTCGGTACAGAGCACCCGTGTCGAGATGGGCGAACCCGAGCTTCTCCGCGACCGCGCGCGCGACCGTCGTCTTCCCGGCACCGGCGGGGCCGTCGATCGCGACGATCATGCCCGCTTCGCCTGTATCGACGCAAGCAGGTCCGCGAAGCCCGGGAACGACACATCGACGCAACTCCAGTCGCGCACGCGCACCTTGCCGCTCGCGACCAGCCCGGCGACAGCGAACGCCATCGCCATGCGATGGTCGCCTTGAGGATCAGCCTCGCCTCCCCCGAGCCGTGTCGGTCCACTGATGG
Source organism: Actinomycetota bacterium (assembly GCA_030862265.1). Lineage (GTDB taxonomy): Bacteria > Actinomycetota > CADDZG01 > CADDZG01 > WHSQ01 > JALZEA01. The sequence continues at coordinate 1,451 of JALZEA010000027.1, read as the reverse complement.
CGAAGCCATCGAGCGACGTTTCGATCCGTGCGCCGAGCGCCCCAAGTCCTTGGGCGAGCCCATCGATCCGGTCAGACTCCTTGACCCTCAGCTCGGCCGCGCCGGTGACCGCGGTAACACCCTCGGCCTGGGTAGCGGCGACGGCGATGGCCGGAAGTTCGTCAATGATCCCGACGACGTCGGCAGGACCGATGTCGACGCTGTGCAGCTCGCTGGCTCGGACCCGCACTGCGCCTATCGGTTCCGCCGCCCACGCGTCGGTGTTCGGCCTGATCTCGATATCTGCTCCCATGGCTGTCAATACCTGCAGAGCCTTGGTCCGGCTGGGATTCAGCCCGACGCCGGTGATCGAGATGTCTGAGCCGGGCATGATCGACGCGGCAACAATGAAGAACATGGCCGCCGAGATGTCACCAGGGACATGCCAGGAGCGCGCGCTCGGGTCCGTCCCCCCTTCGAGCGCCACGCGCGCGCCGTCGATCGTGACCGTGACACCGGCCGCCGCCAGCATGCGCTCGGTGTGATCGCGCGTCGCGGCCGGCTCTACGACCGCGGTCGTCCCTTCCGCGGACAGACCCGCCAGGAGCAGAGCACCCTTCACTTGCGCGCTGGGGACGTCGGGATGGTGTTCGAGAGCGGCGAGGGGCCCACCTCGTATCGTCACGGGGAGATGCTCGCCGTGGTCCCGTCCGTCGATGCGCGCCCCCATCTGGCGCAACGGAGCGACGACGCGCAGCATCGGCCTGACCCGCAGCGAGCTATCGCCGGTGATCACCGTCTGGCCCGGGATCCCCGCGGCGACGCCCATCAGCAGACGTGCGGTCGTGCCCGAGTTGCCGGCGTCGACGACCGCGCTCGGCTCCCGCAAGCCCGCTCGACCCGAACCCTCAACCTCTAGGACATCGTTAGCTAGGTCTTCCGTGACGCCGACGCCGAAGGCCTCGACCGCGGCGCGGGTGGCGGCGACATCGCGTCCGGGGTTGAGGTTCGCGATGAGGGAGCGCCCGGCGGCGAGGCCGGCGAGCAACAAGGCACGGTGCGATACCGATTTGTCGCCGGGCAGCGCGATCGTGCCGCGCAACGGGGTCGAACGCGTCGATCGCCTTATGCCCATGTCGACAAATCTCCTTGTCGCCGAAGCGTCACGCCTCGGCGATATCGACGTGATACCCCAACCCCGCGAGGAGCTCGGCCAGCGTCGTCGCCGCGGGACGGCCTCCGATGACGAGCTCCAGCCGGCCGCGGCCCCCTTCGGTCGAATGCAGGATCCTGAGGTCCTCGATGTTCGCCCCGATCCGCCCGGCGGCTGTGGTTACCTCCGCCAGCACGCCGGGCCGGTCCGGGATCAGCATCCCAAGAGTCACAGGCTCTCCTGTGTAGAGGGGCTTCGCGAAAAGTTCGAGGCGCGCGGCGCGGGCCGCAGCCAACCAGCGCCCGAGGTCGTCCCAGCG
>JALZEA010000017.1 GCA_030862265.1 Actinomycetota bacterium | reverse complement strand
CGCTCGAGCTGGGCACGCCGCCGGACTTCGACGGGCCGGCTTGTTCGCAGTGCGGGAACCGCTTCAGGCCTGAACGTGATCACCTCGACCCGGTCGCCGCACGCGGCCCGACCGCGTATCTCAACCTTGAATGGAAATGCCATGACTGCCACGACGAGAAGACCGAAGCGGATCGCAAGGCCGGCAAGCTAAGGGCGCCGCCGGACACCTGACGGGGCGAATCCGATCCGTGAACCTTGAGAATTACATAGCGAGCGCGGGGCCTGTGTTCAGGTCGTGTGAACGATCAGGACGTCGCAGGGGGAGTGGTGCGACACGCGGTTCGGAACGCTCCCGACCACGAACCGGCGCGCTCCGGTCATCCCCTTGTTGCCGACGACGATCAGGTCTGCACCTTCCTCTTCGGCGATGTCGATCAGGACGTCGGCGGCCTCCCCCTGCCGCAACACGCTGCGGACCGCGACGTCGGCGGCGTACTGCGATTCGGCCTCTTTGATGATCGTCTTCGCTCGATCGATCACCGGGTACTCGTCACCGGATAGGCCGTAACCGACGTTCGCGTCAGGATGGGCGTGCACGACGATCAGCTCGGCCCCCGATGTGCGTGCCAGGTCGACGGAACGCTGCACCGCACGCGTCGCGGAGGCCGAGCCGTCCGTGCCGACGACTATCTTCTTGAACATCGGCTTACGCCCAGCGGCGGAGCTCCTCCCGTGCGATCACCATCTTGTGGACCTCGTCGGCACCGTCGACGATGTGGAGCGTGCGCGCCATGGCGTACATCATCGCGAGTGGGAAGTCGTCGGACACGCCGGCTCCACCGTGGACCTGGATGGCGCGGTCGATGACCCACGTCGCGAGTTCCGCGCCGGCAACCTTTATGGCCGAGATCTCGATCCGCGCTTGATCCTTACCAACCGTGTCCATCATCCACGCGGCCTTAAGGGTGAGTAGTCGCGCCTGCTCGATGCGGATGCGCGCTTCCGCGATCCAGTCGCGGATGACGCCCTGCTTCGAAAGAGGGATACCGAAGGCGACGCGCTCGTGCGATCGCTTGCACATCAACTCGAGCGCTCTCTCAGCCATGCCGATCGCACGCATGCAGTGATGGATGCGGCCGGGCCCGAGGCGCGCCTGCCCGATCAAGAAGCCGCCACCCTCTTGGCCAAGAAGGTTCTCTGATGGGATCCGCACGTTCTCGAACGCGATCTCGCAATGGCCGTGACCGGCGTCGTACCCGAATACCGGAAGGGTGCGGAGGATGTTGACGCCGGGCGTGTCCATCGGGATCAGCACCAAGGTGTGCTGCGCATATCTCTCCGCGTCGGGATCGCTCAACCCGAGGAACAAACAGACCTTGCAACGAGGATCGGCCGCGCCACTCGTCCACCACTTGCGGCCGTTGACTACGTAATCGGACCCGTCACGCTCGATCGTGCTCGCAAGGTTCGTTGGATCCGAACTGGCGACACCGGGTTCGGTCATCCCGAAGCACGAGCGGATCTCGCCTTCCAGCAGCGGTTTGAGCCACCGGTCCTTCTGTTCCGGCGTTCCGAACTCGCCGAGGATCTCCATGTTGCCGGTATCGGGAGCCGCGCAGTTCGTTGTTTCCGGCGCGATCGGGCTGCGGCCCATGATCTCCGCGAGCGGCGCGTAGTCGAGGTTCGAGAGCCCCGCGCCCAACTCCGGGTCCGGAAGGAAGAGGTTCCAGAGGCCGCGGCCTTTCGCTTCGTTCTTCAGCTCTTCCATGATCGGAGGGGAGTGGTGGACATCGGCCTGACCCATGAGCTGCTCCGCGTAGATCGCCTCGCTCGGATAGACCTTCTCGTCCATGAACGCCAGGAGCCGTTCTTGCAGGTCGATCGATCGCGCGCTGTGCTCGAAATCCATGTCCCGGACAGTACTTCTCGCGACGTCGGGGAAGGAGTCGACCCCGGTGTTCACGAAGCTTGAAAACGCGGCTGCATGGTACAAATTGGTACGAATCGACCCACGCCGACCGGGGGGCTGGATGGGCGACACGAGCGCAACGCGCCATTCCTTCGGCGAGCTATTGCGGCGCCTTCGGCCGCGTCCACGCGTTCGCGCCGAGTCGCATCCCAGCGAAGCGCCCGAGGCCGTGGGTGATCCGAGAGCCGCGACTCCGACCGGATATCGCACGTTCTCGCGCAAGCTCGCTCCCGGACTGACGGCGATCGGTGGCGCACTCGTACTGGTCGGAGCATTTGGAACCTGGGTGCGTGCGACGAAGCTCGTGACCGAAGGGCTCCCTCCCGAGCAAGCCGCGGTGACGATGGGCTACGAGGACTGGCCCGGCATCGCGCTCGCCATCCTTGGGGGCCTGGCTCTGCTCGCGTCGGTCACGTGGTTGATGTCGCTGCTCGTCGTCAAAGCGCTTCCCATCGCGTATTCGATCGCGATCGCCGCGCTCCTCGTGTGGCAGATGCCGTTGATAGACGACCAAGCGGCCGCGCTTGCCGCGAGCGCGCAAGAAGAACTCGACTTCATCACATTCCACGCCGGTTACGGCTGGGGTGTCTGGTGCATGCTCGCCGGTGCCATCGCATTGCTCTTGGGAACCACGGCAGGGATCTTGCGCGAGATCGACGTTAGGAGGGGGATCCCAACATGAACCGTCGGTTGGTTGCGACCACCACGCTGATGCTGTTTTTCATCGCGGCCTGCAACGGGCACGCCGTCCTGGTGGAACGGAGAACCGCCGAGGGCGACCTTGTGTCCGCCGAAGAGGGAACCGCCGCCGATGTCCTTGCGGAGGGCGGCTCGAAGGACGTCGATCTCGGTGACGACTCATCTGCGACCGGCGGTGGAGGCGGAGGGCCGGTGGGGACGGCCGCGGCCGGCACCAACAACTGCGCCACGAACTCGAACCCCGACCAGGGGTTCACGGCCGACACGCTCAAACTCGGCACGATCATCCCGGTAAGCGGCGCGCTCCGGCCGCTCGGCGAGCAAACCGCGCGCGTCATGAAGCTCGCAGTCGAAAACCTCAACAAGACGACGCACATCCCGGGTCCTTACGCGGAGTTGAACTGGGGATGCCCCGAGCGGCCGGGCGTATTCGGCCGGCGAGTGGAGTTGAAGATCTTCTCGCTCCAGGCGAACACCCCGGAAGAGGCACTCGCCGGCATGCGCCGGTTGATCGACGTCGAGAACGTCTTCCTGGTCAGGGATTGCTACCTGCAATCGAGCCTCATGGGTCCGGCGTCGCAGTACCAGAACCAGAACGGCGTCCCCGCGGTGTGGTGCTACTTCTCGGAGATGCCGTATCCCGAACTTGCCCCCTGGAACTACTCACCGGGTACCGACCCGCAGGTCGCCGCCGCGCTTCACACTGGCTACCTCATCAAGAAGCTCAACCGTGAGCGGCTCGCGATCCTGGCCGACCCCACGACCGAGAACTCGACTACGCGCGTCGTCCGCGCCGTGGCCGAGCACTTCGACGTGCCGATCCCGAACGACTGTGTCGTCTTCAAGCGAGCCCAGGAGGCGTCGAACGGGATGCGTTCCGAGATCGCGCGCATCCGCACCTGCTACCAGGGGCGCGGCCCGAACCCACAACCCGACGCCCTCGTCGCGCTGGATGCGCTGAACGGGATCTTCGGAGCGATGGAAGCGGCCGGTCAGGGCTGGCGGGGGGCGGACAACAACGTCATTTGGTCCTGCACGGGAACGTCGTGTTGGATCGAGAGTCTGGCCGATCTGTGCGGACGCGCGTGCGAGGGCATGTACACGGATTGTGCCGCCCTGCCGTGCGTGCCTTTCGCGGACCCCGACAAGTACCCGGCCGTCAAGGCGCTACAAGACGCGCGAGCCCGCGACTATCCGCAGGAACCGGAAGACATCCTCACCTATGCGCCCGCGGCCATCACGGGAGGTATCGCCTTGTGGTTGACGATGACGGGACCTGACCTTTCGCGCGAGGCCTTCCGTTCCACGCTCGCCGGCTTGCACAACTGGAGCGCGGGGATCGGCCCGATCATCAACATCACGCCGAACGATCATTTCGGTGCGAAATCGGTGTGGCTGATCCGTTTCACGGGCGGCAAGCCGTACTTCCGTGATCACACCGGGCGCTTCTTGACCTTGGGCGAACTCGGCATCCCTTACTCGATCATCACGGAGGACTGAGTTGAAGCTGCGGCGTTCCGCGTTCTATCTATGTCTCGCCGCGCTTCTCGCCGCGGCTCTATTGCCGGTGCCGAATGCGGCCGCGGCCTCGTTGCAGTTCTCGGTCAAAGAAGGCCGCGCCTACGCGTACAAGGCGTCGCTGAATCGGGACGTCGTGCGGAACCTTCCCCCGAGGTGCGATCCGGCCACGGATCCTTACGAGTGCGACGAGGGTCGTTACAACCACAAGCCCAACTGCCCGAAGGGGATCGAGATCGGTCCCGAGGGCAAAGCCCCCGACCCCAAGCCGCGTAAGGACGTCACTCCAACCGAAGGCGGTGCGGGTGACGAGACCGGCGGACAGGAACCCCCGCAATCGTCACCCGTGAGGTTCAACCGGATGATGTCGCTGGGATCGCTCAGCCATCTCGGCGGCGCCGTGAAGGAAGCCGCCGGCCTGGCGAGCGATCAGTACATCGACCTGTCCGGCCGCGGCCAGCCGGAGGCCCACACCGAATCGCAAGCGTTTTCGCCGAACAAGGCATCCTGGGAAGAGCGCTGTTTCCCCAAGCAAGAGAACTCTGAGGACGCCAACGACTACACGCACGTGATGTCGCGCTCGAAGGATTCGGTCGCGACGTACCACCTCGCGCGCTGCTACCGGCGCGCCTGCAACTTCCAGGCACCCACGCCGGGCACGTTCGGAGCAAGTGCCGAGCGGGCAGAGTCCATCGTCGAACTGGCCGAGTCGGGCTCCCAGGTCGTGGGAGAGCTCTCTGCGATCGTCGAGGACGTGAGCTGGGGCGACGGGCAACTGAAGATCGAGTCGATCGAGACGCACCTCGCGTTCTCGTCGGATGGGACGTCGTCGCGGCTACGGTGGTCGGTGACGTCGACCGCTTCGGGAGCGCGGTTCGCGGGACAGCCGATCAGCTTGCCGCCGGGACAGGTCGTCAACCTTCCGGGGATGTCGGTCGGCGTCGCGGCGCCGTACGTCGAGGCGACGAGCGACGGTTCGCAACTAACGATGGTCGCTCCCGGATTGATGGTCGCCCATTCGGAACAGTCGGCCTTTTTCGGAGGAGCCGAGCTCTACGCGAGCTTCGGCGAGACCGCCGGCGGACTCTCCTTCGGCGGAGGGCCCGAGATCGATCCGGGAGCGGGACCGGGCGACGTGTCCGGCAGTTTCGGATCCAGCGTGGGGTTCGGCGGCGGCAGCGTCGATATCGGCGGACCCGGATTGTCGGGTGGCATCGCCATCGGGTCGCCGACCTCGAACGGGACAGAGCCGGTCGCCACCGGAGGAGAGGAGTTGCTCGTCTACCGGCAGGCAACCGGACGCGGAACGGTCGCGGGGCTCCTCGCATTGGGCTTTCTGGGCTGGTTGCTGCTTCTCGGGCGGTGGCTCCAGCGTTTCTCTTGGGGGAGGCGGATCTTCCTCGCGCAACCTTTCCGGTTGTTCGATTGGATCTATAGAGCGTTCATCAAGACATGATCACCGCTGCTCCGGTCGCGGAGGTGACGGTCTTCGGACTGTCATCGGGAGCCGTCTTCGCCCTTCTTGCTCTCGGGCTCGTCCTCATCTACCGCACAACAGGGGTTCTGAACTTCGCTCATTGGGCGATCGGACTCGTTGCGATCGTGGTCTACGTCGTGGGGACGAACGTCGGCATCCCGCCGCAGGCTGCGGCCGTCATCGCGATCGCGTTCTCCGTGGGGGCCGGAGTCCTTTCCTATCTATTGGTTTTCAAGCGTGTACCGCGGGGCCGTCAGGTCATCGTCATCCTGATCGCGATCGGCCTGGCACAACTGTTCGCGTCGCTCGTTCAGTTCGCTTTGGGCTTCGAACAGTTCACGCGCCTCGAACCATGGCTGCCCACGGGCGACGTTCGGATCGGGAACGCCAACCTGCACGCCACTGAAGTCATCACGGCCGGATTGTCGATCGCGATCGCGTTCGGATTCCTCATCTGGTTCCGGCTGTCACGCACGGGAAAGGCACTGCGAGCCGTCGCCCAGAACCGCGAGGCCGCGATGCTCGCCGGCATCGACGACGTGAAGTACTCGTCGATCGCATGGGGGATCGGTTCCGCGCTCGCGGCTCTCGCGCTGTTACTCGTGATGCCACATACCGCCGGCGAACAAGGCGGTCTCATCACAACGTTCGACGTCACACCTTTGGGAACCCTCCTGATCCCGGCGTTCGGGGCCGCGCTCGTAGGCGGGCTCGTGCATCTACCGATGGCGATGATCGGCGGCTTCATCTTCGGACTCGCGCGCGAGCTCTTGATATTGACGCCGAAACCGTGGAGCGACCTACGGGCATCGATCGCCGCCATCCTGATCCTGCTGTTGTTGCTATTGAGGACCGAGCGCTTCTTCGCGAGTCGCCAGGAGCTCGAGGCGTTGGAATGAAAACATCCGAGAACGTCGCGCCGACCGAAGTATTGCCGGCGAGAGATCTGCCGGCCGGCGAGGTGCCGCTCGAGGCTCCTCCCGTCGCTCCGCGCGAGGGTGGGATCTCGCGCGCGCAATGGATCGGCTTTGGTCTGCTACTGCTAGTTGCGCTCGTTCCCATCCCGTTCGGCGACTTCGGGTTCTTCATCGGTCAGTACGCGCTTGTCTACGCGATGTTGGGCCTGTCGGTGGTCGTCGTGACGGGTTACGCGGGGTTGATATCGCTGATGCCGTATTCGTTCGCCGGCGTCGGTGCGATGACATTGGGGGCCGCGGTCGCGTCGTGGGGGTGGCCGGTGTGGCTCGCCCTGCCGCTTGCCGCGTTCGCGACGGTTCCCCTGGCGCTTCTGGTGGGGATGACGTCGGTGAGGCTGAAAGGTCTCTACCTCGCGATCGCGACATTGACCCTTTCGAACGCTCTCGGTGAAACGTTCTTCAAGTGGGATGCGCCGACGGGTGGGGAGAGCGGCTGGCTCGTCGAGCGTCCGGCCATCGGACCCATCGATCTCGGCAACGACGCCGCGTTCTACGTGCTCTGTCTGTTGGTGGTCTTTCTGTTGCTGTGGATGGTCGAGGGATTGCGCACTTCGCGGATGGGCAGAGCGATGCTTGCAGTGCGCGACAACGAACTCGAAGCTCAGGCCCTCGGAATCAATGTCTACAAGACGAAGCTGACGGCCTTCGTGCTGAGCGGCATGATCGCCGGGCTCGGCGGCGGCTTCCTTGCGATGCTGCTATTGAGCGTGACGCGCAACGCGTTCCAGTCACCTTCTGCCGAGTCGACGTCCATCATCCTCGTGACGCTCGTAGCGATCGGCGGCATGGATCGTGCGATCGGGGCCTTCGTCGGAGCCGTTTCGCTCGTGGTCCAGCAACAGGTCTTCCAGGGCGCCGAGTTCTTCTTCGCCTTCGTGGGCGTGTACAGCGCGCTGCTGTTGATCGCCTTCCTGTTGTTCCGGCCGGGGGGTCTGGTTCAGGTCGGCAAACTGGCGATCGCGCTGGTCAGAGCTCGGCCCGTGTTCGGCGTGACCCTTATCTCGGTCATCACCGCCCTCAACATCGGCGTCGCGTGGCTCTTCGTCGAGCTATCGGGATAGAGATGAGCCTTCTCCGAACGAGAGACATCAGCGTCCATTTCGGGGGCATCGCGGCATTGGACGAGGTGGATGTCGCGGTCGAGCCCGGAGAGATCGTCGGCATCCTCGGACCGAACGGTGCGGGCAAGTCAACCCTGTTCAACGTTCTCAGTGGCTTCCTCAAGCCGGCGTGGGGGCGGATCCTCTACGAAGAGGACGAGATCACGCGGATGCTCCCCTACGAGCGCGTCGCCGCGGGCATCGGACGCACCTTCCAGCACGTGAGACTCTTCCGCAACCTCACGCTTTACGAGAACCTGCTGGCGGCTCAACACCGACACCTCTCCAGCGGGTCGGTCGCGGCGATGTTCCGCCTGCCGGGGTGGCGACGCGATGAAAAGATGGCGCGCGAACGGGTCGAGGACATCCTCGATACCGTCGACCTCCGTCCGTGGCGGGACGCGCATCCTTCGGAACTCTCTTACGGAACGACGCGCTTCCTGGAGCTCGCCTGCGTCCTGTCGCTCCAGCCGAAGATCTTGTTGCTGGACGAGCCGGCATCGGGCATCCAGCAGAAGGAAGTGGAGGCCCTCGGACCGTTACTGAAGCGCATCCGTGAAGAGCGAGGTTGTTCGATCCTGCTCATCGAACACGACATGAACTTGCTGCTGGCGGTCTCGGAGCGGATCTACGCGCTCGACTTCGGGAAGGTGATCGCCGAGGGAACACCGGACGAGGTGGTCGCGAACGACGACGTTCTTGAGTCCTATCTGGGCCGGACGCGAAGGAAGACGCATGCTGAAGCTCGCTAATGTCCATGCGTTCTACGGTCCGATCCAGGTCCTCTTCGGGATCGATCTCGAGGTTGGTGACGACGAGATCGTGGCTCTGCTGGGTACGAACGGAGCCGGCAAGACGACGATCCTGCGCGTGATCTCGGGAGTTCTACCACCCAGTGAGGGAACCGTGTCGCTCGACGGCACGTCATTGGTCGGGGAACGACCTGCGGAGATCGTCAAGCGAGGCATCGTGCAGATGCCGGGAGGAAGGGGGGTCTTCCCCGGCATGACCGTCCTCGAGAACCTCGAGATGGCGGGCTTCCTCTACGGCAAAGACAAGAAGCGGCGCAACGAGATGGTGAACAAGGTGTTCGAGTTCTTCCCGATGTTGAAAGAACGGCGACGCCAGGTCGCCGGTTCGATGTCGGGTGGGCAGCAGCAGATGCTGACCCTGGCGAAGTCGTTCGTCATGGACCCGAGTCTGTTGCTGGTCGATGAGTTGTCGCTGGGTCTTGGCCCCAAAATCGTCGAGGACCTGCTCGAGATCATCCGGCGTTTCAACGAGGCCGGTGTCGGGGTTCTACTGGTCGATCAGCATGTCGACCTCGCCCTTGACGTCTCCTCGCGCGCTTACTTCATCGAGCGTGGTGAGATCCGCTTCTCGGGCCCCGCTGAAGACCTGCGTGGGCGCGACGACTTGTTGCGTTCGGTCTTCCTGCGCGGCGCAGTGGCCTAGGAAGCGGGATGCCGGACGCGCTGGCTCTCGCAGAGTCGTTGCTGCGCGAGGAGATATCTCCGGATGAGGCGCGGCCCTTCTCCTTCACGGGCGATCTCGTGGAGGTCGCAGACGGCATCGCCTTCCTGCCCTCGTTCGCGAATGTCACTGCCGTGCGAGCGGATGGCGAACTGGTGCTGATCGACACCGGGAGCCCGCTGACGGCCGGCATCGTCTACGAACAGGTGCGCGGTTGGTCACCGGCCCCGGTCGGCACCGCGATCTACACCCATGGGCACATCGATCACGTCTTCGGCACCGCGCCGTTCGAAGCCGAGGGCGCGGTGCGGGTCGTCGCCCACGAGAACGTTTCCGCTCGCTTCGACCGCTACCGGAAAACCGCCGGATACAACGGCGTGATCAATCGCCGTCAGTTTCGACTGCCCGAGTTGGAGTGGCCGACCGAGTATCGCTATCCGGACGACACGTATCGCGACGAGCTGTCACTCGATGTCGGAGAACGCCGTTTCGACCTCCATCACGGCAAAGGTGAGACGGACGACGCGACGTGGGTCTTCATCCCGGACGCCAAGGTCCTGTGCTGCGGCGACTTCTTCATCTGGGCCACTCCGAACGCGGGGAACCCGCAGAAGGTGCAGCGCTATCCGGCGGAGTGGGCCACGGCTCTACGAGCGATGGCGGCGCTCGACGCGGAGGTGCTGCTGCCCGGACACGGGGTGCCGATCGTTGGGATGAAACGCGTGCGTGCGGCCCTTGAAGACACTGCCGAGCTGTTGGAATCCCTAGTCGGACAGACCCTCGAACTGATCAACAACGGCGCGTCGCTCGATTCCGTATTGCACACAGTGAAGACGCCGGAACATCTCGCGCGCAAGCCTTACCTGCGCGCTACTTACGACGAGCCCGAGTTCATCGTCCGCAACATCTGGCGTCTGTACGCGGGTTGGTTCGACGGCGATCCGTCCTCGCTGAAACCGGCGCCGCAGCGCACGCTCGCATTGGAGCTGGCCGACCTCGCGGGTGGTGTGGCGGCCATCGCATCGAGAGCTCGGGATGTAGCAACTCAAGGCGATCTCCGTTTGGCTTGTGGCCTGGTCGAGATCGCGTTCAGGGCCGCGCCTAACGACTCTTCTGTTCGGGCCGCTCGAGCCGACCTCTACGCGCGGCGCGCCGAGACGGAAGCGTCGACGATGGCGAAAGGCATCTATTCATGGGCTGCCGACGAAGCGCGCCGGTAGGAGAACTCATTGGCGTGCACGACCGACTCCGGCAGGCCTGCGCGGCTCCGCCGCTCTCGCAGGCCCGCCGGTAGCATCCACGCCGTGACAGAAGAGATGCGCATGAAGGCGCTCAAGCTGCTGTTGGCGGCAGCCGCCATCGGACACGTCGTCGTCGCTTTCTCCTTCTGGTTCTTCCCCGAAGCGGCGATCGACGAGATCCTCGCGTGGGGCCCACCGTCGGGGTGGACGAGCATCCTCGGTGCCTACGATCTGGCGGTGGCGTTCGCACTCTTGCTCGCGCTGCGCGACCCCATAGCCAACGTCGGGATCATCTCCTTCGTGTCCGTGTTACTCGTGTTGCACGGCCTGACCCACGCGTACTACATCGTTTGGGGTGACGCGCCGGACCGCCACTGGTTCGTCGTTGCGTATCTGGTCGCCGCGGGCATCCTCTTGTGGTGGCTATCGCCCAGCACGCGGGCGACTGAGGTCGTGTGAGCATCCCGGCGACGATGCGGGCCGCCCGTTTCACCGCGGCGAGCCGGTCGCTCGAGGTTACCGATGTTCCGGTACCGGAACCCGGCCCCCTCGAGGTCCTTGTCAAGGTAGACGCGTGCGGCATCTGTCTCTCTGACGTCCATCTGATCGACGGTTCGATCCCCGCGATCGTCGACGTCGTGACCGTGGGACACGAAGCATCGGGCACGGTCGCAGCGGTCGGCAACTCGGTAGGGGGTTGGCTCGTCGGCCAGCGGGTGTCGTTGATGGGTGGACGCCCGTGCGGACGATGTTCGAGCTGCATCCGAGGAGCGCTGGACGAGTGCCTCAGCTTCGAGCTCATGGGTTTCCACTACGACGGCGCCTGGGCCGAATACATCAAGGTTCCGTTCTTCTCCATGACACCGATCCCCGACAATGTTGTGAGCGAGCAAGCCGCGATCCTTGCCGACGCGGTCGCCACGCCCTACGGCGCGTTGACCGAGACGGCCGAGCTTAAGCCGGGCGAATCCGTCGCTCTGTGGGGGATCGGTGGCCTCGGCACGCATGCGGTGCAGCTCGCGCGCATGATCGGAGCGGGTTTTGTGATCGCGGTCGATCCGTTGCCGTCGGCGCGCGAGCGAGCGCTGAAACTCGGAGCCGATGCGGCGCTCGATCCACGTGAGGTCGACGTCCCGATGGAGATATCGAAGCTGACCGACGGCGGCGTCGACGCCGCGATTGATCTCGTGGGTGCGAACGCGGTGTTGTACGAAGCGGTGCGTTCGCTCCGCCGGCGAGGACGCTGCGTCATGGTCGGTCTATCGATGGATCGCGTGGAGCTGGGACCCGGTCTGATCTTCGGTACGCAGTCCCATTCCTTGCGCGGTCATCTCGGTTACACGCGTCACCACCTGGATGACCTCGTGAAGCTGCTGGCGAACGGCCGTCTCGATCTGTCCACGTCGATCACCGAGGTTATGGATCTCGAGGACGTGCCGCGCGGGGTCGAACGCTTGGCGTCGAAGGAGGGTGACCCCGTCCGGCTGGTCGTGACGCCGTGAGGTTCGGCCTCTTCTACGAACACCAGATGCCGCGGCCGTGGATCGAGGGGGCCGAGCACCGTTTGCTGCACGATGCGTTGGAGCAGATCGAGATCGCCGACCGTGTCGGGTTCGACTACGTGTGGGAGGTCGAGCATCACTTCCTTGAGGAGTACTCGCACTCGAGCGCACCAGAGGTGTTCCTCGCGGCGGCGAGCCAACGCACGAACCGCATCCGGCTCGGCCACGGCATCGTGCAATTGCCACCCGGCTTCAACCATCCCGCGCGCGTCGCGGAACGAGCCGCCACTCTCGACCTCCTGTCCAACGGACGCGTCGATCTCGGCACGGGTGAGGCGTCGTCACAGATGGAGCTCGGTGGGTTCGGTGTCCCACGCGACGAGAAGCGCGCACAGTGGGCGGAAGCACTCGATGCGCTGACGCGCATGTTCGTCGAGGAACCCTTCGCCGGCTACGACGGCAAGTTCTTGCAGGTACCGCCGCGTAACGTCGTACCGAAGCCGTTCCAGAAGCCCCACCCGCCTCTATGGGCCGCGTGCAGCCAGCGGGACACGATCCTGCTGGCGGCGCGCAACGGCCTGGGGGCGCTGTCGTTCTCGTTCGCGGAACCCGAGGATGCGAAGAACTGGGTCGACGGCTACTACTCGACCCTCGAGTCCGACGAGTGCATCGCCGCCGGATTCGCAGTCAATCCGAACCTCGCGGTGGTGCTACCGATGATGTGTAACGCGGATGAAGCGACCGCGATCGAGCGAGGCATCGACGGCGCCCACTTCTTCGGCTATTCGCTGGCGCACTACTACGTCTTTGGCCAGCATCACCCCGGCCGCACCAGCGTTTGGGACCAGTTCCAGGCCCATCGGGCGGAATTCGGCTTCGCGCGCGAGATCATCAGGGCCGAAGGCGATGAGCTGCCGGTGAAGGTGCTGGAAGGTGCCTTGGGTTCCATGCGCGGTGCCGTGGGAACGCCCGATCAGATCGCCGATCTCGTGACGCGCTACGCCGACGTGGGCGTGGACCAGATCATCTTCGTCTCCCAGGCCGGACCCAATCGGCACGAACATATCTGCGAATCGCTCGAGCTCTTCGGCAAGGAGGTCCTCCCGCGCTTCGCGGGCGATGCCGACGAGCTCGAGGCGGCCAAGCGCGAACGTTACGTGGACGCCTCTGCCGCGGCCCTGGCTCGGCGCGCGCCCGCGCGCGAGGTCGATCCGGACTACGTTGTGAACCCACAAGGCGAAGCGCGACCCGCGTGGGGCGCGGGAGCCTCGGAGGAGTGGGGGGGGGGG
>JALZEA010000135.1 GCA_030862265.1 Actinomycetota bacterium | reverse complement strand
TTGCGGCAGCATCGGGTGGACGACTCACCTTAGGTCTCGCCGTTGGGGCGCGCACCGAGGACTACGACGCGCTCGGGATCTCTCCAAAAGGACGGGGCGATCGGCTGACGGAACAGCTCCTCGATCTGCGGTTGCTCTGGGAGCAGGACGAGTCTGTGAAAGACATCGGAGGTCCGCCTTTGTTGGTGGGTGGTGCGAGCGACAGTTCGTTCCTACGGATGGCTCGTTACGCCGATGGTTACGTTCACGGTGGGGGACCCCCTCGTACCTTCGTCCGAGCGGCCGACGCCGCGCGGACGGCATGGAGCGAGCTCGGTCGCACCGGTTCCCCGCGCTTCTGGGCGCAGGGCTACTTCGCGCTCGGAGATGCGGGCACGGTCGAGCGCGGCCGTGCCTACATGCGCGACTACTACGCGTTCACCGGTCCGTTCGCCGAACGGATCGCCGAGGGCATGCTCGCGACACCCCAAGCCGTCGCTCAATTCGTGCGCGGTTATGCGGAGGCCGGATGCGACGAGCTCGTGTTGTTCCCTGCGGTGGCCGACCTTGCCCAGATCGACCTCCTCGCCGACGCGCTGGCAGAGGCATGACGTGAAGGTCGTCTGTGTCGGTGGCGGGCCGGCAGGCCTCTACTTCTCGTTGCTGCTGAAGAAGACCCAACCGGACCACGACGTCGTCGTCTACGAGCGCAACCCCGAAGGCGCGACGTACGGGTGGGGCGTCGTGTTCTCGGACCGCACGCTGACGTCGTTTCGCGAGGCGGACTACAAGACCTACACGCAGATCACGGACAACTTCATAATCTGGGACTCGATCGACATCTCCTTTAGGGACGAAGTCTTGCGGTGCGGGGGCCAGGTGTTCTCGGGCATCTCGCGCAAGGTGTTGCTGGGATTGCTGCATGCGCGTTGCGAGGAGCTCGGCGTCGAGATCGAGCACGAGAAGGAGATCAACGGGCTCCAAGAAATAGAAGCCGATCTCGTCGTCGCTGCCGACGGCATCCGAAGCGTCCTACGAGAGGCCAATGCCTACGCGTTCCGTCCCCGCGTTTCTTCCGGGAGGTCCCGCTACATCTGGTTCGGGACCAAGCGGACCTTCGATTCGTTCACATTCGCGTTCCGGGCCAACGCGGATGGGTTCTTCCAGGCGCACGCGTACCCGTTCGACGGTTCGATGAGCACATTCATCGTGGAATGCGATGAAGATTCGTGGTGCACGGCCGGCCTCGACACCGCGACGGAGACCGAGAGCATCGGCTACTGCGAGTCCCTTTTCGCTCCCGAGCTGCGCGGGCATGGCCTGAGATCGAACAACTCGAAGTGGATCCGCTTCGAAACCTTGAAGAACAAGACCTGGCACCACGACAACATCGTGCTCGTCGGCGACGCCGCGCACACGGCCCACTTCTCGATCGGATCAGGTACGAAGCTCGCGATGGAAGATTCGATCGCACTCGTGGATGCCCTGGAGACCAAGGCGTCGGTCCCCGCAGCGCTCGTTGAATACGAGCTCGAGCGCAAACCACGGGTCGAGCGTTTCCAGGAAGCAGCCCGCCAAAGCCAGACTTACTTCGAAAACACCCGCCGTTACCAACACATGGAGCCACTGCAGTTCGCGTTCCACCTGTTGGCGCGCAGTGGCCGGATCGATTACGACGACCTGAGGCTGCGCGATCGTCACTTCGTCGGAGCGGTTGACCGCTGGTTCACCGCCCGGGCGGCCGAGGCGAAGACCCCGCCGGCGATCGCGGCCCCCCCGGCCTTTGCCCCCTTGCGCCTGGGTTCCAAGACGCTGCCCAACCGCGTCGCGGTGACGGCAAGCGGACCGGCTGATCTGGCGCGTGCGGCCGCATCGGGGGCAGGGCTTCTGTTCACCGGATTCACTGCGGTTTCCGAACATGCCCGCATCACCCCCGAGACGCCCGGGATGTACGAGCGCGAGCACGGATCTCGGTGGCGCGGCGTGCTCGATGACGTCCGGGCGGTTTCGGATGCGGTCGTGGCCGTCACGCTCGGTCACTCGGGAGCGCGGGGTGCGACCCGGCCGCGAGACCGGATGGTCGACGTCCCTGTTCCCAAAGACCAAGCATGGGGTCTCCTCGCGGCATCGCCCATCGCGTACACGCCGCGCAGCGATGTCCCCGCGACGATGGATCGCAGCTCTATGGAAGACGTCACGGAGGATTTCGTGACGGCTGCGAGGGAGGCGGGCGCAGCGGGCTTCGATCTGCTTGAACTCCACATGGGTCACGGCTATCTGTTGGCGGGCTTCCTGTCTCCGTTGACGAATCGGCGAACGGATGAATACGGGGGGGCGGTCGAGAACCGGTTGCGCTATCCGCTCGAGTTATTGGATGCGGTGCGCGCCGAGTGGCCGGCGGAGCTTCCCATCGGTGTCGCCTTGAACGTGAGCGACTGGGCGCCGGCCGGTGTGAGCCTCGGTGACGTGGTCGTTATCGCTCGAACCTTGAAAGAGCACGGTTGCGAGGTGATCCGGGTGCTTGCCGGTCAAACCGTCGCGCGACACAACCCGCGCTACGACCCGTACTTCTTGACGTATTACGCGGACCGGGTGCGCAACGACGCGCGGATCGCCACGATCGCGACGGGCGATATCTCGACCGTCGATCACGCGAACACGATCATCGCTGGGGGCCGAGCCGATCTGTGCCTCCTGCGCACCCGCGCGTGATCGTGCTCGCGGCTTCTACACTCATGTCATGCCGGTACGAGAGGACATCCGCAACATAGCAATCGTTGCTCACGTCGATCACGGGAAGACGACCCTCGTGGACTCGATGCTGTGGCAATCCGGCGCGTTCCGTTCCAACCAGGACGTTGCCGAACGTGTCATGGACTCGATGGACCTCGAGCGCGAGAAAGGCATCACCATCCTCGCCAAGAACACCGCGGTCCGCTACGGTGACGTCAAGATCAACGTCATCGACACTCCCGGTCACGCCGATTTCGGGGGCGAGGTCGAACGCGGGCTCACGATGGTGGACGGCGTTCTGTTGCTGGTCGACGCGAGCGAAGGTCCCCTTCCCCAGACCCGGTTCGTGCTCCGCAAAGCCCTCGAGGCACGCCTGCCGGTAATCCTCGTCGTCAACAAGGTCGACCGCCCCGATGCCCGCATCAAGGAAGTGGTCGACGAGGTCTACGACCTGTTCATGGACCTCGACGCCGACGACAGCCAGATCGAGTTCCCGATCGTCTATGCGAACGCCCGCGCGGGATGGGCGAGCCTGGCGGCCGATCAAGAGGGAAGCGACCTCAAGCCGCTGTTCGAGCTGTTACTCGAGCACATCCCTGCCCCCACCTACGACGACTCGCATCCATTGCAGGCGCTGGTTACGAACCTCGACGCATCTACCTTCGTCGGTCGCATCGCCCTGTGTCGCGTGTTTCACGGCACGATCCGCAAGGGGGACACGGTGGCGTGGTGTCGCGCCGACGAGACGATCGAGCGCGTCAAGATCACCGAGCTCTACGTCACCGAGGCGTTAGACCGGGTCGACGCGACCTCGGCCGGCCCCGGCGAGATCATCGCGATCGCGGGACTGCCCGACGTCACGATCGGCGAAACGTTGTCGGATGCCGACGACCCGCGCCCGTTGCCGGTCAGCCATTTCGACGACCCGAGCCTCGCGATGACGGTCGGCATCAACACCTCACCCTTGGCGGGCCAGGACGGCAACAAGCTGACCGCGCGGCTCGTCAAGGGACGCCTCGACACCGAGCTGATCGGCAACGTCTCGATCCGCGTGCTCGATACCGAGCGTCCCGACGCCTGGGAGGTGCAAGGCCGCGGCGAGCTCCAGCTCGCGGTCTTGGTCGAGATGATGCGCCGCGAAGGTTTCGAGCTGACCGTCGGGAAGCCGCAGGTCTTGACGAAAGAGATCGACGGCAAATTGCACGAGCCCGTCGAGCGCCTAACCATCGACGTCCCCGAGGACTTCATGGGTGTTGTCACGCAGCTGCTCGCGCTGCGCAAAGGGCGGTTGGAGAACATGGTCAATCACGGCACGGGATGGGTGCGCATGGAATACCTCGTGCCGGCGCGCGGCCTGATCGGGTTCCGCACCGAGTTCATGACCGAGACGCGCGGCACGGGCATGATCCATCACGTCTTCGATAGCCACGAGCCGTGGTTCGGAGAGATCCGCAGCCGCCCCACCGGCAGTCTCGTCGCGGACCGGCGCGGTCCCACGACGTCCTTCGCGCTCATGAATCTCCAGGAGCGCGGCACGATGTTCATCGGTCCCGGGGTCGACGTCTACGAAGGGATGATCGTCGGTGAGAACGCACGCTCCGAAGACATGGACGTGAACCCGACGAAAGAGAAAAAGCTCACAAACATGCGCTCGTCCACCTCCGACGAGCTCGTGCGACTCATCCCGCATCGCGAACTATCGCTCGAACAAGCGCTCGAGTTCATCCGCGCCGACGAATGCGTCGAGGTCACGCCGCACACGGTGAGGCTGCGCAAGGTCGAATTAGACGCCCACAAGCGGGTCCGCCTCTCGAGGGCCGCCGGCCGCTAGGTCGGCGAAGGGGGGAGGACGTTCGGTTAAGTCCTCTTCACCTGGATGCGGCTCGTGAGAAACGCGCCGGCCAGGACGAGAGCCGTTCCGACCAGCGAGATCAGCGCGATCGACTCGTTCTCGAAGATCGCTCCCATCAAGATCGCGACGACTGGGACGAAATAGATCGTCACCGAACCCCGAGCGGCGCCCACTCTTCCCAGGAGCGTGCCCATCCACACGAATGCAAGGCCGGTCCCGAAAACACCGAGCGGCACGATGGCCGCGACGCTCGCGAGGTCCCAAGACGATTGCGTTGCACCGATGATCCCCGGCACCAGCGTGATCGCCAACGCGACCAGCAGCGCGCGCAGGATCACGGGCAGCGTGCCGTACTTCTGTTGCAGCGGAATGGCGAGGTTGGCTGCGATCCCGTAACAGATCGTCGCCGCCAACACGAGCCCGGCACCCAGCGCCGTGGCGCGGGACCCCTGCACCGCCGGCCAGCTCACCGCAACGACCCCGGCGAACCCCAGAGCGATGCCGAGCATGGTCTTCACTGGCGGCCACCTCCGCATGAGCAGCGCCGCGATCACACCGGCGAAGATCGGCATCGAGCCATTGATCATGCCGGCGAGAGACGACGCGATCCATTGTTGCGCGATCGGAAACAACAACAGAGGTGCCGCCATCCACACGAGCCCGAGGACCGCTAACTGGGGCCAGTCTTCAGGCGCGATCGGCGCTCGTGCTCTCTTGACGAAGACCAGCGTGCCGGCGCCGAACACGATGCGCAGCAGGGTGATGAAAGTAGGTGCGAGGTTCTCAAGACCGATCTCGATCCAGACAAACGAAGACCCCCACGTCAGGGCGATCGCGACGAGGAGGAACCAGTCCTTCGCGGAGAAGGCATCGAGGCCCGGCGCGATGCGCGGCACCACCGCCTCTTCCATCGGGGGGCGCTCGTCGGTTTGGACCATCGGGGGAGTGAACCACGTCCGCCGAGGTTGAATTCCTTTGTCAGTCGTCGGCGGTGCCGACCTCGGGAGCGACCACGAACGGCTGCGGGGCCTCGACCTCCGACGGAGTCGACGGTTGAGAGATGGCACCGATGTAGACCGCGAAGAGAACGAGTGCTCCACCGGCAACGAGTTCGGTCGTGACCGGTTCGTCTTTGAGCAGGGCTCCGAGCGTCACTGCGACGAGTGGCATCAAGGTCAAGACATAGACGCTCGCCGACGCCGTCCAGCGCGCGATGATGAAGAGGAACAGGACGAACAACCCCACCGAACCCGCGACCACCAGCCACGCGAGGACGAACCACGTCCGCGACGTTGCCGGTAACGCCCAGTTTTCGCCGAAGATCAACGACGCGGCCGCGAGGAAGATCGTTCCTGCGGCCATCCCGTAGGCGTTCGTCGTAATCGGGTGCAGCCGCGGGAAGGACTTGATGAGAACGCTCGACTCGGCCACCGCCACCACAGCGACTATCGCCGATAGCAGGTACGCGGGAGGTACGTCCCCTTCGAGCGATCCCGCGGACAGGATGCCGATGCCGACGATGGCGAGCGCTCCGCCGATGAGGCCCCGCAGGGTGAAGCGTTCCTGTCGATGGAGGACCGCGAGCACCAGCGTGAATAGGGGCGTGCCCGCGAGAATCACCGAGGACATCCCGGCGTCCAGTTCAACCAGTGCGATGTAAAGGAGGGCATAGGCCACACCGAAACCGAGTGTTCCGTAGACGATTGCTCCGAAGGCGCCGCGACCGCGCGGGAGAGGAAGCCGCATCACGCCCATGATCCCGAACAGGACTAGCGTCGCGAGCGCGAAGCGCAGCATGGCTCCGA
>JALZEA010000129.1 GCA_030862265.1 Actinomycetota bacterium | reverse complement strand
CGTCAAGGCACGGCTCAGCAACGGCAGCGACGACGTCGTGGTCGAGCTCCGGGACAGCCAGGTGCCCCTGATCTACGTGGGGGCGGCCGCCGGGGAAGCCGGTGAGATCGCGGGTCGGCTGCGCGCGGCGGGCGCGCAAGCGACGATCATCGCGAACGCCCCCGCCCTCGTCGGCGGCGCACCCGAGCGGGTCAAGGAGGGCTATCAGGTCGTTTGTCCGTGCGTCGATCCCGCCGTCATCCCGGCAGGTAAAGACTTCGCCCAGGCCTTCGGCGAGGCCTACGACGAACCTCCCGGCCCTTACGCCACGGAGATGTACGACGTCACCAACCTCGTGCTCGAGGCCCTGCGGGGCGCCGATCTACCGGGCAAGCCCGAGCAATTGCGCGCCCATATCGTCGACCGTTTCGCGTCCGCGGAAGGGGCCGCGGGCATCTCGGGCGGCCTGGAGTGGGCCCCCACCGGCGAGCTCGTCGCCGACCCCGGACGGGACGTGTGGGTTTACGACTGGCAGGCCTCGGCCGGCGCTTTCATCGGCCTCGGCCCCGTCGCCGCCCTACGGTAGATAACTCGGGTTGGTGCTCCTGGGCGGGCCCTGGGCGGGCCCGGTGAAAACCTGGCGGAGCTTCGACACCTGTAGTAGCTTTCTCCGCCACGAAGCGGCTGCGGGCTCGCAGACTCCCTACGACTTCCATAAGGCTGGGATCCGTGAGCCGGACGCCGCTTTCGCTAGTGGGGAAGTGTTGGACCTAGAAGGGGGAGTGGATGAGGAATCACAAGTGGTTCGCGTTGATCGCGATCCTTTCGCTTTTTGCATTGATCGGCGGCGCCTGCGCCGACGACGGTGGTGGTGGCACAGCCGGCGGTGGTGCAGATGAACAGTGCAGCGCAGATGAGTTCGGCTGCGTCGAGATCGCCGAAGGCGACCCGATCGTGCTCGGCACGCTGCTCGTCATCTCGGGCGAGAACGCGCAGCTCGGGCAGGACAGCCAGAACGGAGCAATTCTCGGCGCCGACTACGTCGACGAGAACTTCGACGGCACCGCCGAACTGCTCGGTCACGAGATCACCTTCGAGCATCAGGACGAGGGTTGCACCGCCGAGGGTGGTCAAGCCGGAGCGCGCGCACTCGTGGCCGATATCGATCGCATCGTGGCCGTCGTAGGTACGAGCTGCTCGAGCGCGGCGCTCGGGGTGGCCGACACCATCTTCAGTCAAGAAGGTGTCGTACTCATCTCCCCATCGAACACGTCTCCGGAGCTCGCAGGTCCGGATCACCAGCCGTTCTACTTCCGCACCGCGCACAACGACCTAATCCAGGGTGCGGAGGCGGCGCGCTTCGTTTCCGAAGAGCTGGGCCACACGACGGCGGCGACGATCCACGATGGTTCGACCTACGCGAACGGTCTGCAAAAGGCGTTTGCCGACTCGTTCTCGAGCGAGTTCGGCGGCGAGATCACCGGGCAGGAAGCCATCCAGGTCGGTCAGAAAGACATGGCGCCGGTCCTCACGCAGATCGCCGGGAATGACCCCCAGTTCCTGTTCTACCCGGTGTTTATCCCCGAAGGTGGCGCCATCACTTCGCAGGCGCGCGAGATCCCCGGGCTTGACGGCGTCGATCTCGGTGGTGCGGACGGGATGCTCAGTCCCGACTTCATCAAGGCTGCCGGCCCCGAGAACGCCGAAGGCGTCTACCTGTCCGGACCGGACCTCGAGTTCGCCGGCTCGTTCTATGAGGAAGAGTTCCTGCCCGCCTACAAGGACCAGTTCGGTGCCACCACTTCGGTCTTCCACGCCCACACGTTCGACGCGGTCCAGATCGTACTGAATGCGATCGAGGCGGTTGCGATCCAGGAGGGCGGCACCACCTTCATCCCGCGCACCGCGCTGCGGGATGAGATCGCCGCGACGGAGGGTTACGAAGGCATCGTCGGCACGCTGACGTGCGACGAGAACGGGGACTGCAACCCGGGTGCGTCGATGTCGGTCAGTCAGGTCGTAAACGGCGACTTCGAGGTCGTCTGGAGGTCGAGCGAGTAGGCGACCTCTAAGAGATAAAGAGTTGTAGAGCTGCGGGCGGGCCGAAAGGCTCGCCCGCAGCTAGTATCACGGCCCTTATCTAGTCGGAACCATCGATCGCGGGCGGGAGTTGATGGCAGAAGACAGTCGAGAGGAACGAGAAACCCCCGAAGAGCACGCGCGGCTGACGCTCGGCGCGCGACTCCCCGTTCGGAAGATCGTCCTGTGGACGTTGGCGATCGTCCTCGGCTTCCTCGTGATCCGAGGGAGTTACTCCACGCTTTCGCAGGGGACGTTCTCCGGCAACCAGTGGGAATCGTTCATCATCGCGGGTCTCTCGACCGGCAGCCTCTATGCGTTGATCGCGCTCGGCTACACGCTCGTCTATGGGATCCTGTTCATCATCAACTTCGCCCACGGCGAGGTGTTCATGGCCGGGGCGGTCACGTCTTTCTTCGTCGCGCGCGACCTCGGCGAATCCGGGTTCCTGAACAACAACCCGATCCTCGGCATCCTCATCGCCGTCGCGGTCGCCGCCGCGACCTCGACAATAGTGGCGGTCCTGCTCGAACGGATGGCCTACCGGCCCTTGCGCGGCTCACCTCGGCTCGTTCCGTTGATAACGGCGATCGGCGCGTCGCTGTTCCTCCAGTACACGTTCCGCGGTCTGTTCGGCCCGCAGACGCGTGGATACCCAAACGTGGAAGTCCTCGATGGGAAGATCGACATGTTCGGCGCATTGGTGGGAAAGGCCCAGCTCTTATCGATCGTCGGAGCATTCCTGCTGATGACGGCGCTCTATTACTTCGTCAATCGCACCAAAGCCGGGCGTGCCATGCGCGCGGTGGGGGAGGATCGCGAGATCGCGTCGCTGATGGGGATCGACGTCGACCGCACGATCGTCACGACCTTCGCGATCGGCGGGATGCTTGCCGGCGCTGCCGGTGTGCTGTGGGCGCTGAACTTCGGTCAGGTCAGCTTCCAGATGGGATTCATCCCCGGCATCAAAGCTTTCACCGCCGCTGTTCTCGGCGGCATCGGCAGCATCTCGGGAGCCGCGCTCGGCGGCGTCATGGTGGGGTTCCTCGAGGCCGTCGCACCCCCGTTGTTGCTTGCGGGCGCCAAGGTCGACTCGTTCTTCCAGCTCCAGGACGTGATCGCGTTCAGCATCCTGGTACTGGTCCTCATCTTCCGGCCCGGCGGCTTGCTGGGTTCGCAAGAGGCGGAGAAGGTCTGATCTGATGGCCGACACCCCTCTGCCCGTCTCGAACGTCGCCGTCTCGCGCGCGGTCAAGGCCGGTCTCGTCGGAGGGGTCATCGGGATCTATGTTGCGGCGATCGGCCTGGCACAACGCTTCGACGGCCGCAACGCGATCACCGGCCTCATCTCGCTCGGCTACGTCTTGTACGTCGCGATCGCAGTAACCACCGGCTTCCTCGCGAGTCGCAAGGTTCGAACGTTCGAGGATCCCGGCGCGCCGACGACGACGAACATCTTCACGACCGGCGCCATCGCCGGCGCCATCAGCGGTGCGTTCATGGTGCCGTTCATCTGGCTCATCGGTAAGTTCGAGGTACGCGACACGTTCGTTGCGATCTCAAGCGCGCTGTACGACATCCTCACGTTCGGCAGAGGCACGGGATTCGCGGTGATCGCGTGGCCTCTGGGCGGACTTCTGTTGGGCGCTCTGGGCGCGGGGATGCATCCATTCGCGCCGAAGTATCGCCGTCCCCTCCTCGCCGGTGTTTTGACCGCCTTGTTCTTTAGTCTCATGGAGCCATTGATCCGCATCATGCTCTCGGACATCAACAAGAACGTCTTCGCCAAGATCAATCTCGACATCCCGCCGGATTGGCTCTACGACGCGGGGGGTGTGACGATCCTGGGGGCGGTCATCGTCTTCGCCGTCGCGGCGGCCTTGACGTATCGCAGGGGGCTCCAGGCAGAAGCGGCGCTCGCGAGGGGCGAAACACCCGAATCCGTTGCGGCCGCCAAGGCGGCCGAGTCCCCTCTCCGGCGCAAGGTGACCCTCGGCCTGATCATCGTCGGCTTACTGATCCTTCCCCAAGTCGTCGGTTCGTTCCCATCCGAGATCATCGGAGTGGTTGGCCTTTTCGTGCTCCTCGGGATCGGTTTGAACATCGTGGTCGGCTTCGCGGGGATGCTCGATCTCGGATATGTCGCGTTCTACGCGGTCGGCGCCTACTCGGTCGGCATCCTGACGTCCCCGGCCTCTCCGTTGATCGCACCCGAGCTGTCGTTCTGGCTCGCGCTGCCGATTGTGCTCGTGATCACCACGATCTCGGGCATCCTCATCGGGGCTCCCGTCCTGCGTCTGCGCGGCGACTATCTCGCGATCGTGACCCTCGGCTTCGGCGAGATCATCCGCGTGATCGTCCAGTCGGACTGGGCGGCCCCGTTGCTCGGAGGCGCGCAAGGTCTCAAGAGGGTTCCGGCCCCCGTGTTCTTCGGTACCGACCTGCGCGATCCCCAGTCGATCTACTACCTCATCCTCGCCTGCGTTCTCTTGGTGGCATTCGTTGCCTATCGGGTGAAGAGCTCACGCATCGGACGGGCGTGGAACGCGTTGCGCGAGGACGAGCAGGTCGCCGAGTCGATGGGCATCAGCATCATCAAGACGAAACTGCTGGCGTTCGGTCTGGGCGCGGCCCTCGCGAGCTTCGGCGGGATGATCTTCGCCGCCAAGATCGGCTCGCTGTTCCCGAACACATTCACGCTGATCGTGTCGATCAACGTGCTCGCCATCATCGTGCTGGGTGGGATGGGAAGCATCCCGGGGGTCGTGGTGGGTGCCTTCGTGCTGGTGGGCATCCCCGAGGTCCTGCGTGAGTTCGGCGAATACCGTTTGCTGTTCTACGGTCTGTTGTTGATGGTCATCATGATCCTGCGGCCGGAGGGCGTACTCCCCGACGTCAGGCGCAAGCGAGAGCTGCACGAAGCCGAGATCGTGGACGAGCAATACCGCCATCGCGCGGGGGCCGACACCGGGGCGCCGGTGATCATGCCGGCCGGTGATGCGGGAGCGACGACATGAGCCTGCTCGAGGTCAACGGCATGATGAAGCACTTCGGCGGAGTTAAGGCCGTGGACGGTGTGGACTTCAGCGCCAACGCCGGCGAGATCCTCGCGATCATCGGTCCCAACGGAGCCGGTAAGACGACCGTCTTCAATATCCTTACGGGCTTCTACACGCCCAACGAGGGAACCATGACCTTCGACGGCAACAACCTCGTCGGCCTCTTGCCCAACCAAGTGACCGCGCTCGGCATCTCGCGGACGTTCCAGGCGGTGCGCCTGTTCTCGAACATGACGGTGCTGGAGAACGCGATGGTGGGGCAGCACATCCGCACGCGCTGGGGCATATTCGGCGCGGTCTTTGGGATTCCCGCCGAACGTAAGGAAGAGAAAGAGATCGAAACCAAGGCACGCGAATGCTTGAAGTTCTTCGGCAAGCGCTTGACGGGGCCGCGCGAGGATGAGCTCGCCGCCGCCCTCTCCTACGCCGACCGTCGCCGGTTGGAGATCGCGCGTGCAATGGCCACCGAACCGAAGTTGTTGTTGCTCGACGAGCCCGCGGCCGGGTTCACGCCCAGGGAGAAGGAAGAGATCGTCGAGCTGATCGGTCGGCTGCGGGACGAGCGCGGCTATGCCATCATCATCATCGAACACGACATGCCGGTCGTGAAGAACGTGTCCGACCGTGTCATCGCCCTTGATTACGGCAAGAAGATCGCCGAAGGCACCTACAAGGAAGTCGCCAGCAACGAGCGTGTGGTCGAGGCCTATCTCGGCGCACGACACGAGGAGACCGCTTAGGTATGAGTCAGGCCCCCGATAGGCAACCGCCGCAAGAGGGCGGCGAGCCGCGCGCCCAGGGACAAACCGCCACGGTCGCGCCCGCCACAGGCGCGATGGAGACGATTCACGAGGACGCGGCTCCGGAAGCGATCCTCGAGCTTCGCAACGTGTTCTCGGGATACGGGCCGGTGCGTGTACTGGAAGACGTCTCGATCCACATCAACAAGGGCGAGATCGTGTGTCTTCTGGGGTCGAACGCAGCCGGCAAGACGACGACCCTGAAGACGATCCTCGGCATGGTCAAGGCCAACGACGGCGAGATCTACCTTCGCTCCGGCGCCGGTAACAAGGAGGAGCGCATCGAGGGGATGCGTACCACCGAGATCGTGGCGCGTGGCATAACCATGGTCCCCGAGGGTCGCAGGCTTTTCGCCCGCATGAGCGTGCGTGAGAACCTCAACATCGGCGCGCAGCTGCGCGATGACTCCGAGGGAATCCAGAAAGACTTCCAACGCGTCCTAGAGATCTTCCCCCGGCTCGAGGAACGTTTGACCCAGAAGGCGGGAACGCTGTCGGGTGGCGAGCAGCAGATGCTCGCGATGGGCCGAGCCCTCATGGCGAGCCCGGGCGTTCTGCTGATGGACGAGCCTTCCATGGGCCTCGCGCCGATCCTCGTGGAACAGGTCTTCGACACGATCAAGAACATCAAAGAGGCCGGCACCACGATCTTTCTCGTCGAGCAGAACGCGAACATGGCTCTCGAGGTTGCCGACCGCGCTTACGTGATCCAGACCGGAAACATCGTACTTTCGGACACCGCCAAGAAATTGCTCGCCGACCCGAAGATGAAGGAGGCGTACCTCGGCGAGATCACGTGAGCTAACGCTCGCGGTGATCCTCGTTCTCTCCTTCGTTGGATGTACGGAGACCCGCGACCCTGCGGGCAAGACCGCCGACAAGCCGTTGTGGCTGCGCTCGACCGCCGAGCCGTATCCCTTCATCACGCCGATCCCGCCGCTCGCCGCCACGGAACTAGACGGGAGGTACACGCGCTCCGTCTCTGCGGCCGTTGCGGGGGAGTCCGTCAAGTGTCGACGATGTGCCCCGTATCGGATCGAGGTGGGGACCACCACTCTCGTTCTGACGAAGGGCCGCTACTTCGTGACTCATGAGGCCCCCGGCAAACCCGACTCGTCGCAGTTCGCCAGCCGGGGGCATTTCACGGTCGACGGCCGCCGACTCACTCTGTTCAACGACGCCAACTGTCCGGCGATGCGCGGGATGTACGAGTGGAGGCTCGACGGCGCCCTGCGCCTGGAAGCTGTGGAGGACGAGTGTCCATTCTCGCTCCTCCGGGCGCGGTTCCTGGAGCTGACGTCCTGGGACCAGCATGACTGAACCGATACGATGCCACCCGTTCTAGAGAATCGATAGCGATGCCGATGAAAGGACGCGGGGGATGAGGAACAAGCACTGGGTTCGTTTGGTCGCGATCCTGGCGATAGCCCTGGTGGCGTTCGCGGCCTGCGGTGAGGAGGCGCCGACCGCGCCTACCGATACCGGCGACGACACGGCTGAGTTCACGACGATCGACGAGGGCGTCCTCAAAGTTGGCTCCTGCCTCGACTACCGTCCGTTCGAGTTCGTAAAGAAGGGTGAGGAGACGGGCTTCGACGTCGAGCTCTCGGAAGAGATCGCATCGCGCCTCGGCCTCGAGGTCGAGTGGGTACGTGCCGACTTCGACACGATCTTCACGGCGGTCGCGGGTGGCGGGCAGTTCGACATGGTTGCCGCCGCATCGACGATCACCGAGAAACGGCTGCAGACGGTTGATTTCTCCGACCCTTACTTCAACTCGCGCCAAGGTTTCTCGGTGAACACGAACGAGACTCCCGACCTCACCTCGACCGATGACCTTGGCGAAGGCGATGTCGTCGGCGTCCAGAAGGGCACCACTGGGAAGGCGTGGGCCGAGGAGAACCTCGCCGACCAAGGCGTTGAGATCAAAACGTTCCAGGCGATCCCGCAGGCGTTCACCGATCTTGAAGCTGGGGCGATCGTGGGCGTGGTCAACGACGAGGGGTCCTCGATCGCCGAGGTCGAGCAGCGACCGGGCCTCGAGGTCGTCCAGGCCATCGACACCGACGAAAAGTACGGGTTTGCGTTCTCTCAGGAGAATCCGGATCTGACCGAAGCGGTGAACGGCGCGCTTGAGGAGATCATCGCCGACGGGACGTACGAGTCGATCTTCACCAAGTGGTTCCCCGACCTTCCAGTACCTGAGGAGTTCCAGGGAAGCTAGCCATAGCCGCGATCGCAGTAGAACAGGGGGTTGGCCCGCCGGATACGCGCGGCCAGGCCGCGCCCTTCCCGCTCGGGATATTCGCAGTCGGCATCGCCGCGCTCGTCATCGTGCTGGGCGGCACGTTCGCGATCCAGATCTATCAGGCGGCGGCCGGCGGGCCGGTTACACCCGAATGCGAAGCTGAGGGGATCCGCGCCGACCTCACGGGAGCCCTCGGCGTCTGCCACATCGTCGAGGGCATCCGCTCGCGCGCGCAAACGATCGTCTGGGGCTTTGGGATCCTCCTCGGTATCGCAGCCGCGGCGGCCGCGCGCGCGACGTACAAGCGCATGCCCAACAAGCGACAACGCGAACATGCGGTCGCCGGGGGGGTACTCGGCATCCAGGCAGTTGCCGTCGCCCTACTGTTGCTGTGGTTCCGGTCGGGGAAGGTGGGGTTTTTCGCGCGGAACTTCCTCAACGTCGAGATCCTCGAGGGAGCTCTGCCCGGATTCGTGCGGGGCGCCAAGAACACCATCATCCTCGCCACCGTTGGCGAGTTCGGCGGCATCCTGATCGGCCTTCTGCTTGCCGTCCTAGCGATCTCGGCCCGTCGTACAGTTCGAGCGCCGGCAACCATCTACGTCAACTTCTTCCGCGGCACGCCCTTAATCTGGCAACTGGCGTTCTTCTACTTCTTCATTATCTTCGGACTCGATCAACGGATCGAAACCTTCACGGCTGCAGGATTGGTGTTCGCACTCAACACAGGTGCATACGCGGCCGAGGTCTTTCGCGCCGGCATCCAGTCGATCGAGCGGGGCCAGATGGAAGCGGCGCGCTCGCTGGGCATGACATATCTGCAGGCGATGCGCTACGCGGTCGTACCCCAAGCAGTCCGACGCGTCATTCCTCCGTTGATGAACGAGTTCGTGATCCTCATAAAGGACACTGCCTTGGTTGTCGTACTAGGACTGACGGCAGAGCGCTACGAGCTTTACACGTTCTCGCGCGAGATTTACTCTGATACCGGGAACGCGACCGCGTTCGTGGCGACCGCTGCGGGGTACCTGGTTGTTACTCTGCCGCTGATCTGGGTAGTCAACCGGGTCGAACACCGAATGCGCAGCGGACTGACCGGCGTAGTAGGGGTAGGCATCTGATGCCGAACGACGACAGTTCCCTCGTCCGCCTCGAGAACATCCACAAGTGGTTCGGGAACAACCACGTTCTGCGAGGCATCGACGTCGGTATCCCGCAGAGCACTGTCCTTGTGGTTATCGGGCCTTCCGGCTCGGGCAAATCGACACTGCTGAGGACGATCAACCTGTTGGAGGAACCCACCGAAGGGAAGGTCTTCTTCGACGGCCGCGACATCACCGATATCCGGACCGACGTCAATGAGGTTCGGACCCACATCGGGATCGTGTTCCAGGCCTACAACCTGTTTCCTCATAAGAACGCGCTGCAGAACATCACGCTTTCGTTGGAGAAGGTCCTGAAGTTGAGCGGAGAAGAGGCGAAGGAGCGCGCCCATCAGCAGCTTGAACACGTCGGCCTCCGCGATCGAGCCGACGCATACCCGGGAGAGCTCTCAGGAGGCCAGCAGCAGCGGGTCGCCATCGCGCGTGCTCTCGCGATGAAACCCAAGCTCATGCTGTTCGACGAAGTCACCTCCGCGCTCGATCCTGAGCTCGTCAAGGAGGTTCTAGACACGATGAAAGAGCTGGCCGACGAGGGCATGACCATGGTCGTCGTCACCCACGAGATGGGATTCGCTCGCGAAGTGGGAACGAGGCTCCTGTTCATGGACGAAGGTCGCGTGATCGAGGACGGCAACCCGGCCGATATCTTCTCGAACCCACGCGACGAGCGCACCCAGTCTTTCCTGTCACACGTTCTGTGAGACGGGTCGCCGCGCCCGCTTTTGCCCTTCTGTTCTTCGCCGCGTGTGATTCTCCCAATCCCGACGTCGCGGCGACCCCGACACCGCTGGATGCCACCGGCCCATATGTGTCCGTTGCGGTGGACAATCACTTTCACGACATCCACCCCGAGGATCACAAGATGATCGGCGCCGACCGCGCGTTCGTCGTGCGCAACGAGGGGCGGAACCTCCACAACGTCACGATCCTCGGCACGAATGTCAATCGCGACGTGCGGCCGGGCCGCTCCTTAACTCTCGACCCGGTGGGCAAGACGTTGGATCCGGGCACTTACCGGATCGTCTGCAAGTACCACGACTACGTAGGTATGACCGGCGAGATCACCATCGCTGAATGAGGAGCCTGGACCGACAGTGAATAACCGGATCGAAATGGCCGCGACGGCGGAACTCAAACAACTTGGCGACATCCCCATCGACGATGTCCTCGCATCCATGGATGAAGGAGCAGTTGATTGCCGCGCCCTCTATTACCGGTGGGAGCGACAGCAATGGTCCGCCGGCGACATCGACTTCGACGACGACCGTCGCCAATGGCACGAGATGTTCGGTCCCGACCTTCGCGGGACGTTCGTATGGACGCTCGCCCCGTTCTATGTGGGACGGGCACAGGTAGCGGACGCGCTCGTGCCATTCGTCGACGCGGCCCCCACGGAAGAACAACAGGTCTTCCTCACTACTCAACTCGTCGACGAGGCGCGCCACACCGTCTTCCTGGACCGCTTCTACTCCGAGGTCATCGGTTCCCAGGGAACGGATATGCGGGCCCGCGTCGAAGCCCAGATGCCGCAGTTGAACGAGGGGTCGCGAGTGCTCCTGCTGGAGATGATGCCTGATGTCTCACGACGGATCCGTGAAGACCGGGACAACCTCGAGCTGCTCGTCGAAGGGATCGTCCTGTATCACCTCGTCATCGAAGCGATGCTGGCACTGACGGTCTCGCGCTTCCTCCTCAACTTCACGCGTGAGGCCGGGTTCCTGCCCGGGTTCCGTCAGGGGTTCACGGCGGTGGCGCGCGACGAGTGCCGCCACGTCTTATTCGGCGTGACGGTCCTCAAAGAGATGATTGAGCACAACGCGCGCTACGCGGATGTTGTCCGGACGAAGATCGACGACTTGACCCCGATCGTGCGCACCGTCATGGAGCCCCTGCGAGGCGACGCGTCGTACTGGGGTCCTGTGCCTTATGGAGCAGATGACCTGATCACGTTCGCGCTGAATTCCTTGGTCAAGCGTTTGCGTTCGATCGGCGTCTCGGTCTAGCAGCCTTACGGGGAGACGGCCCAGGCCCCTTTCAAGTCGCCGAAGCCGAGACTCGCCTTCTTGATCTCTCCGCGGTCGATAACTCCGTACATCGTGAGGCCCGCGTGCGGGTCGCTCAGATCGTCCAGCCCCACCTGGTGGCCCAGTTCGTGTGTCACCACGTTCAGGACCTGGTAACGGTTCACTTCCTCGACATTCGTCCACTTGTATCCGGAGCTCATACGAAGGTCGACCTCGACGATCTCTTTGCCGATGTACCAGGTGTAGTTCTGCGCGAGGGCAGCCTGCGGGAGGCTTCCGAAGTCGACGATGTTCGTCCGGTCGTACTTCGGGTTCTTCGCGGTGTGGCCCAGGTAGTTGTAACGAAGCTCGTTCTTGTCATCGTTGGAACAGCTCGTCCGCGATTGTGGCCAGACACGGTGCGCGGCACGAACGGTTAGCAAGGTTTTCTTCACCTTGAGGTAGTCCGGCACCGACTTCTTGTCCATACGCCACAGAACGGGGACCGATTCCGCGTCCCACTGGATCCCAAGGGGCTTGAACGTCGGATCGTTGCACTCGCCGGTGGGGCCGTCATCCGAGTGGGCTTCGCCGCCCGCTATCGCGTTGCGCGTGACGACCGTGCCTTCGGGAGTGATGTCGAGTGTCAGGGAGCGGTACGAGACACCATCAATCTCCAGAGGTGCATCCGCACTGAAGTCCGTGTGCACGACGACACCGACGCCGGCTGGGATCTCGATGTCCGCCAGCGCGACGGCCGCGTCGCGGGTGAACAGTGGCCAGCTCGACGCGGCCACGGGGCCGGCAACCAGACCGGTGATGACGAGGGCCGCGGCCCCCATTACTGAAATCGCCGCCAGCAGCTTCCGCACGACCGCCTCCAGGGCTAGGGTTCACTCTCCGCAGCGGTACTTCTACGCAGAGTGACCCCCTCCTGCTCGCGAGGGCAAAAAATCACACCGCGGAGACCGCGGTCCCTTCGAAGAGGGCCTCGAGGCGGGCGACCTCGGCCACCGGCGCGACCCGCTTGAACGCCCGTGCGCCCTCGTCCCACGACGCGAGGAGCTCGGCTGCCCGGCGTGACCCCGTGGCATCGCCGTGGCGGGCCACGATCCGCCGGAGGGACTCGAGCTGACCCGCGGTGGGCTCGTAGCAGGCGACGAGTTGCGGGTTGAGCCTCGGCTCGAGGTCGCCGGCGGGATCCAACACGTAGGCCTCGCCGCCGCTCATCCCGGCCCCGAAGTTGCGACCGATCGGCCCCAGGACGACCACGGCGCCGGCCGTCATGTATTCGCAGGCATGGTCGCCGACGCCCTCGACCACGGCAACCGCTCCGGAGTTGCGCACCCCGAAACGCTCACCCGCGCGCCCGGCAACGTACAGCTGGCCGCCGGTCGCGCCATAGAGCACGGTGTTGCCCACTAGGACAGGGTCGCCGGCGTCGTTCTCGGGCGGCGTGATCACGATGCGACCCCCGGCCATGCCTTTGCCAACGTAGTCGTTAGCCTCGCCCATCAGCACGAGCTCGATCCCATCCGACAGGAACGCCCCAAAAGACTGCCCCGCGGCGCCATCGAAGCGCGCGGTGACGCTTCCCGACGGTTTCTCGCCGATCTCGTACGGGAGAGCGCAACCCAACCGCGTGCCCACGGTCCGGTCGGAGGTCGAGATCTTGTAGGACAGTTCGAGGTGCGAGCCGGATCGAAGTGCACCGATCGCGTCTGCGTAGAGGCGGTCGCCCAAAGACGAGCGGGGCTGCTGGATCGGCAGAGAACCGCTGAAGGAGCGTTCCTTGGCGCCCGCGTCGACAAGCAGGCGGGCGACGGAGAGCGAATCGGGGCGCGCCTGCCCCATCACGCGGGCGCGCAGTAGGTCCGTCCGGCCCACCGCTTCCGCGATCGAGCGCAACCCGAGCGACGCGAGTAGTAAGCGCGCTTCTTCGGCGACGAGCAACAGGTAGCGCGCGACCATCTCCGGGGTCCCCGCGAACTTCTTGCGTAGTTCGGGATCCTGCGTTGCGATACCGACCGGACAGGTATTGCGATGACATGTCCGGACAAGGATGCACCCTTCGGCAACCAGTGCCGCCGTGCCGAAGGAGAATTCGTCGGCGCCGAGCACGGCCGCGATGACCACATCGCGTCCCGTCTTGAAGCCACCGTCAACGCGAACCCGTGCTCGACCGCGCAGACCGTTCGCGACGAGGGCGGCCTGTGTCTCCGCAAGGCCGAGCTCCCACGGCATCCCTGCGTTCTTGATGGAGGACAACGGGCTCGCCCCCGTTCCGCCGTCGCCTCCCGAGATGTGCACCACGTCCGCCAGGCCCTTGACCACACCAGCCGCGATCGTGCCGACCCCATCGGACGCGACGAGTTTCACGGAAACGTGGGCGCGCTCGTTCGCTTGCTTCAGGTCGAAGATCAGCTGAGCGAGATCCTCGATCGAGTAGATGTCGTGATGGGGTGGGGGAGAGATGAGAGCTACCCCCGGCACGGTGTGCCGCAAGCGTGCGATCTCGTCGGTCACCTTCACGCCTGGGATCTGGCCGCCCTCACCTGGCTTCGACCCCTGCGCCATCTTTATCTGGAGTTCCGACGCGAACGCGAGGTATTCGGGGGTTACCCCGAAGCGACCGGACGCGATCTGCTTGATGCCCGAATTGCGTTCGTCCCGGTAGCGCTGCGGGTCCTCGCCCCCTTCTCCCGTGTTGGCCATCCCACCAATCATGTTCAGAGCGATCGAAAGGGTCTCGTGGGCTTCGGCCGAGAGCGCGCCGTGAGACATCGCCCCGGTGGAGAAGCGACGTGCGATGTCCGTCGCCGGCTCAACATCTTCGAGAGGTACGGACTGACCCGATACGAACTCAAGGAGATCGCGCGGTTGGGTGGCCGGCCGCCCGTTGACGAGTTCCGCGAAGCGCGTGTAGGCCGCATCGTCACCGCGCGCCGCCCGACGTAGCTCGTGCGCGGCTTTCATCTCGTCCGTCTCGTCGGTGACGCCGACTACGGCGTGTAGGGAGTCGATGACGCCGGGGTTGAAGGCGTGGTATTCGCCGCCGGCCTTGTGCTTGATGAATCCCGTATTCGCGAGAACCGGCTTCGTGGAGGCGAATGCCGCGTCGTGGCGCAACAAGGCGTCGGCTCCGAGCTCGACGAAGGAAAGGCCGCCCAGCGTCGAGGCCACACCTGGAAAGCACATGTCAATGACGTCTTCGCCGAGACCCATCGCCTCGATGATCTGCGCGGCACGGTAGGAGTCGAGAGTCGAGATGCCCATCTTCGACATGATCTTCAATAGGCCATCTTCGATCGCGGAGAAATAGTTCCGTTGCGCGTCGCCAATCGGCGTGTTTCCGCCGAGCCGGCCTCGGTTTGCGAGATCGGCGATCGACTCCAGCGCGAGTCGCGGGCAGACTGCATCCGCGCCGTTCGTCAAGAGACAGGCGACGTGGTGGCTTTCTCGTGGATCGTCGGCATCGACGATGAGGCTGACCCGCGAGCGCAACCCGGCGTCGATCAGCCGGTGATGGATCGCGCCGGCCGCGAGCGCGGAGGGGATCGGGACGCGCTCGGGTCCCACTTCGGAGTGCGACACCACCAGGATGGATGCCCCGGCGTGGACCGCGTGCACCGCATCGGCGGCGAGTTCCGCGCACGCGGGCTCGAGGCCATCGGGTCCCTCGAGAGGGTCAAAGGTGGCGTCGAGTCTGATCCCACCGTCCGAAAGCAGATCGTCGATCGCGCTCGGGAAGAACAGAAACGTCGGGTACTCCCGCAAGGCGGCCGCCTCGGATCGCTCGTGCAGGAGCCGGTCCCGGGGCCCGATGCGGGTCCGGATCGACATGACGTGGCGCTCCCTGAGGTGGTCGATCGGTGGGTTCGTCACCTGAGCGAAACGTTGCTTGAGGAAAGAGAAGACCGACCGACCGTGCTCCGTCAAAGGTGGCTCGGCGGTGTCATCCCCCATGGAAGACGTCGGTTCGTGGGCGTCGGTCGCCATCGGACGGATGACGACGGTGAACTCCTCTTTGTTATAGCCACCAGCGACCTGCCGAGGGGTCACGTCGGGTCCGGCGGCCGTCAATGGTTGGCCGTTCTCGGTGGGTTCGAGGTGCTCGACGAGCCAGTCTCCGTAGGGTCTGCGGCGTCCGAGGTGCAGCTTGACGGCCGCGTCCTCAACGACTCCGCCTGCGCCCGGGTCGACCAGGAAAGACTCACCGGGACCGAGTTTCGTGCGACGGACGCGTCCGTGACCACGCGTCGGGACCGCCCCGGCTTCCGACGAACACGCGACCAGCCCGTCATCACAGATCGCGATGCGTAGCGGCCTGAGTCCGTTGCGGTCGAGCGCCGCGCCGACGCGTACCCCATCGGAGAACACGAGTCCTGCCGGTCCATCCCAAGGTTCCGATAGACAGGCATGGAAGTGG
The DNA here is from genome assembly GCA_030862265.1 of Actinomycetota bacterium. Classification (GTDB taxonomy): domain Bacteria; phylum Actinomycetota; class CADDZG01; order CADDZG01; family WHSQ01; genus JALZEA01. The sequence goes on along the minus strand of JALZEA010000129.1, from coordinate 2,573 downwards.
AAAAAGTCGCGCGTTTCCGGATCCATCTCGATGATGTCCTCCCATGCGGGAGGTATCAGCATCGCCGCTGCGTGGCTCAGATCACGGCCCCCCCGCACCAACAACTCGAGAGCGTTGTCGAGGATGCCCGAGTCGGACGTCGAGGCATCGAAGACGGGACGCAGTAGCTCTTCGGGAGCGAGGTCTTCCGCTCCGAAGCGACCCTCGCGCGCTCGCCACAACGCGACGTTGCCGCGGATCGTGTTGATCTCGCCGTTGTGTCCGAGGAAACGGAATGGCTGGGCGCGCTCCCACGTCGGAGTTGTGTTCGTCGAGTAGCGCTGATGGAAGATGGCGAACCACGCGTGGTAGCGGTCGTCGGCGAGATCCGGGTAGAAAGCGGCGAGTTGATCGGCGGCGCACAGCGCCTTATAGGTGACGGTGCGGAACGAAAGCGACGCGACATATAGGCGGATGCCCGAAGCGCGCGCCGCCGCCTCGATCCGACGACGTGCGCGGAACGCCCGCCGTTCGCCATCTTCGGCATCGCCGCCGAGCGGACGGCGCAGGACCGCTTGCTCGATCGCCGGCATGGAGATCCTTGCTTGTTCGCCTAGCGCGGCAGGTTCGAGCGGAACGGTCCGCCAGTCGAGTACGTCGATGTCTTCGTTCCGGCAGGCACCCTCGATAAGTCGGCGCGCGTCGCCCACTTCAGCGGGATCGATGAAGCACATCGCGACGCCGGCGTGGTCGGCGTCGTCGGCCGCGAGCAAGTCATAGGGGAGGGGGAGGAGAAGACCAGCTCCATCTCCCGTCAAGGCATCGGCTGCCACCGCGCCGCGATGGCGCACGCGCGAGAGGGCCTCGAGTCCCGCATCAAGGATCGCCCGGCTCGCACGACCGCGCGCGTCGGCCACGAAGCCGATGCCGCACGCGTCCCGTTCGGCCGTCAGAGGGTCGTAGAGGGTCACCCTGCCTCCGCGTCTGATCTCGGCCGGGCAATAAAAAAGGCGCCCGGTTCGGAGCGCCGTTGCTCGCTTATTGGGAAGTCTCCGCCACGCTACCCCGGGGAGGGCCCGCCATCAACAACCCTGCCGTACCCGGGCAGAGCGAGCCATTTGACGGCTCGAGTTAGGTTCGCCTAACCTCCGCCTCACCGAACAAAAGATGTTCGGTAGACCGAACATCAAGGAGGTAGATCCACTTGCTCAAGAAGCTCTGCGTGGCCGGAGCGTTGACGCTCGCGCTGGGCGCATGTGGTTCGGAACCGGCCGCGGCGCCGGGCGCGGGCACCGGGGAGCACGCGGCCGTGGAAGGCGTCGAAGCGATCACGTTCGGGGAGTCGCTGGCTCAAATCCGTGGGCACCACCGAGTTGCGTTGGAGCTCTACGAAGCCGGGGACCTGAGTGGCGCGCTCGTGCACGCCGGCCACCCCATCGACGAGATCATCACGTCGGTTCGCAGCGAGCTGGAGGAGCACGGGGGCCCGGGCGAGGCGCTCGCGACAGCCCTGGAGGACGTGAGGATCGCGGTTCAGCAGAAAGCGGAAGCGAGCGAGATCTCGGATGCGATGGACGAGGTCCGGGCGTTGACCTTCGAGGCGGCGACCGCGCTCGCGGGAGAAGACGCGAAGTCGTCGGCCTACCGCGGATCGGTCATCGCCGCCCTCCTCAAGACCGCGGCCCACGAGTTCGAAGAGGCGGTCGCCGGCGGGAAGGGCGAGGTCAAACTGCTCGCCGAATATCAGGATGGCTATGCATTCGTGCTGGAAAGCCGCGCGCTCTACGACGAGATCTCCGCCGATGTCGAAGCCGCGTCGATGGAAGAAGCCGAAGAGATCGAGGCAGCATTCGATGTCCTGGCGGGCGCTTTCCCGTCTCCACAGCCTCCGTCCGAGCTCGCCACCGCCCTCGACGTGGAAGCTGCCGCCGAGTTGATCGGGCACGAGCTTGAAGAGACGGTCGACGCGACCCTGCTTGAAACGGCCGATCCTGAGGCCATCGGCGAGGAGATAAACGAGCTTCTCGACGAGATCCTCGCGGCCTACGAGGCGGGAGATGCCGACGAAGCCGCCGAGCTTTCGGCAGAGGCCTATCTCGAGAACTACGAGGTGATCGAGGCCGAGGTGATCGAGAACGCGCCGGACATCAACGAGGAGCTCGAGCCGCTTCTCGGCGCGGAGCTGCGTCGGCAGATACAAGAGGGTGCGCCTCAGACCGAGATCGCAGACATGATCGAGCGCGCTCGGGCGCTGCTGGCCCAAGCTCTCGAGGCGCTGGGGCATTAACTGATGCGCCGCATCCTGGCCGTCGCTTTCCTGGTTGCAGCGATCGTCGCGTGGCCGTCGCTGGCGCACGCCGTGCATACGACCGACGGCGCGGATGTATCTACGTCGGAGGCCGTCGGCGAGCTCGAACATGCTCGCGCCCTGATCGATGACGCAGTCGCCCTCTATCGGGCGGGCGATGTCGACGCGGCGTACACCGCGGCTCGGAACGCTTATCTCGATCATTTCGAGTACGTCGAGATCCCGCTACGAGTCAGAGACGGAGGACTGACGCTCGAGGTGGAGGAGGACTTCGCCGCGTTGCGCA
>JALZEA010000103.1 GCA_030862265.1 Actinomycetota bacterium | reverse complement strand
CCGCTGAAGAACACGGCGCGACTCGCCGTCGCGCTGGTCGCGTCGATGGCGTCCAGCTTTGCGTGCCCTGCCGCGCGCTCCTCGCGGAACCGGCTCACGATGAACAACGAGTAGTCGATGCCCACAGCCAGTCCCATCATCGTGATGATGTTCGTCACTATGAACGAGAAGTCGATCGTCGTGCCTACCAGCGCGACCGCGCCGACGGCAACCGCGATGGAGGCGATCCCCATGATTATCGGGATGATCCCCGCTACGACCGCGCCGAACACCAGGATCAGCACCACGAGCGCCACCATGATGCCGAAGGTCTCGCCTCGCTTCAGACCCTCCTCGGCGATGCGGGTGAAGTCGTCCTCTAGCGTCACTCTGCCCAAAGAGCGCGCGGTGATCACACCGGACTCGTTGGCCTCGTCGAGCAGCCCCTCGACCGCCGGAAGCAGGTCGGCGATCTCATTGGGCTCCTCGAACGTGACCGGCATCAACGTCGTGTGGCTGTCCTCCGAGACCATCGAAGGGTCTTTGGTGTCGTAGAAGGTGGAGACTTCGGCGCCCTTATCCGACGCCGATCCCTGCAGCGAACGAACCGCTCGTTCGAATGAGGGATCCGTGACACGCCTTTCGGTCGAGCTGAGTATGAAGACCTCGGTCTCGCCCGCTTCGCCGAAGCGCTCCTCCATGAGCTCGGCCGCACGTTGGGCCTCCGGGTTGTTGGTGAAGTTGATCTCGGTTGTGAGCGCGTCCGCGAGGAACTGCGACGAAAGGACTCCGGCGACTGCGATCGTCGCAAGCCACAGTCCGACTGTGACCCACGGCCGGCGGGCGCTGATCCGGGCCAGGCGTTCAATTGCTGATGTCATCGATTCTCCTCTTGTTGCTTTTGGCAGGGCCGACCACTAAGACAAAGTGGGCCTCTCGGCTGTGACACGTTGCGTGGCTCATACGGGCTCAGGGATGGGAAGCTTGCGGATCGCCCGAGCGGCGAGCTGATTCGATTCGACGTTCATCTTTCGGGGCACGCGCGTCAGCGACCACGTCGGGAAGACGTCGAGTAACTGGCGTACCTGCTCGACCAGCGGACGCAGGTGATCCGCCCTGACCGCGTGTCGTTCGAGAATATGTCCGGCGATCAGCGGTGAGTCAACGTACACGTGGACTTCCTTGACGCCCTTGTCGAGCGCCATCTGGAGACCCTCGATCAGAGCGATGTAGTCGGCGACGGTGTTGGTCACTACGCCGATGCTCGTAGCGATCTCACCTATGACCTCGCCCGACTCCGACCGTAGCAACGCCCCGATGCCGGCAGGTCCATTCGGATCGCCAACCTTGTGGTGCGCAACTCCGCCGGTGTTGAGCGTCGCTTTCGGTGAGTCCTCGGGCAAGATCAGAGCGAGACCAACGAAGAGGATCACTATCCCGAGCCCCCACGGGGCGTACCTGGCTCCGACCGAGATCAGCAGTATGCCGAGCAGAAGACTGAGAATCGTCACCCGTGCGCGTCTTGGCCTCATGCCGCCGCCTCCTTTCGAGTCTCGAAACGCGTACTCCGGCCCTTGGCGAGCGGAAGACGCTTGGCCTCCGGCGGTTTCGTGCCGAACGAATGCAGGGCCAACGACGCGACGGCGGCGAGCAGCACGAGATTCTTCACGACGTACTCGCCCTCCACCGTGAGTAGCAATGGATTGCCGTCGACGAAGGCGACGTCGGGCCGCAGTAAGAGAACGAGGAACGTGCCCGACAGGTGTAGTGCGGACGCGCCCACGAACGCGGTCATCCGGCGCCCGACCAGTAGTCCTGCTCCGAGCGCGATCTCGAATCCGCCCAGGAGCGGCACCGAAACGCCGGGATCGATGAACGGCGTGATCGCGGCGATAAGCGACGCCGGCAATGTCGGTTCGCCGGCGACCTTGAGGGCCCCGAACCAGATGAAGGTGACGCCCAATGAGCCGCGCAGTAGCAGTGGAACCACGATACGAAGCAGGCCAACAAGCCGCTCGGTCCGCAGCATCAGCGGGTCACCTCGATCGTCCCGGTCATGTTCGGATGCAGGGTGCAGACGTACTCGTAGGTGCCGGGGTCGTCGAAGGTGTTACGGAACGTCCCTTCCGACATGACCTCGCTTGCGAAGTCGTCTCCCGACACGTCGTGGTTGATCGAGCCGTCTCTCCACACCCACGTGACCGTGTCGCCGGCCTCGACGGTCAGCGTTTCGGGTGCGAAAGCCAGATCTTCGATCACCACGGTGCGGCCGTCATTGTCGCCTGCGGTAGCGGCCGGCGATGCATCGCCGGTCCCACAAGCGCTCAGCCCGAGTGCCAACAAACCGGCGAGCGCTACCTTTGCTTTGAACGCCATGCTGTACCTCCTTGCTTGGGAATCCATCCACTTCAGATCCCGTCGATCTCTGAGACAAGGTGATGTGTGCGGCTGTGACGTCTGATCCAGAAGGTTGGCTCTCGGTGTGACAGATGAGACCCCTGTCTTGTCTCAGAGTGAGAACATGGATTGATTTCGCGATGGATGTCACAAACGAGGCATCTACCTTGTCTTAGGTGGGTGAAGATGGATAAGCCCCAGCCACATACAAAGAGGAAGACGTTGTACGAGGAGTTTCGACCGTTGCTTTTCTCGATCGCCTACCGGATGGTGGGCAGCGCGAGCGAAGCCGAAGACATCGTGCAGGAAGCGTTCCTGCGGCTGCACCGCGAAACGAGTCAGGGAGTGGAGATCGAATCGCCGAAGGCGTGGCTCTCGACGGTCACCACTCGCCTGGCCATCAACCACGTGCAATCCGCGCGCGTGCGCCGCGAGAGCTACGTTGGTACGTGGCTGCCCGAGCCGCTGATCACCGACACCGAGTCCGAGGGCGCCCGTCACGCGGAGACCGCAGACTCGCTATCGATGGCATTCCTCGTCCTGCTCGAGAACCTCGGTCCGGTCGAGCGCGCCGTCTTCTTACTGCGCGAGGTGTTCGATTATGACTACGACGAGATCGCAGACATCGTCGGCAAGAGCGAGGACAACTGTCGCCAGATCGCGGTTAGAGCGCGCCGCCAGATCGAGGCGAAGAAGCCGCGCTTCGAAGCGTCACGCAAGAAGCGCGAGGAGCTTTCGCGTCGATTCTTCGACGCGGTCGTTGCCGGAGATGCGGAAGGACTCATCGATCTGCTCGCCGCAGATGTCGTCGCTTACGGAGATGGCGGCGGCAAGGTACCTGCCACTCCCCGCCCGGTGCACGGACGGGAGAAGGTCGCGCGTCTGCTCATCCGAGCGAGGCGTTTGGCCGTTATCAACGTGCGGCACGTCGAGGTCAACGGACAACCGGGAGCCTTACTCGTAGACCCCGAGGACAACGTCTTGGCCGTTATATCCGTTGACATCGCCGACGACCTCGTGCAAACGGTGCACGCGATCGCCAACCCGGACAAGCTGCGCCACTTGGACGCGCAAGCCCACCGGTTGTTTGCCGACGAATAATTCGCGCGAGGGCTACTGACTGATCCTGCCCGCTGCCAACTCAGGCGCGATCGGCCACGCCGTGCTCGCCCGACTCGCGCGCGCAGTGGGCGCAGCAGAAGATCTGTTCCCCGGCCTCGACGCCATGCCCGATGATCTTGCAGCGGCAATGCGCACACTCGGGCGCGAGCACGTGGATCGCGCACTCGAAGCTGTCGAAGGTATGGCTTCCCCCGCCCGAGTCCCTGATCTCGAAAGCCTTGTCGTAATCGTTACCGCATAGCTCACAGGTCGCCATGACAACCTCCTCGCAGATCGTTCGATGGCCACGTTCGCGTTCCCGTCGGTTGCTTACCCCGGATGTAGGTCTTTAGCCGCCAGTCGTTGGAGGCTTGGAAGTCGAGGCATGTGGCACGCTGGCCTTCTAGATCTAGGAGGGGCATGAGCGACGACGCCAAGGACCAGGAGAAAGCATCCGCCGTCTTTCGCGCGACGATCGACCTTTTCGAGAGGCTCGAGATCGATTACGCAGTCGGTGGAGGGTTGGCCACCGATCATTGGACCGGCGGAGCAACCCGGATCGGAGATATCGATCTCGTGATCCGTGAAGAAGACGCCTCCCGCATCCTGCATGAGCTTGCAGACGATGGTTACGACGTCACCGAGATGGAGCATTCCTGGTTACACAAGGCGTTCAAGGACGGGGTCACGATCGATCTCATGCACGAGCTGAAGAATGGGACGACATTCGATGCTCGCTTCAAGGACCATCGCAGGAAAGGGGAGATGTTCGGAACAACGACATACGTGATGGCGCCCGAGGATCAAGTCGCTTCCTTGGCCGGAGCGATCGATCGCGAAACGATCGGCGACCACTGGTTCAACATGATCGACATCATGTCGAACAACGACCTCGAGTGGGATTACCTCATCTCCCGCGCGCAACGGATCCCACAGAAGATGTTGAGCGTTGTCTATTTCGCCCTGTCGGAGCGGGTGCCCGTTAAGAAGGGTGTGATCGAACAACTCGCGGAACTCTCGGCGGCAGCCGAGCACTAACCACAGTTCAAGGTCATAGGCGCGGAGATGAACCCCACCACGAAACCGATCCGCTTCATGAGCTTCAACATCCGTTTCGACACCATCCTGGATTCCCCCGGCAACCGGTGGGCAGACCGCGTCGCGTCCGTCGTCGAGACCGTAAGGAGATGCGATCCCGATGTCGTCGGATTCCAGGAAGCGTTGCGGCCGCAACTCGCCGACCTCACCGCGGCATTCCCCGGATATCAGGGCATCGGGAAGCCTCGAGACGTAGGTGAGACCGCCGAATACGTCCCGCTCTTCTTCCGCGCGCGCCGCTTCGACCTCGACGAGTCGGGCGACTTCTGGCTCTCGCCGACACCCGATACCGAAGGGTCGAGAGGTTGGGATACAGACGTGCCTCGGCATTGCACCTGGGCAAAGATTCGTGACACACGATCCGGATCGCGCTTCGCCGTGTTCAATACGCACCTCGATAGATGGGGCCGTGTGGCGAGGGTCGAGGCCTCCAGGGTGATCGTGACGAGGGTGGCTCTCGCGCCGGACTTGCCGTCGGTCGTGCTCGGGGATCTCAACGCCGAGGAGGCCTCCGAGCCACTTGCCACGTTGCGCAATGCCGGTTTCCTCGACACGTTCCGGGAGATCCATCCCGATGCTGTCGATGTCCAAACCGTCCACCACTACGGAGAGACTTCGGGAACGCGGAAGCTCGACTACATCCTCTGCGACGTCCGATGGCGCGTGCTATCCGCCGACATCATCCGCGCGCCGGCGGAGGGACGACTGCCGTCCGACCACTACCCAGTGGTGGCGGACCTCGCGCCCTCGGGTCTCACCGGCTAGGTCTTTTTACCTTGACTCCGATGAAGACCTCTTCGGCCGTTTCGTCCTCGATCCCCGGACGCGCCTCGGCCCGAAAGCCGGTCTCCTCGATCAAGCTCATCCACGTCGCTCGAGGGAAAGCGCCCAGGGTGTGCCGATCGTGCTCGACCGAGACTCGACCGTTCGCGTCCCTCAAGAGAAACGCGTAGTCGGCAACGTAAGTGTCATCGTCGGGATCCGGATCCCACGTCCACTCGAGATAGCGCAGACTTCGTTCCTCGCCGTCGTGGCCGCCGTGATCGGTCTTTGCCACCAGTGTCTCGCGCACGTGGTCGGGCGCGAATAGGGCGGCGCCTCCTTTCTTACAGTGCACGTACGAAGTCTCGATCGCGGATCGGAGGTCGTCCACCGTTGTCATGTAATCCAGGGCATCGTGGAGGAAGACAGCATCGAACTCCCGCTGCAACCGAACGCTGCGCATATCCCCCGGGACGTGCTCGCACTCGGGATTGATCGATCTGCTCAGCGCGAGCATGTCTTCTGACAGGTCAACGAGCGTTAGGTCGAAGTGCGCCTTGAGGTGGGAAGCGTTGTTACCGCCACCGCTGCCGAGCTCGAGCACGGTTCTTACCGGGAGCTGCGCCGCTTCGATCAGG
>JALZEA010000033.1 GCA_030862265.1 Actinomycetota bacterium | reverse complement strand
CCTTCTGTCCGAACGGCTACGGGCGCGAACGGATCGACGATTCAGGTCCCTTCCACCCCAGCTATCCAGAAGGCTGTTACACCAACCCGTTCGCTCGCTCGATGGTGTGGGGCATCGACGCCGGCTGGGCCGTGGGATACGAAGGCCCGGTGGTTGACCTGCCTCTCGGCCGTTACACGCTGACCGCTTCGATCGCCGAGCCCTATACGGATCTATTCGATATCGATCCCACGCGAAGCACCGCCACGGTCGCGGTACGGGTCAAGCGAGGCACACGCGATTGCGAGGAGTGCCCGCGTCCCCGGCGCAGAACCCAAGGCCGACGCGCAACCGCTGCCGTTCCGGTCGTCACCGCCCCGGATCCCGCAACCCTTCCCGATCTCTACGCGCTTCCGTCCTGGGGGATCTCCGTCGAGAACCGCCGCGTCAGATCGTTCCTGAACTTCGGGGCGACGATAGGGGTAGGGGGAGCATCTTCGCTGGTGGTGGAAGGTTTCCGCCGCGAAGCCGAGGACGTGATGGACGCCTTCCAATACTTCTACGAAGAGGGTCAGATCGTGGGGAAAGCTGAGGTCGGCACGCTCGGCTTCGATCCACGCCGGAGGCATGAACACTGGCACTTCCTTCAGTTCACTCGTTATTCGTTGCTCGATGCGACCCAGCAGGAGACCGTCGCCAGCAAGAAGGAAGCCTTCTGCCTCGCTCCCACGGATGCGATCGATCTCGCTCTCGAGGGCGCCGTGTGGAACCCGGGTGCCATCGGGCTCTATTCCGCGTGCGGCGGACCGAGTTCGTTGTGGGTCCGCGAAACCCTGCCGCTCGGGTGGGGGGACACCTATTTCCAGGGCATCCCGGGACAGTCCTTCAACATCACGACCCTGCCGAACGGCACCTACTTCATCAGGGTCGAAGCGAACCCCGCGGGCCTCCTGTTCGAACAATCGACTGACAACAACAGCGAGTTGCGCGAGATCCGGATCAAGGGTAGCGAAGGAGCACGACGGGTGGTGGTTCCTCTGTGGAACGGGATCGATACCGAAAGTGGGCTCGGTGAGGGACGTGGCTAGTCCCTTCAGGCCTCTTTTGGCCGCTGGAACAACACCAATAGCCATACCAGTCCCGGCACGAACAGGGCTGTGCCGATCCCGAGACTGATCGCGACCGCTTTCAAGCTCGCGCTCGACGCCGCGGCCTCCGCGATCGTGATCCGTCCCACCAGCATGTCGGGGTACTGCGCCACGCCCCACCCCCACAGCACGGAGGCGACCGCTAATCCCGCGGCGAGTCGCGCCGCCACGTAGGACCGGCGAAGAACTAATAAGACGGACGCGAGCCCTCCCGCCCCCGACAACGCGACCAGCGGGAGAGCCCGCCCCGTCAATCCGTCGTACAGATCGGGTGCGTCTGCGCGCAGCACGGCGATGCCGCCCAGCGCAACGGCGCCGGTAACGATCGCGGTCGCGATCGCACGCGCACGGAAACCTTCGGACAGGATCGACTCTTCGTCCCGGGTTGCATCGGCCGTGAGATACACGGCGGCAAGGTAGGCGCAGGAGCCAACTGCAAGGATCCCGCCAAGCACGGATGTGGGATTCAGCCAACTCACGACCGGATCCCCCGCCGCGTTGCCGGGAGGGACGCGGCCCGACGCAACGGCGCCTGCGATTGTGCCCAGGAAGAAAGGCGTCATGACCGACGACAAGGCGAACGTGGCACCGAAGATCCGTTTGAGAGGTATCCCCTCGACCACCTTCCGGAACGCGAAGCCGGCACCTCTGAGGATGATGCCCAACCCGGCGGCCGTCAGGGGCACATACAGCGACGACGCCAGCGCGGCAAACACCGCAGGGAAACCAGTCCACAGGATCACCAGCACGAAGATCAACCACACATGGTTGGCCTCCCACACCGGCCCGATCGAATGTTCGATCAACGCACGCTGTGGAGCTCCGCGTTTCGCTCCTCCCGCGATGAGATCCCAGAAACCACCACCGAAATCCGCTCCGCCTAGCAACGCGTAAGCCGTCAGCCCGAGCCACATCATGACGAGCACGATCTCCGCCCAGGTCACGCCAGTCCCTCCATCGGCGCCGGCTCGGCGGGGGCCTCAGGGATCGGGCGGGCCGCGAGGCGACGCAAGACAAAGATCGTCCCGATGGTTAACGCGATGTAGATCAAGATCAGCGCGTAGTACCCGAACCTGATATTCGGCGCGTGGGTAACGGCGTCCTCGACCTTCATCACTTCGTACACGATCCACGGTTGCCGCCCCACCTCGGTTGTTATCCATCCGGCCTCGAGGGCGACGGCAGCCAGAGGGCCCGCAGCAACGGCCGCGCGCAAGAACCATCGACCGGGAAGTTGTTTCTTCCGCAGGTACACGAAGGCGAACCACGCGCCCAGTGCCAGTAGTCCCAGCCCGATCGCGACCATCACCTGAAACGCAACGTGAACCGGACCTACCGGCGGCCGTTCATCTGGGGGCCACTCCTCGAGCCCCAGAACCTCGGCGTTCGGATCGTGTTGCGCCAGCAGCGAAAGTGCGTTGGGGATGCGAATGGCAAAACGCAGATCCTCGCCGTCGGGGATCCCCCCTATCGATAGAGCGGCTCCACGGGTCGTCTCGTACAGGCCTTCGATCGCCGCGAGTTTCGCCGGTTGGTTATCGGCCAGGAAACGAGCGGCCCAGTCACCGACCCCGATCTGTATAGGTGTGATGAGTGCGGCGACCGCGAAGGGCAGAATGAAGCCGAGTCGGTGGTATCGGTCTCTCTTGCCCTTGAGCAGCGCGAACGCGTAGACGCTTGCGACCCCGAAGCCGCTCACCATGAACGCGGCGAGGATCATGTGCGTCGTCTGGACGGGCGTTGCCGGATTCAGGATCGCGGCCCAAGGATCGACGTTCGTCAGTCGATCCCCCGCCATCTCGAAACCGCGCGGTTGGTTCATCCATGCGTTCGCGGTGACGACGAACCAGGCGGACGCGATGCCGCCGACGACGATCGGGATCCCACTCAGGAAGTGAGCGCGGGGCGACAGCTTGTCCCATCCGTAGAGGTAAATGCCGATGAAGATCGCCTCAACGAAGAACGCGATTGCCTCGATCGCGAACGGAAGACCAATGACCTCGCCGAACCTGTCCATCAATCCCGGCCACAGGATGCCGAGCTCGAAGGAAAGGATCGTTCCCGACACGGCCCCTACGGCGAACAGCACGGCCAGGACGGACGCCCACCGGCGAGCCAGTAATCGGTAGGTCTCGTCGGCACGGCGCCATCCGCGCCACTCGGCGATAAGGATGATCGCCGGGAAACCGACGCCGAAGCACGCGATCACGATGTGCCATCCCAGCGACAGAGCCATCTGCATCCGCGCCGACATCAGATCGGGCGCGTCCGCGGCGGCGGCTAGATATTCGGGCCAGGAAGCAGCCATCAGCGAGCTTGTAGCGCGTCCATCCCGACGGTGGTTGCGAGGATCAATCTCCGATCGACGGTGCGCTCGGGGTCGCTCCTGAAGTCGATCGTGTAGGTGTCATTCAGCTTCCACAGCTGACGCCGTTGGATCCCGAGCTCGGTCCCGTCGCGCGAGAACGTGAAGTGGTAAGGGATAGGCAACCAGTTCGCCAACGAACCGAGATTCGGGATGAAACCCACGAGCCGACGGAACAACGCGACCAGCAGATTTTTCTCGGTCGCTTTCGCGACCTCCTTACCTGACGAATCGAACAACACGTACGAAGAGCGCAGCAGACTCTTCCCGAAGACCTTTTGGATCTGTCCTATCTTGCTGCCGTCGGCGGCCGTTATCTCATAACGTGCCCACGGATCGAATCTCTGACGCGCCTTCAGGCGCATGAGTTCCGTCGAGCGAGTCTCGTCGGTGTAGAAGCGGATGTCCTCTTTGAACTTGAATGCCTTCTGCTTGACGAAACAGAAAGGTTGCCCCGGAGTCTCACCGTCGGCGGCAGGCAGCGAGAACACGTATTCGTTGACTACGAAACGGAACTTCTGCCTCAGGATGAACCGGTCGTACTGGTTGGGATCGACCGGGGAGTTTGGGTCCATGCGCGCTCCGAGCCTCCGCTAACGGGAGGTCGCCCGGGGCCGTTCGTCCTCGATCTCGACCGCGTCTTTAAGCGCAGCCGTCAGCGCGTTACTGAAGGCCTCCCATTCGGGCTCGGCCATCGTCAGCGTCCCGCTGTAGACGAGATGATCGTCGCGTCCGGCGAGGAAGGTCGCCGTGATCGTGGGTTCGTTCTCGCCCGTGCGAGCGTCGTAATGCGCGAGAACCTTGAACTTGTACCTAAAGGAGGCGCCGGCCACGGAGCGAGCCTAAGCCGTCGATCCGGTTGGGGTAGGAGATGGGTCGCCGGCGCCGAACCACTCCAGATACCCCATTAGGAAGGGCACAACCAAACCAATGTCACGGCACCGCAGGTTCCTTGTGATCGCACTGCTAGCGACGACGCTTGCTTCGTCGCTCGTGCTTCCCGCGACCGCGAATGCCGCCGGTGGCTCCGGCTCCACCTGGAAGAAGTTCCTCGCCGACCGAAACGAGCTCTACGAGACCCTTGGCCCGGCGTTCATCAGTTGCTTCCAGCGCCGCGATTCTTTGATCGATCCCCTCAGTCCGATCTTCCACGGCTGCCTCGACTGGCATTCCGCGGTCCATGCGGCGTACTCGCACCACGTGCTGTTCCGCCGCACCGGGAAGCAGGAGTATCTCGACCTTGCGCAGGCACAGATCGCCCCTCAGGGCGTCTCGTTGATACCGACGGAAGAGATCTACCAGCAGGCCAAGGCGCCTAATTTCCCATTGACGGAGAACCCGTACGGGTTTGGCTGGTTCTTAGTCCTTGCCCGGGAGCGCGAGCTGGCGACCGGGAAGAAGGATTTCCGGGCGATGGCCAACTTCGCGGCGAATCAGATGGTGTCTTGGTTCGAGACTCGCGCCGAACGCGGCGACGCGCAGCAGTTCATCCTGAACACCGCGCACCCCAACTACAGCTGGTCGCTCATCAACCTCGACGTCTGGGCGAGATATACGAAGGACAGGGAGCTTCTTGCGGCTGTTCGGGCCGCAGCCGAGCCCCTCGTCGAGGCATCGCTCGACGGACTCTGTCCGGTGAAGAACGACACTGCCCAGAACGCCAGCGGCTTCCAGCCGGCGTGCCTCATGAGACTCGCCGCTGTCTTCCACGTGAAAGGCGATGCGGCGAAGTCATGGGTGGCACAAAGGCTGACGAAGGGCTACAACATTCCTCCCGTCGAGGATCCGGCGAACTGTCACGCGGGCGGCCTCAATTTCACCCGAGCGTTCGCGCTGTATCAGATGTATCGCGCCACAGGTGACACGCGCTATCGCGATAACTACGCGGAACTCATCCGCTACCACGTGGGACGCCCGGAGCTCTACATGGGTGAGATGTACTTGGGTAATCCCGACTACTTGTGCTATTCCCACTGGGTCGCACAGGTCGGCGTGCGCGCGATCTCGCTCTCGTATAGCGACTGATCCAACAGTTCCAATCGTCCGCGAGCCAACCCCTAGGCTACGCACGTGCAAGTCCCCAAGACCGGCGTTATCACCACAGATGGCAGTGTCAGTCGTTGCTGGTGGTGCGTGGGGGACGCTCTGTACGAGAGTTACCACGACTACGAGTGGGGACGGCCGGTTGCGAACGACAAGCGCCTGTTCGAGAAACTCAGCCTCGAAGGGTTCCAGTCGGGTCTGAGTTGGCTAACGATCCTCCGTAAGCGCGAGAACTTCCGCCGTGCCTTCAAGTCATTCGACATCCCTTCCGTTGCGCGCTACAACGCTCGAAGCGTCGAGCGTCTGCTGCTCGATGCCGGGATCGTGCGGAACAGAGCAAAGATCGAAGCGACGATCAACAACGCGAAGCGATGCCTGGATCTGATCGACGAGTTCGGAAGTCTCGCCGCGTATGCGTGGTCCTTCGAACCGGACGAGCGGCCTCGATCCGCGACCGCCGACTGGAACGCGCTCATGAGCATTGGAACGAGCGCGGAAGCTGCGGCGATGAGCAAAGATCTAAAGCAACGTGGGTGGTCGTTCGTCGGTCCGACCACCGTCTATTCGTTCATGGAGGCGATGGGAGTGGTGAACGACCACGTGAACAGGTGCGGCATCCGAGATGAGGTTGAGAAGGAGAGAGGGCGCTTCCGTCGCCCCACGGTCCGAAGGGTGCCGGCGTGACGATGGATCCGAAGCGTGTCATCCGTAGCTACCTCTTGATCAATGCCCTATTCACCCTGTCGGCGTCGTTGATCTGGGGCATCAACACTCTTTTTCTGCTAGACGCGGGCCTTTCCATCTTCGAGGTCTTCCTCGCCAACGCCGCGTTCACTGCGGCCATGGCGCTGTTCGAAGTCCCTACCGGCGTCGTTGCCGACACACGAGGTCGCCGGATCTCATTCCTGTTCTCCGAGGCGACCCTCGCGCTCGGCACCCTTGCGTACGTTGGAGTAGCCGCGATCGGAGGCGGGCTTCTCCTTTTCTGTCTTGCGGGAGTGATCCTCGGTCTGGGCTTCACCTTCTATTCGGGAGCCGTGGAAGCCTGGCTCGTGGATGCCCTGAAGGCGACCGGCTATCAGCACGCGCTCGACGGCGTGTTCGCCCGCGCCGCGACCGTTTCGAGCATCGCGATGATCGTGGGAACCATCGGCGGAGGTGTCCTGGGTCAGGTTCACCTCTCTATCCCCTACCTGGCGCGTGTGGCGTTGTTGCTCATGGCGTTCGGAGTGGGATACAGAACGATGCACGACATCGGATTCACCCCACGAACACTGCGCTTCAAGGGGATCGTCGGCGAGATGCGTAAGGTCGGCCGCGCAGGGATCACTTACGGCTGGCAGGCCCCCGCCATGCGACTCCTCGTCATAGATTCGTTCCTCGCGTGGGGTTTCTTCGCGTGGGCCTGGTACGCATGGCAGCCGTATTTCCTGGAGCTCTACGGGGAGGATGCGATCTGGCTGTCCGGTCTGATCGCCGCCCTGTTCTCGCTCGCGGGCATACTCGGCAACTCTCTCGTCCGTCGGTTGGCAGTACCCGGCCGGAGACGAACGACGATCCTTATCGGCGCGTCCGCGGTCACTACCGCGACGATGGTCGCTACCGGAGCCATCCAGTCCTTCTGGGTGACCGTTCCCATCTTCTTGATCGGTGCGGTCGCCGGTGGAGTGCTACAGCCGGTCCGGCAGACTTACTTGCACGCGTCGATCCCTACGTCCGAGCGCGCGACCCTCGTGTCCTTCGATGCCTTGATGGGCAGTGTCGGCAGCGTTGGAGGCCAGGCGGGTCTCGGTTACCTGTCGCAGGAGCGGTCGATCCCGGCGGGATTCGTCGTCGGGGGCCTAGCGACCGTGCTGGCGATCCCGATCTTCGGGCGCTTGCGCTCTTTGAATGAGGAAGCCGACAAGATCACAGCCGAGGCCCCCGAGAAGGAAGCTGGTCCGACTCCTCCCCCGGCCATCGAAGCAGAGGCAACGACTCCTTAGCTGCCCGCTCGCTCCTAGGCTGGGCGGGTGAAGGCCACCCAGATCGCGCGCTGGCGCTTGGACAATTCTCGTCTCGCGGGCGATACATTCTCCGCCCCAGAAGACGTCGTTCGCTGGCACGGCGCGATGCAATCCCAGGATTACGGCCCGGCGAAATGGTCCATCGGCCAGCGCTCCGCCAACGTCCTCGATCCGGATATTGAAGAGGCCGTTGCCGATGGGTCGATCCTGCGCACCCACGTCCTGAGGCCGACCTGGCACTTCGTGGCGCGCGACGACATCCGGTGGCTGCTCACGCTTGCCGGCCCACGCGTCCAGCGCTCCAATGCGGCGCGCTATAGGGAGCTCGGACTGGATGCACGCATCCTCGGGCGATGCGAGTCCCGGATCGTTTCTGCACTGGGCGGAGGGAATGCTCTGACCAGGGACCAGATCGGCGAGATCCTCGACCGCGCGAAGATCGACCGGTCGGGACAGCGCCTTCCTTACATGCTCATGCATCTCGAACTCGAGGCCGTCATCTGCAGTGGGCCTCGAGCCGGCAAGAAACACACCTATGCGCTGGTCGACGAACGCGCCCCACAAGGTCCTCGGTTCGACCGAGACGGGGCACTCGTGGAGCTCACCCGTCGCTATCTCAGGAGCCATGGCCCCGCGACGATCCAGGATCTCCGGTGGTGGTCGAGCCTCACGGTGTCCGACATCAAGCACGCACTCGACATACTCGGCCCCGAGGTAGAGAGAGTGATCATCGACGGCCTGTCGTTCTGGTCTATGGCTTCGGATGAAGGTCGCGCCCTTACGACGCGCGGCGCCCAGCTGTTGCAGACCTACGATGAGCTGATCGTCGGTTACACGACGTCACGTTTCTTCGGGGATCAGCACGCGGCCGCCGTGCGTGCCGCCTGGCAGGACCGCCAGGTGCCACGCGATGTGGTGCTGGTGAACGGTCTCGTGGCGGGCCTTTGGAAACGCACGATCAAGAAGAACGGAGTTGCAGTCGTGATCCTCACCTATGACGCTCCGAAAGCGAGTCATGCCCGCGCACTAGAGACGGCCGGCGCGGACTTGGGACGCTTCCTCGGGCTAGAACCGACCGTCACGATCGGCCGACTCTGAAGACCGCCACTCGCAGATATGTCAGCGGGCAGCTGCCGGCGAGCAGTAGACCTGGATGTTCACGCCATCGCCAACGGTCTTGGAATCCACGAGTTCCAGCGTCTTCTTGTCACTCGTCTCTCCGAAGAGAGTTTTGCCACGGCCCAACACCACCGGGAAGACCATGAGGCGCAACTCGTCCACGAGGTCGTGTTCCAGCAAGTACTGAACCAGCTGGACACTCCCGTGGACGACGATGTCCCCGGAGAGTTGTTCGCGGAGAGCTGCGACCTCTTGCGCGATGTCGCCCTTTATGACGGTGGAGTTGTTCCACGATGTGTTCTCCAGGGTTGAGGAGACGACGTATTTCGGCATGCTGTTGAACAAGTCGGCAAATTCGCCGCCTCGCGTCGGCCACGCGTCCGCGAACCCTTCGTAGGTCACCCGCCCTAACAGCAGAGCCTCTGATTCGCGGGTCTCGTCGAGCTTGAAATTCTCGCCCTCTTCGCCCCGCGAGAACTCGAAACTCCACCCTCCGTACTTGAAGTCCTCCGAGCCGCCCGGATCCTCTACTACACCGTCTAGAGAGATGAATTCGGTAACAACGATCTTGCCCATTTGGTCTCCTCCTCGTGCGGTTGGTTACTAATGTGGTTTGGACCGCACGAGGAGCCGAAACTCATCGGTCGCAGCGCGCTTGAAGAACCGATCAGTTGTAGTCCTTCTTGGGCCGCTCGAGGTCACCGGCGTTCTTCTGTGCCACGAGCAGCTCCAGCAGGTTTTCCTTAGCCGTCTTCACCCCGGCGTGCTTGATCGTATCGGTCTGGCCGGCGTCCTTTAGATGGTCCTCGATGAGGTTCGCCGGATCACCATGATCCTCGTAAGGAAGTTTGCATCCGCACGTGTAGCACATGGATCACTCCCTCCTGTTGACCACTTGTCCTATGGCATGGAGGTATTACGGCCGAAGCTCGGTCCGCCCGTCTGACGGAAGTAGCCTGGGAGCGCGACCGCGCCGCCCTGGCGAGTATCGGAGTACCCCGCCCAGAGCGCTCCGCTGTTGTCGATCTCAATCGAGAAGTAATCGCCGAGACGGCGATCGATCCCCTGCGCCTGACACACCGTGCCGCCGTTACAGATCGTTCCCGTGTGGATGGGCTCGGGGGTCGCGACCGCAGTCCGGAATCCGGGATCGGGGTCTTGGTCGCAGCCCAGTCCGTTCAGGGACTGCGCCGCGACGATCCGCCACCCGTGATCGCCGGGGGTTTCGGGATCGTTGTCCGGCAGCTTCTCGGACGCCTCGAGCCACGCGATCGCGACGCTTCCGGGGCCGCTTACCGCAAGCCACGGCCACAGGTCGGAGTCGTTGCTCTCATCCACCCTGATCGGATCTGCCCACGTACGGCCTTCGTCGGTCGAATAGCTGTAGTACACACCGGCGGGACGGTCACCGCTGCCGGACTCGTCCCACACCAGGTAGAGGTTCCCCTGAGAGTCGATGTCGAACGCGGGCCA
>JALZEA010000058.1 GCA_030862265.1 Actinomycetota bacterium | reverse complement strand
GCGCGCCGTCGTTTCGGGGCGGCAACGGCGATCTCATTGCTCCTTGCGACCGCGCTCGCTCCCGGCCCGGCCTCCGGCGGGCCCAACGACGCGGACCACAAGCTCAAGCCGGGCGACGTTGCGTTCTGGAACGGCGAGAAAGTCGACCTCGCCCAGGTACGCGATCCGGATCTCTGCGGGGTGGCAGGCGAGTGCTGGGATTACCGGCTCGACGTCGCTCGAGGAGGCGCGCAACTGCGCGTGTCCCTCGCGGCCCACCTGCAAGATCAGGGGGACGTAAGGCCATGGCCCGACAACATCGAGAGCGCACCGGAGATGCTCTTCACCGTCCAGCTGATCGATCCCGACGGAGAAGTCGCTACCGAGCGCGCGAACCAAGACCCACTCGACTTCATCCGAGGATACGCGGTCGAGTTATTCGTGCAGCGCCCGAAAGCCGGCTTGTGGACCGTCCGAGTCATCCCGACGAGTGTCATGGATATGGCCTTTCGCATGCGTGCCCAGCTCGCGGCTCGAGAGGTAGCAACGAAGGAAGAACGGATGATCCCGTTACCACCCAATCTGCGGATCATTCCTCCCTTCGAGTTCAACTTCAATAACTCGAGCGCGACCTGGCGCCCGGGCGTTGGAACTCCCGGCCTTCACGCATCCTGCATGGCTGAAGAAGTGGTCGAGGCGATCGGGGAAGGGTTCTCGATCCCGCAACTCTGCCTTCGCTTCTCGATCGGTTTGGAAAACGTGGGTAAGGGGCCGCTCTGGCTCCTCATGACCGACGATGGAGACGACGCGATCCTGACGCAACGCGTGTTGACATCGGATGGGACCTTTCGAGACACACGTAACGGCGCGGCTGGTCGCGCGGAATGGGACGTTTTCCACGGGCATTACCACTACCAGAACGCCTATCAGGTTGCTCTCTTGTCGCCTGAAGATCCGGAGTGGAGGCCTGGAAACGGCAAACCGAAGCTCATCCCGGTGGCACCAGGACGCAAGCTTGGGTTCGGACCGGGAAATGAGTTTCTCGCCGACTGGCATCGCTTCTACCAGGGCGACCCGCAGCACTACTACGACAGTGGTGACGCCCGCGACGGGGATATCAGCGTCCAGACGGGGTGGGGCGACATCTACGAGTGGAACCGGAGTGGCAACTACGTCGACTTTCCTCAGGCGGTCCCCGGCGTGCCCCTGTCGGGGTTCTATGTATTGCGCGGAACCACCGACTCGCTTCACCAGATCGTCGAGGCCGATAACTCCGACAACCTGAGCTACGCCCTATTCGAGGTCACCGAGCTGGGGGACGTCACTCTGGTTGAGCGTGGCTACGGAAGCGACCCATGGGATAGAGACAAGGTGGTTCTGGACGTAGCTCCATAGCAAGACCGAGCGAACAGGATTCCAATCTCTTAGGACGACTTCCGTCAGTATCATCCATTCACGGTGGCGTGGCGCCGGTCACGCGGTTTCAAAGGGGCGGGCATGAAGAGAACCGTTGGTTTCATCACTGCACTCATGTTGTTGGCGAAACTGCCCTTGCCGGTCGAGGCCACGACAGCTTCCGATCGTGTGGTGCTCGACCTCACGCATCCGTCGTCGAGTGGAGTGATCCGCGCTGCGGATGCACCGGTGGCTATCTATCTGATGCCCTTCGACGCACCCGACTCATTCACGCCGGAGCAGGTTGCCCGTGGAACGGCAAACTCTGATGGGCGGTTCAGCTTCTCGCTCACCGAGAATGCCGCGGCGATGGCCGAGGCCCGCAAGACGGCGGGGCGCGAGGTGAACATCCTGATCCGCACGATCAACGAGGAAAGAACATGGATGGGAGACGTTGAGCTTGCAGTCCCCGTTGATGGTCGGCGGCTGACGCTGCAGATGGACATGCCGATGGATCCCGCCGATACGGAAGGCGTCGATGACGATGATCTTCTTCAGAGTGGCGAGGTAATCGCGGATACTCCTCCGCCAGGATTCTCCTGTTCGGATATCAATACGAGCGAACCTCCTCCTCCAACTCCTGGACCCGCAAGTGGAGCCCCTCCCTGGAACCCCTATGCCGCGTGCGAAGAGGAGGCAATGGAGGAGGGCGCTTCGAGCGGTTATGTCACGAAGTACGTGAAGTTCATGAACCTGCATCTGTCGAAGGCGATGTCGGGAAGTGTTCTGTGGCAAGAGGGGCGAGGGAGTAAGTATCAGGTGGCATACAGATTCTGCTGGCCACTATCAGGAGGCTGCTCAACGTTCAGCGCGGGCGCCATGCGCATGGAGGAGAAGAGTCGCAGCACCGGCGCGGAGATCAATCGAACCGGGGTCGATCATCAGACATGGCGGTTCGAATACACGGGGCAAAGACGTCGACGCTGCGTCGAATATGAGACTCGAGACCCGGCTCATTTCGGGCGTTGCAAAAAGGTGAAGCGTTACTGGATCCCGTATAACTGGACGTGGGGTACGGACAAAAATCCGATCCGTCGCCGTCAGCCGAGGATGCGCGACGCTTACAGCGTGGAACTGGCACCGGGTGTGACCATTCGCACTACCGAACACGTGAACAGGGTGTTCGGTAAAGGTGTGAGTCTTTTCGGAGTGTCGCTAGATTCGCAGGCGAATTACTCGGAGATCAGTGCACTTTCGTGGACGGCGCGCAAAGGGTGTAAACGGCACTTCATCTATGGCGCCGACAGGCTGCCGAGATACGCGCCCGAGATCTTCGCCCGCAGCCGGGGGTGTGACTGAGCAAGCGTTTCGTGGGGGCCACGGGGGCGATCCTCCTGGGCATCGGAGCTATCGCTCTCTGGCTGTTACTTCGCGATGAAGGTCAGAGCCGTACACCGCCGATCCCGCGCGGCACCGCTTTGGACGTCGGGAATCTCTGGGAGGTGGAGACGCCGCTGGCCGTCGGTCAAGAGATCATCGAGATGACTACGTCGATCATCAACTCTTCGGCTCAGCCTGTTCGCTTCGACGAGATCCGACCGATCCTCGGTGAAGGGATGCCGGAGAACGGAGAACTGATCGGCGTTTTCCTCGTGAGGTTCCCATTCCAAGCCGCTCTGCATCATGCCTTTCCCCCCGCCGACCGCAGGGCGGGACGGTGCGTGAGCGCGACCCCGATTCCGGTGAAGGGCTTCGTACTGCCGCCGGGAGATGAGGTGATGGTGGCGACGCACTTCCGAGCCACACATCTGGGAACCTTTGGCACCGAGGGGCGCGACATCATCTACGAACAAGCCGGCCAGACATACAGACAGCGCGATCCGGTCCTGTTCACCGGAGATGTGCGACCGCGCTGGAAACGAGAGGATTCGCTGGAGCGACGCTGCCGGAAGCACACGACGCTCCTCCCTGCCGGTTAAGGAACTCACACCATCGTTAGACCGCCACTGACGCTGAGGGTTTGACCCGTTATGAATCCCGATTCGTCGATCAGGAAGCGGACCGCAGTCGCGATCTCGTGGGGTTGTCCGAATCTTCGAAAAGGAGTCGCCTTCACGATGGCGGAGATGAGCCTGTCGTAGTCGGGATCGCCTCGCATCTCTTGCACGAGGGGCGTCTCCGTCGGACCCGGGCAGACGCAGTTCACGTTCAACCCGGCCCTCGCGGTCTCCCGGGCCAAGCTCTTCGTGAACGCGATCACCGCCCCCTTCGCTCCCGAATACACGGCTTCGCCGGTACTGCCCACTCGTCCCGCGTCCGACGCGATGTTCACGATCGCTCCGCGGCCTCGATCGATCATGCCGGGGACGATCGCCTTGCAGGTGCGAAGGACCCCTAGATAGTTGACCTCGACGACCCTGCGCCAGAAGTCCTCGTCCGTATCGACGAAGAGGTGGTGCTCATCCCACCCGGCATTGTTCACCAGACCCGATATCGGGCCCAGCTCGTCGCCGATGCGCGTGACCGCCTGGATGACCGAGTCCGAGGCCGTGACGTCCATAACGACCGGAAGGCATCTGGAGCCATCGGGATGGAGCTCTCTCGCCGTCTCTGCGACGAGGTCGGCTTGGATATCGGTGACGGCGCAGCGCCAGCCGACCTCTAGCAGCGCCGCGGCGACGGACCGACCGATCCCCCGGGCGGCACCCGTGACGACGGCCACCTTCGGTTCCGCTGAACTCACTAATTCGGTCCTACTACTCTGCTAGCGAGGTCTTTCTTCCGGCGTCGGTTGCTCCTCGCCCGGACCGGAGCCGCCGAAGCCAAGCGAGACGTATATGCGCTCGATCCCCTTCACGACTCGATCCAAGGCCTCCCTGTCCTCGGCCTTGATCCGCGCTCGTCTTCCCATACGCAGTCTGGCCAGCAGCTCGTTGTTCTTGGGAAGAGTCTCGAGGGCGGCGATCAGCTCCTCCAAGGTCTCCATCTTGCCCACGGATTCGACACACCGCCCCGGACGGTAGAGGCAAACCGCGTTTTGTCTGCCACCGCCGGTGCCGAGCTCGATCACGCCGTCGGAGCGCACATCGTCGGGGATCTGCACCTGCAGGTCGACGTCGAATGTCGTGTCCTCGTCGAACGGCTTCAGCGTGGCGCGGACATGGATCAACTGTCCGGGACGCGCCCTAACTCTGTCCGAGTCTTTGAAGGTGATGCCGTCCTTGGAAACCGCGGCACCGACGAGCTGGTACTTCTCCTCCTCGTCGGTGACCGTGGCGTCGACGTCGATCCCGGTGAACTCGATCTCCGTGAACTTGTTGCGGAACAGAGTGAAGAGCTGTCCCGCGAGCTCGGTCGTCGACGGGTATGCGATCCCCCACCTGGACGTGTACATGTTCGATCGCGACAGATCCCAGGTGGAACCGTCGACGGTCGTCCCGGTGACGGTCCACGACACGGTCGAGCTACCTCCGCTGAACTGATCCATCGTGAAGAGGATGTTGTCGGACAAGTGCGCCCACGAAAGGAATGGGACGATCTCGGAAATGACCGCGGAACTGGTTCCATCTCTGCTGCGGCCGTTGTTGAGTGCGGTGACGCTGGAGTTGATCGGGATGGTGGTGGGAAGGGTGGCGGTCGTTGCCCGCAAACCGGCGAAACGATCCTGATCGATCATCCCGATGGACTCTGCGATGGACGCGACCTCGAAGGTGAAGAAGTCGTCGCCCCCGACCACGATGCTGTCCGCCGCGTTCGCGCCCATCGTCGTCTCGCCCTGCCAGAAGAAGGGATGCCCGAAAGCCATGATCTGGCCGTTACAGGCGAATGTCGCGGTGCCGAGTCCTGCGAAGGTGATGTCTCCATACGAGAGCGCGGCGACGAGATTGTCGCCCGGTTGGACGGCTGTGGCCGGAACCTGGTTCTGCGAGAGCGAGGCGGAAGAACCCGCGAACGGGACGATCGGAAGGCCCTCTCGTTCCACGACCTTCGACAGTCTGTTCAGTACCCGCGGGGAGCCGCCCGAGACACCGACCGGGACCTTCAGTTGCTCGAACGATCCTGAATTGGACTGGCCCGTGCGCGCTGCGATCCGTGCCGCCATCGCGCCGGAGGGTTGGGCCTTCGTCGTAGATGTAGAGCGTTGCGCGTCGGATCCCTCCTCGGAGGACGGATATTCGAGCACACGCATCATCTCTTCGGCCGGCGTCAGCGCGCCGACCGTCGAGGGTCCGAAGGAGAGCCCGAAGGCGACCGCTCCCACGAGCTTTCCGTCGATGTATACCGGGGAGCCCGACATCCCGTACCAGATCCCGCCGTGCTGGTCGATGGGACCGCCCGACGTGTCGACCACGATGAGATCGCGCCCGGGGAAGGCGTCCTCGATCACCCCAAGCACCTCGACGTTGAAGTTCTCTCGTTGGCGTCCCTTCGCGACGGTCACACCCGTCCCGATCATGCCGGCGCGCACGTCGGCGGTGGGCATGATGACCGGGCAATCGCTACTGGTCTGAGCTCCGGCGTCGGCCGTGCCTAGACCCGCTACGACCAGGGCGAGGCACAGCAAGATTCCGGGCGCGCGCTGCCATACCCGTAAGTGGGATGGGTACACCGCTCCTCCTTCCGTCCGGGAAGGTCGCCCGCCCGGGACACCGTGATAGCTCCGCACAATAGGACCTTTCCCTTGAGACGCTGGACACGCACGAATTGAGACGCTGGACACGCACGAAAGGTTGCCCTCTCTTCGCGGTTTCACTTCCTCGAGGAGATGTCGCACAATAGGAGGGCGCCGCCCGCCCGCCCTCTGAGAAAGCTTCCTTCAGCGCGTCTTTTCAGACGCAGAGAGGCACTTGATTGAGCACTAGGACTGACAGAACCGTTCTCACGCGTGGACTAGGGGTCATCTGGAGCTACATCCGGATGCATCCCGGTCCCTTCACCGTCGCCGTGACCGCCGCCGGTGTCTTCGCCGCGACCACAGTCGGTAGCGCGGTCGTTCTGGGACGCGTAACCGACGAGGTCATCGTGCCTGCGTTCGAGCCCGGCGGTATAGATACCGGCACGGCGTGGTGGGGCGTGGCCGCCGTCCTCGCCGTAGCCATATTGAAGGCAGCTGCGATCGTGACGCGCCGGTACTTCGCCGGCATGACTGCGGCGCGCGTCCAGAGGTCACTGCGAACACGAGTCATCGACCGCTACCGGGAGCTACCCCTCGCGTACCACCGGGCGAAGCCGGCGGGCGAATTACTCGCGCATGCCGAAGCCGATGTGGAGGCCGCGACTGAGGTGCTCCATCCCTTGCCGTTCTCGACGGCCGCCGTGCTGTTGATCATCTTCGCCGTCGTCGCGCTCGTCGTGACGGATCCGTTCCTGGCGATCATCGGGCTGCTGATCTTCCCGGTCATCACCGTGCTCAATCGCATGTTCGGTGCGCGCATCGAACCACCCGCGTCGCGCGCGCAGCAGAGCATCGGTCAGGTCTCGGCCGTAGCCCACGAGAGCTTCGATGGCGCGCTCGTCGTCAAGACGCTGGGACGCGAGGCCGACGAGGTCTCCCGACTGGAAAGAAAGGCCGAGGACCTGCGCGGACACCGCGTGCAGTTCGGGCTCGAGCGCGCCGCGTTCGAACCGGCCTTCGAGGCGTTACCCAGCCTGGGTGTCGCCGTGTTGCTCGCGATGGGGGCCTGGAGGGTGTCATCGGGCGACGTGACTATCGGCGTCCTCGTGCAGTTCGTGAGTCTCTTTCAGCTCATCGCCTTCCCGATGCGTTTGATCGGTTGGGTCCTCGGCGACATCCCGCGGGCAGTCGTCGGACGCGAACGGTTGGAGACCGTGTTTGCAGAACGCAGCACGATGCCGGCCGTGACCGACACCGAGCCACTTCCCGACGGGCCGTTGAGCGTCGAGGCCCGGCGGGTGTCCTTCGCCTACGACGGGCATCGCGTGCTGGACGACGTGTCGTTCCACGTACGACCGGACGAGTCCGTCGCCTTGGTGGGCGCCACCGGGTCGGGCAAGTCAACGCTCGCGCAGCTACTCGTGCGCTTGGCCGATCCAACCGAAGGGTCCATCGCCGCCGGGGGCGTCGACCTCAGGTACGTCGCACCGGCCGAGCTGAACCGAGCCGTCTCGATCGTTTTCCAAGAGAGTTTCCTGTTCGCCACGACCATCACCGACAACATCACGTTGGAGTTGCCGGCGTCCCGGGCAGCGGTGGAGCGTGCCGCCAGACTGGCGCAAGCTCACGATTTCATCGAGCGCTTGCCCCAGGGTTACGACACCGTTGTAGGGGAGCGCGGAGTGACGCTGTCGGGAGGGCAACGCCAGAGGGTCGCTCTGGCACGCGCCCTGCTGCGTGACCCCCGCATCCTCATCCTCGACGACGCGACGTCCTCGGTTGATCCCACGATCGAGCAGATGATCCTCGACGGTCTGCGCTCGGAGTTGAACACCACGCTCGTAGTCATCGCTTATCGCGTGTCCACGATCTCCTTGGCCGATCGCGTCCTGTTCCTGGACGGAGGTCGCATCGTCGCGGAAGGGCCGCACGCCGATCTCCTTGCCTATGCGGACTACGAAGCCATGGTGCGCGCGTACGAGAGGGCCGCCGTATGAGCTGGTGGCAAAGCTCCCACGGGGGCAAACCGGTATCGGGGGCGCTCAAGGTCTTGCGTCGTGGCCTCGCGGACAGCCCGGAGATGCGCAAGGGCCTCGGTTACACGATCGCGATGGCGATGTTCTATTCAATGGGTTCGCTGATGGTTCCGATCCTGATGCAACAGATCCTCGACAAGGGCTTGGCAGATGGGTTCCGGCCGAGGTTCGTCTACACCGCCTGCGCGCTCGCGGCCGTAGTGGTGACGCTCGTTTACATCGCAGGACGTACGACGTTCTCGCGCATGGTCCGGGCTTCCGAGAATGCCCTCAAATCTCTGCGCGTCAGAGTGTTCGAACACATTCACCGGCTCAGCATCGCCGAGCAAAGCACGACACGCAGAGGGATCTTCGTCACACGGGTGACCTCGGACATCGATCAGCTCTTGCAGTTCATGGAGTGGGGAGCGTTGTCCTGGATCCTCGGAGTCACGTTGATGATGGGGACATTGATCGCCATGTTCGTCTATTCGTGGCGGCTTGCACTTGTGGTCGTGCTGATGGTGGTCCCGGTCGTTTTCATCCTGCGGTGGTTGCAACGCGGAATGCTTGCGGCCTACGAAGACGTTCGTACGAGGATCTCGGAGACTCTGTCGGAGATATCCGAAAGTGTCATGGGAGCTGCGGTCATCCGCGCTTACGGATACGACGACCGCATGGACCAGCGCCTCAAGGGAGCCATCGAGCGTCAGTACAGCGCGATCATCCGTTCCAACAAGTACCAGGCGTCCACGCTCCCGCTGAGCGACTTCTTCGGCGGGCTGGGGATGGCTGCCGTCCTCTTCGTCGGAGTGGTGTTCGGTCCGGGATGGGGGATGAGCGCCGGCGAGCTCGTCGCGTTCCTGTTCCTCGTGACGCTTTTCCTTCAACCGTTGGGCGAGATCGCGGAGACGTTCGATCAAACGCAAACGGCGATCGCGGCATGGAGAAAAGTGCTTGGTGTCATGGATATCCCGGTCGAGGTCGTCGAACCCAATCCCGGCATCGAGCTTCCCTACGGTGCCCTTACCCTGCGTACTGAAGGCATCCGTTTCGCGTATCGGGAAGGCGGGGTCGTCCTCGATGGCATCGACGTCGACGTGCCCGAAGGGGCGCGCATCGCGATCGTCGGTGAGACCGGGTGTGGCAAGACCACCTTCGCGAAGCTGCTCTGCCGGCTCGCCGACCCACAGGAAGGCCGCATCGTCGTCGGCGGCATCGACCTGCGCGAAGTAACGGCGAGCTCTCGCCGCGGCGCGATCCGCATGGTCCCGCAAGACGGGTTCCTGTTCGACACGACGATCGCGAAGAACGTCTCGTACGGTCGCGAGGGCGCGGGAGAACGTGAGATCCGGACGGCCTTCGACGATCTCGGCCTAACCCAGTGGCTCGATCGGTTGCCGCGCGGTCTCGACACCATCGTCGGCGAGAGAGGCGAGAGTTTGTCGGTGGGGGAGCGCCAACTTGTGGCTCTCGCACGAGCGCAGATCGGAGATCCAGGCCTGTTGATCTTGGACGAGGCGACGAGCGCGGTCGATCCCGAAACCGAGTCGGTGTTGATCGACGCCCTTGAGCGACTCGCACAGGGACGGACGACGATCACCATCGCTCACCGTCTCAGCACGGCCGAGGGTGCCGATGCGGTGCTCGTATTCGATCGCGGGAAGATCGTCGAGCGAGGGACGCATCGTGAGCTGGTGGTGGCAGGTGGCGTCTACGCCAAATTGCACCGCAGCTGGCTAGGCAATACGCGCGCCGCCGCATGACGAGATGGAAGGTCGCCCTCGTTCTCTGTCTCGCTATGTTCGCTTGCGATGACCAACCTGCGGAAAGCGAGCAACAAGAGCGCACTACGCCTCTGGTTTCGAACGAGACAGACGGCTGCGACAACCAGGAGGCGGCGATCGATTCCGGATGGCTTGATCAGGAGACGGAATTGCAGGCTGATTTCGACGGAGACGGACAACAGGACATCGCGCATCTCGTGCTTGACGAGTCTGGCGATCCTGGCTGTCGCGCGTTCCTGGTCGCACGGACCGCGACAACGGAGGGCTCGGAGCCCGTGTGGAAGAAGGGCGCCGAAGGTGGATTACCCGAACCACGACTCAATTCTGTCGTTGAGATGAACGGGCAACCCGGACTCGAGATCCTCGTCGATGAGATCTCGGGTGCGTCCACTCAATTCGTGGGCGCGTTCGCATTCGTGGATAGCACGCTCGAGCGCGTCGAGGCTCCCGAGTCGACAGGGGACATCTGGTCCGGAGCATCCGAGGGGGTCTTCCCCTACGGCGGCACCGTGGGCCACATTGAAGGCGCCGATTGTCACGACGACGACGGCATCGTCGTATCGGCCGCGCTGCCCGCCGGACCGGCAGCCAACACGTACGTCGTGGCACGCCGCTTCTTTGATGTCGAAGGCGCCGAACTGGTGCTGCGAGACACCAAGAGAAGCGTCGCCACGGCTGAAGAGGTGTTCGACGACTACCCCGAGTTCCGCGCCTCGCCTTTCGGGAGCTGTTCCAGCAATTAAAGTCATTCAAATGAGTGAGTACGACCACATCGCGATCGAGCAGCGGTGGATGAGCGACTGGATCTCCAAGAAGCTCTGGGCCGCGCCCGAGAAGCCGACGGAAGACAGCCGCTTCCTCGTGACGATGTATCCCTATCCGTCCGGCGACATGCATATGGGACATGTCGAGATCTTCTCGATCCACGACGCCATCGCTCGCTTCACTCGCATGCAGGGCTACGACGTCCTCAATCCGATCGGCTTCGATTCGTTCGGGCTCCCCGCCGAGAACGCCGCGATCGAGCGAGGGCTGGACCCCAAGGAGTGGACCTACGCCAACATCGAAAAGCTCTATTCCTCGGCCCAGCGCCTCGGCTGTAGCTACGACTGGGATCGCACGATCGCGACCTCCGATCCCGAGTTCTACAAATGGAACCAGTGGTTCTTCCTCAAGTTCTACGAGAGGGGACTCGCGTACCGGAAGGCCGCTCCGGCGAACTGGTGTCCGAAGGACAAGACCGTGTTGGCGAACGAACAGGTGGTCAACGGTCGGTGTGAACGTTGCGGAACGCTCGTCGTCAAGAAGTATCTGACGCAGTGGTTCTTCAAGACGACGGCTTACGCGGATCGACTGCTCGACGAGATGGAGCTCAACGAAGGCTGGACCGAACGCTTGAAGACGCTCCAGAGGAACTGGATCGGTCGCAGCTATGGGGCCGAGGTCGAGTTCGCCCTCGAAGGGATCGACGAACCCGTCACCGTGTACACCACGCGACCGGACACGTTGTGGGGTGCGACTTTCTTCGTCATGGCGCCGGAGCATCCGCTCGCGGAGGAACTCGTCGTCGGTACGGATCTCGAGGCCGCCCTCAAGGACTTCAAGGAAGAGGTGGGCCGGCTCACCGAGATCGACCGCACTTCGACCGAGCGGCCGAAGAAGGGTCTGTTCCTGGGGAAGCACGCCACTAACCCAGTGAACGGAGAGCGCATCCCGATCTGGGTCGCGGACTACGTGCTCATGGACTACGGCACCGGAGCGATCATGGCCGTACCCGCGCACGACCAGCGCGATTTCGAGTTCGCGCGTGCGAACGACCTCGAGATACGCGTCGTGATCGAGCCGGAAGACGGCTCGTTGGAGCCTGCCGCGATGACCGAGCCCTATCCCCACGATGGAGTGATGGTGAATTCCGGTCCCTTCGACGGCACGCCGTCTACGGACTCCGTGAAGAAGGTCACCGACTGGCTCGAATCGAAGGGCCTTGGGAGGCATGCGAAGAACTTCAAGCTGCGTGACTGGTTGATCAGTCGACAGCGGTACTGGGGCACGCCGATCCCGATCGTCCATTGCGACGATTGCGGGGAGGTGCCCATCCCTTACGACCAGTTGCCGGTCGTACTTCCGGAGAACGTCGATTTCACCCCCACGGGCGAAGCCTCGCCGTTGGCGACCGCAGAAGACTGGGTGTCGGTGTCGTGTCCCAGCTGCGGCAAGCCTGCACGTCGTGAGACGGATACGTTGGACACGTTCGTTGACTCCTCTTGGTACTTCCACCGGTACGTCTCGCCGCACGACGATACGCAACCGTTCGACGTCGAGCTCTCGAAGGCGTGGATGCCTATGGATCAGTACACGGGGGGCATCGAACACGCCGTCCTCCACCTCATCTATGCGCGTTTCTTCGAGAAGGTTCTGATGGAGATGGGAATGTCGGATACACCCGAACCATTCCCCCGTCTCTTGAACCAGGGGGACGTGAAGATGGGCGGCAAGCGGATGTCCAAGTCGCGTGGAAACCTCGTTCAACCACAAGAAGCCTTCGAGCTCTACGGTGCCGACGCCTTGCGTCTCTTCATGTTGTTCTCCGGCCCTCCCGAGGATGACTTCGACTGGCCCGAAGAAGGCGTCGCCGCGATCGGGCCCGTCGCGCACGACTGGCTCAAGCGCGTGTGGAGATTCTGTGAGGAGAACCGTGACGTCCTGGACGTGGGCGAACTCGAACTCAGGCCCGAAGATGAAGCACTCCGCAGGCACATCCATCGCACGATCAAGATCGTGACGTCCGACTACGAGGGCTTCTCGTTCAACACGGCGATCGCTCGGCTTCATGAGCTGGTCAACCAGGGTTACCGCTACAAGGCGGTCGGCGGGGGTAACCCGCAAGTCGTCGCGGAGTTGATCGAGACCTTGCTGAAGTTACTCGCGCCGATCGCCCCGTACCTGACCGAAGAGCAATGGCATCGTCGCGGGCATGAGACCTCGATCCATTTCGAACCGTGGCCTACGTTCGATCCATCCCTCGCGATCGAAGCGGAAACGACGATGGTGATCCAGGTCGACGGAAAGATCCGGGACACGATCACTGTGCCCGCCGATATCTCAGAGAAAGAGATGACCGAGCGCGCCCTCGCGTCGGCGAAGGTGAGGAACTATCTCGGCGACGGCGACCCGGCCAAGGTGATCGTGAAGCCGCCCAAGCTCGTGTCGTTCGTTTCGCGGCGTTAGCGTCTCATGCTGAGTATCTCCGGCTTACGTAAAGCTTTCGGTGCGCGCGACATCTTCGTGGATGCCGACCTGCAGGTGTTCGCGCGCGACCGCATCGCGATCGTCGGGCCGAACGGTTCCGGTAAAACGACGTTGCTAGACATGATCGTCGGTGACCAGAGTCCCGATGCCGGCGAGATCCGACTGATCAAAGACGCGGTGGTCGGTTACCTCCGGCAAGAGACTGACGCACTCCGTGGCCGAACCGTCCTGGACGAGGTCGTGACCGCGGGCGCGGTCAGCGAGCTCGGTCACCGCCTGCAGATGCTTCAGACGGAGATCGCCGAGATGTCCGAGGGATCAGAACGCAGCGCCTTGATGGCCGAGTACGGCCGTATCCAAGACCGCTTCGAGGCCGGTGGCGGCTACTCGGTCGAAGCCGAGGCGAAGCGGGTCCTCGGCGGACTCGGCTTCTCGACGGAGGACATGGCCCGGCGTACCGAACACTTCTCGGGCGGCTGGCTGATGCGGATCGCGCTGGCGAAGCTATTGCTCGCCAACCCGGATCTGTTGATGCTCGACGAGCCCACGAATCATCTCGACCTGGAATCGGTCGTGTGGCTGGAGCGGTTCCTCCGGACCTACGAGGGAGCGCTCATCCTGATCTCGCACGACCGAGATCTGATCAACGCGCTCGCTACGAAGGTCGTCGAGCTGCGCGATCGGCGACTCTTCATGTACACCGGCGACTACGAGAGTTTCGTGGCGCAACGTGAGCTCGAGATCGCTCAGGCCCAGGCCGCCGCTCGCAACCAAGCGCGCAAGATCGCGCAGACAGAGTTGTTCATCAATCGTTTCCGTTACAAGAACACGCTCGCGACCCGCGTGCAGAGCCGCATCAGATCGCTCGAGAAGATGGAGCGCATCGAGGTTCCGCTATCGAAGCGCAAGGACATGAAGCTCCGCTTCCCCGAGCCGCCTCGTTCGGGCCGCGTGGTGCTGGAGTTCGAGGATGTCTCGTTCTCCTACGGGGAGCAACCGGTCTATGAAGATCTCGATCTCGCCTTCGAGCGTGGTGACAAGGTCGCCCTCGTCGGCCCGAACGGGGCCGGCAAGTCGACACTCCTCAAGCTGTCGGCCGGGGTTTTGCAACCCACGTCAGGCGAAAGGCGCGTCGGTCACAAGGTGAATATCGGCTACTTCGCCCAACATCAGATCGAGGCGCTCAATCCGCGCAACACCGTCCTGCAGGAACTTCGCGGCGCCGAGCCGCCCGGCAGCACTATCGATGCACGGAAACTGCTCGGCTCCTTCCTATTCACCGGCGACGATGTGGATAAGAGAGTCTCCGTACTCTCGGGTGGCGAGCGGACAAGGCTCGCCCTGGCGAAGCTTCTCGTTTCGCCGGTGAACGTCCTGTGTCTCGACGAGCCCACGAACCATCTCGACATGTGGAGCCGGGATGTCCTGGAGGCCGCACTCGAGAGTTATAGCGGGACGACCATCCTCATCACGCACGATCGTCACCTGATCCGTTCCGTTGCGACGCGCGTCGTCGAGGTCGTTGAAGGACGGGTTACCGACTTCATCGGTGACTACGACTACTACCTGCGCAAGAGGCAGGAAAGGACCGTCCCCGAGGTTGATCGTGCCGAGGGGACCGCCGTCACTCCGCGGCGCAAGACGAAGGACCAGAAGCGCCACGAAGCCGAAGCGCGCGCCGCTACGAAGGCCGTACGGGATCGGGTCGCGCGCATCGAAGCCAAGCTCGATTCGGTGGGGACCGAGTTAGCGGAGCTCGAGGCAATGTTCGCGGCCCCCGACATCTACTCCTCCGGAGCAGATGTCGTGGACCTGACGAAGCGTTACGAGGCGGCTAAGCGCCGCCTCGCGCGCCTCGAAGAGCAGTGGACCGAGGCCGTCTCGGCCCTCGAGGGCTAGAAGCTCTCACCGAGTGCGCAACCGAACCCCAAATACGTGTTCATCTGCGCACTCGATGGGATCGCTCTATCGGCCTACCTGCGGAACCGCCACTTCGAGGCCACTCAACACCAGACCCCCGGGCGTCCTGCTGCCATGCCCGAAGAACATGTCCGATAGCGGCGTGACCGTGAGGAACAAGCTCTGACCATCGGGGATTTCGATCGACACACCGGCGAGCTCGATCGAGAACTTCTGATCCTGTCCCGGCATGATCCTCCGCAGCGGCATCAGGTTGTTGTCGATGACCGTGGCGTCGCCTGGGGTGGCCCCCACGGCAAGCCCGAAGAACGCCCGCGCGTCCAAGCCAACGCTCGTTACCGTGCCGGACAGCGTTGGGATCCCGGCCAGCGTCAGTGGCCCATCTCCAAGCGGGAGGTGAACCGGCGCACCGAGGCCCGCGGTCGCGATCGTGGGTGGTCCATAACCTGTGAGGTCTACTCCCACCGCCTTGCCGGACGGCAGAGAATCGAGATGCAGGCACTTGTCGCCCGCGGCCGTCGTCAAGTTGTAGGTCGTCGGCATGAGACCCGCCGTCGACTTGCCGGCAAAGACGCGCTCGAAGAACGCGATTGTGAGCTTTGTGAAGTTGCCCTTGGGTGAACAGGCATCCACGCCTCCACCGATCTCTGCCTGTGGATTGTTGCCCCGTGGCAGCACGTTGGGCAGCGCGTGTCCGCCGTTGTGCGCGAGCAGATAACTCTGGCTCCGGGCTCGAGGCGTCAGCACATCCTGGAAGTTGTGCACCGCTTCGTTCAGAGGAAAGAGGTTGTCCGTCAACCCCTGACGGATGAGTACGGGGACGTCGATCTGGATACCGCGCTGGGCGTACCAGATCGGGGAGTGACGCGTGAAGATCTTGTCGAGGTTCGGCGCGCCGGGAACCGGCTGTCCGTACAACGTCCCGTCCGGCCAGTGGTTGGTCGCGGTGCCCCATGCGAACGACTCGTGGATGTAGTTCGGAACCATGGACGATCCGGCTGCGTACAACACGACATTCCACGCGGTGCGCACGACCTTCTGAGGGGCGAGGCTCTGCGGGAGGTCGTGCCACGTGATCTCGGGAGCGAGCGCGTTGAACCGCGTCGTACCAGTCTCGTGGATCTCGTCGAGGGCGGTCATCGTCTGGTAGCCACCTCCGTAGCTGCCACCGATCGCGCCCATCACGGGATCGCCCGGACCATCGAGACGGATCCAGCTCAAGCGTGCGATGTAGTCGATGACGGCTTGCACGTCTTCGGTCTCTAGTTCGGGATCCTGGACGTTCGCCTGGCCGCCGCTCTCGCCGTGACCGCGCTGGTCGATGCTCACGACTCCGAAACCTGCGTCGAGCATGCTCTCGATCGTTCCGCCGATCTCGGTCTCGCGGCTCCCGGACCAACCGTGCGAGTGAAGCACCACCGGTACATCGCCTCGCGACGCGGCCGCGGGCTTGAAGATCGTGATCGCGATCTCGGTTCCATCGTCGGGGTTCTTGACGGTCGCGTTGTCGGCGGAATGCTTCGGCCCCGCCGCAGCGCCGACCGGCAGGCCGAGGGCGAGGGCGATGGTCAACGCAGATGCCACGACGCTTCTGAGGATGGTCATCGTTACCTCCCGCGCTTGTAGGCCCTCAGCCGGGCGCGACCGCCCGGCTTGCTTGTTTCCCTTACCCCTTCAAGAAAGGACTACGCCATCAGAGAGCCCGATTCCTCCCGTTTTGCCCCGATCGCAAGGAGCGTGTCGGCTGGGAGGCGTTATCTCGGGGGATGCGTCGTCTTGTGGCTGTAGGCCTTCGGATCCATCCCGTGGCGGAAGGCGATGCTGATGCGTGGCCCGGCATTCGCGACCTTCAGGATCGCGTGCTCCCACGTCCTCTGGGTCTTGCCGCCGGTGACCAGCAGATCCCCATCACCCAGTGCGAACGGCGTCGACTTCCCACCACCGTACGGGCGGAGCAGAAATTTCCGCCGGTCGCCCAACGCCACCAAGGCGACGATCGGGTCCTCGACCTCTTTCTTGATCTTGTCGCGATGCCACGCCACGGAGTCCCGCCCGTCGCGATAGAGGTTGAAACCCGCGGAATCGAAATCGCGCTCGTAGCGGTCCGACAGCACCTGCCGCATCCGTTCCGCGAGTAAAGGAGTGAGCGGTTCGCCCGACTCCGCGCGCCATGGCGCGGTCAGGCGCGGCTCCATCACAACCTTGTCGTACATCCGCCGCGATCGTTGTCCCCAGTCCTTGCTCTCGAGTACCTCGGCGAACAGCGACTCGGGCGCGCTGACCCATCCGGGCGCGTAGTCGACCCAGGAGTTGGCGTCTAACTGGACGCGCTCGAGGGAACCGAAGTTCTCGTCGATGCTCGGTTCGCTCGCCGCATCCAACAACGACGGCTGCCACGGGATCTCTAGCTGATCTTTCACACCAACTACAACGCCCGCCGAGCTCCTGTAGTCCTCCTTGGATTGCTCGTCGGGATAGGAGGAGCGATCGCCCTTCCGTGGAGCGGCGGGCTCTCGAGGCGAGCCGCTCCTCTACAGAGGAGCGATGTGCGGCGAGCCGAGAGTGAACAGGCGAGGCGCCGTTCAGGCGCCCTCCGTTGTGTACCGCCGCGATGGAAGGGCGATCGCGACGACTAACGTGGCCCGCTGGCAGGCAGAGCGGAGCGTGTCCCGAAGGGAAGGGACGAGCGCCGAGCGGCACGACGAGCGGAGCGTGCCCCGAAGAGAGGCGGCGACGCGGCGACGCGAGGCCGCTAATTGACTAGAAGATCTCCGGGCACCACGGTTTGCGATCGGTGCGGAACATCGCATCGGCTTTCGCAATCGCTCCCGGCTTGAGCTCTTGGATGCGTCCTGCCCGGTGAAGTTCGGTGACGGTCGTGCCCCCCAGATAGATAGCGCCGAGGTCGCAGGAATCGAGGGCCAGCTCGGGATCACCGTCGAAGCGATCGACGGAATGGCCGCCTGAGGGCGCACTGAGCTTCCAGATCCCATCGTTCCATTCGCAGAACGGATCGCTCAGCGCGAACGTCAGGGTCTCTTGGAGAGCGTAGGAACGATTGGCCAGTGCTTCCTGCACGTCGACGGCGCGGAGCCAGATCGAATCATTGATCCCCATCTTCAGCCGACGTGGTTCTAGAACCATCAGCGGTAAGGGATGGTCGACCGGCAGGAAGTAACCGATCACCTTCTGTGCGAGGTCGATCCCGAAGAGGTAGTTCCACAGCTGTTGCGTGGCCGGAACGCTCGTCGCGAGCGACTCAAAGACCAAGACCTCAGAGCTGCTTACGCCGGTATCGAAGGCCCACTTCTCCTTGAAGCGATAGAGCGCGTATGCCTCGGCGCGACCCTCGTCTTCCCAGACGACGACCATCATCTTGCCGGCCCCGTCGCGATCCTCCTTGGGATCGAACAACCTGTGGTACTGCCACCATTCGGGACTGCGCGCGAGCATCCCGGGTGTCCCGATTCGCACGCGTTCGTAAACGTCGGGAAGGACCTTCGCCGCTTCTTCACGAGTGAGGAGCCGGGCCCTCCCCGCCGGCTCTGCGGCCAGTCGGAAGTCGGTGTGACCTCGTTCGGATTCGATCCTCATCTGGCTCACTCCGAGTCCGTATCCGAACCGCTGATAGATAGCGTCTTCCGAAGCCCAGAGGATGCTCAGTGGCTCCTTGCGCTTGCGCGCATCCTCGATCTGGAAGCGCATCAGCTTACGCGCGATGCCCTTGCGACGATGCGTCGGTGGGACACCGACCACGGTGAGCCCGGCTGTCGGCAGTTCGCCTCCGGGGACGGTCATGGTGAACGAGAAGTTGCCCGCGGTGCCGGAGACGAGGTCCTCGTCCATCGCGACGAATAGTCGGTCGTTCTCGAAAACGTTCTCCCAGACGGGATCCCACTCCTCGCGCATCTCGTCATCGCCGAATGCCGCACCAAGCGCAGTGCGGAACGCGGGGAGTTCCTCGGGGCGGATGACCCGGATATCGACGTCCATGAGACACATCATGGCGGGTAAGGGCGTGAGCCGGCAACGGGGAATCGTGACGGCGTTCACAGCGGGCTCGGAACCCCGAGGTCAAGGTAGGTAGGTGGACGACGCGCGCCCGGAGGTCATCCGCAGGCTCGAAGCCATCTCGGCGGAGCGAAACCACGCACGATCCGCGGCCTTCTTGGTGGGCGTGGTAATCGCGGTCGCACTGTTCCTCGGCGGTCGTCAGCGCGCGCCGCTGATCGCGCCGCCTGCCGCCGCCTCGGAAGCTCCTGCGACATCCCAACCGTCGCCTATGACCGTGATCGTGCACGTGGCGGGCGCCGTGCGCCGCCCCGGCGTCTACGAGTTGGCCGAAGGAGCGCGCGTCAGCGACGCGTTGGACCTCGCGGGCGGCGTTCTCCGGAGCGCAGATCTGACGTCGCTGAACCTCGCTGAAGTACTCGTCGATGGACGCCAGATCGTGGTAGTTCGACGAGGACAGGCACCCAACGCGCCCGTCCCCGCTGCCACCGCGATGGGGATCGTCGATCTGAATACTGCCGACCAAAGCGCTCTCGAGAGCGTGCCGGGTATCGGCCCTGTCAAGGCCGCGGCGATCCTCGCTTATCGCGCCGAGATCGGGACCTTCAGAAACATCGATCAGTTGCTCGAGGTGACGGGCATCGGGGCAGCGACCCTGGAGTCGCTCCGGCCCTACGTGAGCATCTGAACATCCTCGCGGTTTGGGTCGCGGCCGCGGGCGCGTGGACCGGTGCAATCGTCGGGCCCGCCCGCATCGCGCGGCCCGCTGCAGTGGCGATCGCCGTCTTCGCCGGGATCGGATTGTTGGCGGTGCGATCGCCACATAAGACACTTGCCGCGCTCTTCTGTTTCGCTACCGGATTATCGGCTCTGAACGCGGACTCGCCCGGATCTTCTGCGTTGACGGAGCTGGCGCGTTCGGTACCTCGTTGCGAAATCACGGGGCGCGTCCTCGAGTCCCATGGACGGCTCGGCACGCTTGTTGCCATCGAAGGCATGGATTGTGAGCACGCCGACGGCCGCAGTATCCGAGGGGCGGCGATCGTCGACGATCTGAGCGCCGACCCGGGCGCGTCGCTTCAGGCGACCGGGTGGCTGCTACCTCTCGGTGACGACGCATTCGATCGCGCGCGAGCAAGAGCCGGCGCCGCGGCGCAGCTCGACGTTATCCATGAGACAACTGGGCCCCCGACGCATCCCGTCCACCGGACGAGCGCTTTCTTACGGTCGTCGCTTCGGAGCGCAACCTCTGAACTCGCCGACAGCAGTAGCGGACTGTTGCGCGGTCTCGCGATCGGGGACACGGATCTGATCGATTCCGAGATGAGCGAGAGATTCAGACGCTCCGGGTTATCGCATCTGGTCGCGGTATCTGGAAGCAACGTCGCGATCGTCGTCGGTGCGGTCGCGCTGGCCGCCGCGCGCTTCGGGCTCCGAGCTCGCATAGCCCTGTCGCTCGCCGTACTCGCTCTCTATGTCGCCGTCGTGGGTCCCGATCCTTCCGTCCTTCGGGCCGCCGCGATGGGGGCGATGATGTTGATCGCGGTCGCCACGGGCCGCACGACGGAGCCGTTGGCGGCACTCGGGGTCGCGGTACTCCTATGCGTGGGCTTGCGCCCAGAGCTTGCGAGCTCGCCCGGATTGCATCTCTCGGTGGCGGCGACCGCGGGCATCGTCATCGGCACACGGCGGCTTGGGGCGCGCTTCTCGGCCTTGCCAATGCCGATCGCAACGGTGTTAGCGGTAACTCTCGCCGCTCAGATCGCGGTCGCCCCGATCCTCATCGCAACGTTCGGAGAGCTGTCGCTTGTCGCTCCTCTCGCCAACCTTGCCGCAGTGCCGGCGGTGGCGCCGGCGACGATCCTGACGCTCGTTTCAGGGATCGCCGCGCCCTTGGCTCCTCAGGTTGTTCCAATCCTGATGTGGCCGGCCGATCTCTGTGCGCGCTGGATCCTGTTTTGTGCTGGTTTCTTCGGTGATCTGAACTTCGCCAGCGTTTCGCTTCCGCGCTGGCTCGCTGGTCTTTCGCTTCCTTTCCTTCTCTTCGTCGGTTCGCGCGCTTATAGGCTGATGACGATGAGCGAATTCCAGTGGTCGACGCTCGACGCGGACGGCAACGAGGTGAGCCGAAGCGAGGTGTTTGCCTCCAAAGAAGCCGCCGAAGCGTGGATGGGGGCCGAATGGGAAACCCTCGTGAAACTCGGGGGGCGCTCAGTCTCTTTGCGCTCCAACGGTGACGAGGTCTACAACATGAGTCTGGAGCCTGCGTGACCGCGCCTGCTTATCTGCTGCAAGGTGAGGATTTCCTCGCCGACGAAGCCCTCCAACGCATCCGTGCTGAGGTCGCCTCGGACCCCCTGTCGGAGATGACGTTCGACGCGGCCGCTGAGGCGGCCGAGATCGTGACCGCGCTGCAAACCTCCTCACTCTTAGGTGGTCGTCGCATGGTCGTGGTGCGCGGTGCGGATGGCCTCAAGAAGGAGCACGCAGACGCGTTGCTCGCGTACCTCGAGGAGCCATCGCCCGACTCGGTGCTCGTGCTGATCGCCGCGGGCAAGACGAAGCTCGACGCTGCTCTTCGGAAAGCGGGGGGCAGTATCACTCTCGAAGCTCCGAAGGGGCGACGTCTCGCCGGATGGGTACGCGAGAGGGCCCGATCGCACGGTCTCAAGCTCGACGATCGCGCCGCCTGGGCGTTGCTGGATACGGTCGGTTCAGAGTTGCGCGACATCGAAGCCGCGCTGTCGCAACTTGCGACGTCTCTCGGGAGCGAGAGCCGTATCGGGCCGACTGAGATAAGGCGCGTGTTTCCTCGCCTCGCCGACGAACGCATCTACGTTTTCACTGATGCCGTTGGCGAACGCCGGCTTTCCAGCGCGATGACCGCCCTTCGGCGCTTATTGGAGCAGGGTGACGATCCATTGATGCTCTTTGGTGCATTGAGCGCTCACGTACGGCGGATGTTGCGGGCACGCAGGGTCGCCGACCAAAGTGCGAGCGCCGTCGGCAATCTCATGGGCCTGCCCGGATGGCGGGCCGAACGGCTTCAGCGGCAGGCGCGCGCTTACAAAGAGGAAGAGCTCGTCGGCGCGGTCGCGACGCTGGCGCGAACCGATGTCGAGATGAAAGGTGGTGACCTGCCACCGGAGGCCGCCCTCGAGGCGGCCGTCGTGGCCATCGTCGGCTCCGGCTAACTCCGGAGGAGATGAGCTAAGAAGGCAGCTTCTTCGCGAGGCTGGACTTGGTGTTCGCCGCCTTGTTCTTGTGGATCACGCCTTTGCTCGCGGCCTTGTCGAGGCTACGAGCCGTGTCCTGATAAGCGGCCTTAGCGGCTTCGGCGTCGCCCGACTCGACCGCGGTAAGAAACTTCTTCACCTTTGTCTTCAAAGTCGAGCGCGTCGCCTTATTGCGCTCCTGGTGCAGCACGTTCTGACGGTTCCTTTTGATCTGCGACTTGATGTTGGCCATGCGTGTTAACACCTGCTCCACTTGCTAGGGATTGTGAGAGCCCGCAGGATAACAGCCCGTTTCAGACGCGTAGGCTCGGCGACTTATGGACCAGGCCCACCAGCGAGCGATCGCCGTAATCGCTCACATCGATCACGGCAAATCGACGCTTTCCGACCGACTCCTGCAGCTGACCCACACGGTCGCCGATCGCGACATGCGCGAGCAGTACCTCGATCGGATGGATCTGGAACGCGAGAGAGGGATCACGATCAAGGCCGCCGCCGTGCGGATGGAATACACGGCCGCCGACGGCGAAACCTATGAGGTCAACCTCATCGATACCCCGGGACACGTCGACTTTGGCTACGAGGTCTCTCGTTCCCTCGCCGCGTGCGACGGCGTCTTGTTGTTGGTCGACGCGGCGCAAGGGATCGAGGCGCAGACGTTGACGAACCTCTATCTGGCGGTGGATGCCGGCCTCGAGGTCATCCCCGTGCTGAACAAGATCGACCTGCCCGCCGCGCAGCCCGAGAAGTACGCCGCCGAGCTCGCCGGGCTGATCGGATGCGATCCCGACGACGTCTTTCGCATCTCGGCCAAAACAGGCGAGGGCGTGCCCGAGCTGCTCGAGGCGATCGTTGCCAAGGTCCCGCCCCCATCGGGGGATCCGAACGCACCTCTCAAAGCCCTCGTGTTCGATTCGACCTACGATTCCTATCGCGGCGTTATCGCGTACATACGAGTGGTGGATGGATCGTTGAAGTCGCGCCTGGCGATCCGGTTCATGGTTGCCGATCTCGACGCGGAAGCCGACGAGATCGGAGTGTTCTCGCCGGATGCGACGCCGACCGACACGCTCGACACGGGCGAGGTCGGTTACCTCATCGCCGGCATCAAGGACGTCAGCCACGCCAAGGTCGGAGAAACCATCACCGCGAAGGATGACCCGGCCCCCTCGCCACTTCCGGGCTATCGCGAACCG
Organism: Actinomycetota bacterium; assembly: GCA_030862265.1. GTDB lineage: Bacteria > Actinomycetota > CADDZG01 > CADDZG01 > WHSQ01 > JALZEA01. Next base: position 14,246 of record JALZEA010000058.1, on the reverse strand, counting down.
AAGCCGATGGTGTTCGCCGGTATCTATCCGATCGAGGGAGATGACTTCCCGTTGCTCCGCGACGCGCTGGAGAAGCTCAAACTGAACGACGCCGCGCTTGTCTACGAGCCGGAGTCCTCCGGCGCGCTCGGATTCGGCTTCCGCTGCGGTTTCCTCGGTCTATTGCACATGGAGATCGTGCGCGAGCGCCTGGAACGAGAGTTCGACCTGTCGCTGATCGCCACCGCCCCGTCCGTCGGGTACGAGGTGGAACTGATGGATGGGACGAAGAAGATGGTCCGCAATCCCACCGATATGCCGGAAGCCGGGTCGATCGTCGAGGTCTCCGAGCCTCACGTATCGGTGATGGTCGTTACGCCATCCGAATACATCGGGACGGTCATGCAACTCTGCCAGGAGCGACGCGGGCAGCTCAAGGAGATGCATTACCTGTCACCCGAGCGCGCGGAGATCCGTTACCACATGCCTCTCGGCGAGATTATCTTCGACTTCTTCGACCAACTGAAGTCCGGGACGAAAGGCTATGCGTCGCTCGACTACGAACCGGTGGGGCTGCAGCCGTCGAACCTGGTGAAGGTCGATGTGCTCTTAAACGAGCAACCCGTCGACGCGTTCTCGACGATCGTGCATCGCGACAAGGCGTATGACTACGGCAAACGCATGACCGAACGCCTGCGCACGCTGATCCCACGCCAGTTATTCGACGTTCCGATCCAGGCCGCGATCGGCTCCCGCGTGATCGCCCGCGAAACCGTGCGCGCCAAACGCAAAGACGTCATCGCTAAGTGTTACGGCGGTGACATCACTCGTAAGCGCAAGCTGCTGGAACGGCAGAAGGAAGGCAAGAAGAAGATGAAGCAGATCGGTTCGGTCGAGGTTCCGCAGACCGCTTTCATCGAGGCCTTGCGGGTCGACCAGGAACCCGCCAAGTCATGAGCGTCGTCGCCGCGCCGACCAAACGCAGCGGGGATTGGCTCACCGAGCCCGGCTTCGGGATCTACGTGCACATCCCGTTCTGCGCGCATCGCTGTCATTACTGCGACTTCAATACCTACGAGGGCCAGGACGCGCTTCATCGCCCCTACGTCGACGCGCTGATCGCGGATATCCACGGGTCGGCGGTAGTCGCGCGCCCAGCGACGTCGGTGTTCTTCGGTGGCGGGACCCCGACGCTCCTTCCCCCCGGCGATCTCGCGCTCATCCTCGATGCCGTGCGAACGACGGTGGGGATCGCGCCGGACGCGGAGATCACGGTCGAGGCGAACCCCGAGACGGTCGATGAGGCGTATTTCGAAGCCTTGCTGATCGCCGGTTTCAACCGCGTCTCCCTCGGCATCCAGTCGCTCGCCCCCGGCGTGCTCGCGGCCTTGGGCCGCACGCATTCCGCCACGCGTGGCCTCGACGCGCTGGCCGCGGCTAGGAGCGCTGGGTTCGCCGACGTCAATGCCGATCTGATCTACGGCTCGCCGTGGGAGAAGGATGGTGACTGGCACCGGTCCCTGGAAGGGGTGATCGCCGCCGGGCCGCAACACGTGTCGGCTTATGCATTGACGGTCGAGGCCGGAACACCGCTCGCGACCATGGTTGCCACCGGACGCGTGCCGGATGTGGATCCCGACGTGCAGGCCGATCGACATGTGGTTGCCGACGCGGTGCTCGGCGCTGCCGGCTATGAGCGCTACGAGATCTCGAACTGGGCGAAGCCCGGGCATGCCTGCGCCCACAACCTCGTCTACTGGTGCGCGGGGGACTATCTCGGTTTCGGAGCCGGCGCGCACGGGCACCTGGACGGGACGCGCTACTGGAACACGCGTCTCCCGCGCGACTTCATCGCCGCGGTGACATCCGGCGCGACCACCCGCGCCGGCGAGGAGCACCTGCACAACGACGAGCGCGCGGGCGAAGCTCTGATGCTGGGGCTCCGGCTCAGCTCCGGTGTTGACCTCGTGGCCTTCGAGGCGCGTTTCGGGCGGCCATCCATCGAAACTCGTCGCCTGCGGATCGAAGCTCTCATCACGAGCGGACTCGTGGAGCTCGCAGATCGGCATCTGCGTCTTACCGCGCGAGGGACGATGCTAGCCAACGAAGTGCAGTCGGCGGTTCTGTGAACCGCGATCGCCCGTACATCGCGGTAGTGGGGGGCTCCGAACCCAGCGATCCCGCCGAAGAAGCGGCCGAGTCGGTCGGACGCGGTCTCGCCGAACGCGGGGCGGTCATCATTTGTGGTGGGCATGGCGGCGTGATGGAAGCGGTGTGTCGGGGTGCACAAGAAGCGGGAGGAACGACAACGGTGGGACTCTTGCCGGACGAGCACCGAAGTTATGGCAACAAGCATCTCGACATCGCGTTGGCCACGGGTCTGGGAGAGATCCGGAACATGCTCGTTGCCCGTAGTGCCGACGCGGTCATCGCGATCGAAGGTGAATTTGGCACTCTTTCCGAGATCGGTTTCGCTCTACGGATAGGTAAGCCCGTGATCGGTCTTAATACATGGGCGCTTTCCACGCCTACTGGCGGGCACGATCCGATACTTCGGGTGGCCACTCCGGAAGAGGCCGTCGAGCGCGCTATCGCCGCGGCGCGCTGAGACTTCTAGGGGAAGCGGACCCATTCGAAGTGCATCCCGTCGGGTATGAGCCACCGTCCGCCCCAAGAGAACCCCGCCTCCTCCATGACCTCTACGAGCCTCGGATCTTGGTCGGCTCTCGTGCCCGCTCGGTTGGTGGAGACGTTGATATCGAATGCGATGCCCCACGAGTGATGCGACAGGCGCCCATCCGGGTTCGCGTCGATGAAGCGGGGGCTGAAGCAGCCGCCAAAGTCCGCGGTGTCGACCGTGAACGCGAGACCTTCGTCCCGGAGCGCTCCCATCGCGTCGCGAAGTTGAGGAAATATCCCGCGATGACATGTCACCGTGCCGAGGACGGGCACGTCACGCGCCACGATGTTCTTATTGCGCCATCTGGGATCGACCGAGATCGAACCGCCAGGACCGGGTGACGCCGAAAACTCGCCGAAATGCTGCTTGATGACGAGTTGAGGTAGCACCGCGTCGCCGTAACGCAGGAAGGGAACCTCGCCTTGCGCCCGTATCCGCAGCCTCTGGTCCGGATCCAATAGCGACTGGAGCTTCCTCTGGATGGCGTGTCGGTCGGCGCGCGGGCCGACCTTCATGAGGACGAATCTGTCCACCCGTGGCCACACGCGCCAGATGTCACCGGCGAGGAGACCTTCGTATCCATTGGTTGCGACATCGCTCACCACGTCGTCGACGTCGACGTTGCCGCTTTGCATCCGGATGCTCAGACCCCTACCCGCACCGCGGATGTCGGCCGCCGTCTCAGCCAGTAACACCTCGCCATGTTCCAGCGCGAGGACCGCGTCGCGTTCCGAGGGCGCGACGTACTCGGCGTATTCACGCGGTTCTATTACGGCGACCTCGAAGGGGATCGCGCGGCCCCCGCCGGGGTTGTCGATGATCGATCCGTCGTTCGCGCGCGAGAACTTGATCCAGTCGAGCCCCGCTCGCACCGTCGTGGCGTGTTGCACGCCCCGCAGCTTCTCGAGGCCGCGCTCGGTGCGCGCCGGTAAGCCTCCCGGGCTCCACGCCAGCAACACTTCGCCGGCAGGATCCGTCGGCGCCACCGAACCCGACGGCTCCACGAAGGGCGTCGGCGCCGACGCCTGCCGCCGCGGTCCCAGGTCGCGCGTCGCGCCGTCGATCGCCAGCACGATCGTTCCGCCTGCGATGGCACCAACGAGGGCCGCCGCGAGGTGCCCGGCGATGCGTCGCGCTTTCCTCATCGCAGCTCGGCGGCGATACGCGACGCGGTGGCGAGGTCACCCGACGGAACCGCCACCGCGCGGTAGACGCCGTCATCGATCCATTCGAGCTCGCCTCGCTCGGGTGACCATCTCCCCACGCCGCCATCCACTGCAACATCCACGAACTCCTCCGAAGAAGGAGGCAGATACGCGATGTTGGAACTCTGTGCGATCCGGATGCCGGTGCCTTCGAACTCGATCTCGCGGTGTCGGTAGTACACGACGACGGTGTCGTTACCGGCCTCGTTCGTCGTGACGACCGCGGTCGCGGGTTCGTAGCCTGCCGGCAGGAAGAGCGGCCGCAGCACGAACGGATTGCGATCGAGGGCTGCATCGGGGTTCGCCCGCGCCACTACGGTCCCCCCCGAGCGACGCAGGATCTTGGGCGCCTCGCGCCCCTCGATCTCGGACGTCGCGGCGATCGCGATCAGCTCATCGCGGGACAGATTTGATTCGAGCGTGAGGTGCCGCGTCTTCCCCACCACGTCGACGCGTTTGCTCGAGGTCGCCGAGGCCGGCAGGTAGTAAGCGAACCCGGTGGGCGTCCTCAGTTCCTCGGCCTCCGGGGCGATGTCGATGTCGCCCGTCCGCGTGGTTGCCACTTTGAGGAACGTCAGTCCGTCCGTATAGGTCCGGATCTGATGCGACCCCAAGCGTCCGGCGCGATAGGGCCGCAGCCCGGGCGGAACGTCCACCACCGCGCCGCTCGCCGCACCGAGTGCTTCGAAGCCACCGTCGCGCACGGCTCCCGAACGTGGCGCCGCGAATATCCCGTCGCCCAACGCGGGATTGCCGTCGAACGAACGCGCAGTGACCTGCAAGAGGACTTCGCCGGATCGGTCGGACAGGGAGCGCCGGAGTGCCCAGAGGGAACGGTCGGGGGACGTGCCGGCGCGCACCTCGAACCGCAGTGGGAACCACGTCTGGTCGTCCAGCCAGATGTCGACGGTGTCGAGGGGGTGGAACTCGCGCCAGGAGCCCCCAACCTGAAGCGCGCTCACGAGCGGTAGTGCACGACGGTGATCCAGCCGCACGCGCAAAGCGCTTCGCCCGGCGATAGACGTCCTGCCCAGGACATCGACGCCCGACCCGCTCGCGAGGGTCGACAGCGGCACCACGATGTCTGTCGGCAGCGGCGTCGTCCCATCGAACGGCTGCCGATCCAGCACCGCCCGTCTCTCGATGGGTGAGTCGACGATGTAAGGGCGGGGGCAAGCCGGCAACCCTTCGGTGGGACAAGCCGAGCGTTCTTCGATCCACCACCGGGCGGCGTTGGCGATCATCTCGTAATCGTTCGTCGGCCACTCGCGTGATGGATATTCGGTTCTATCTGTGAGGCGAACGTGGATATCTTCGGGTGCCCTGAACCAGACCTGTGCGGCGAATCTCCGGGTGCGCACGTCTTCATGCCACCCTCGCTCCACGATGTCGAATGACGCCTCGTAGGAATCGAGCATCGTCGCCGCGTTCCTCACGTTTCTGCTGACCTGGCCGGCAGATGCAACGTCGGCGGGGGAGTCGGTGAACGGCAACGACGCGCCGAACACGACCAACGCCATCGCGGCGGCGGCGACCGCGGCTATCCGGAGGCGGAATCGGACAAGATCGCCGAGGTGGCGAGTCGGACGCTCGGCCTCCCTAACGCGCTGCATGACGGCGGCCGTCAGATCCGGCACGTCATCCTCGAGGGCGCGCACCCGGATCGCTTGCCTGACGGCGGCGAGGCTCGCCTCGTACGCGCGGCAGGCGCTGCACGTCGTGAGGTGGTCGTCGAGGGCGTCCGAGACTGCTGCCGTGACCTCGCCGTCGAGGCGCGCCGAAAGCTCGACTCTGATCTGGTCGCAACCCATCTCAGCTCTCATCTGCGACCTCGACCCCCAAAGAGCGCGCCAACAACGCGCGCGCCCGGTGCACCCTGCTCTTCACGGTGCCCTCGGGCACTCCCAGGATGCGTGCCGCCTGCTTGTAAGACTCGCCGAACATGTCGATCAGCACGACCGGCTCCCGCAGTTCGACGGACAGTTCGCCGAGCGCGTCGCTGACCTCCATCCGCACCGAGGATTCGTGAGTCGCCCTGGTGGGCTCGGCGCGCACCGCTTCGGCGACATTCCGCCGCCGCGCGAGGCGTCGCAGCTCGTCCAGACAGCAGTTGCGCACGATCGAGAACAACCACGTCGAGAACTTGGAGTCGCCCCGATAGCGGCTGAGGAAGCGGTAGGCGCGGACGAAGGCGTCCTGGGCGACGTCTTCCGCGAGGCTGCGATCGCCCAGCAGATGGAAACAGAGACGCCAGACGTCGGCCTGCGACCCCCGGACGAGCTCCTCGAAAGCTGCGAGATCTCCGTCCCGGGCAGCACGGACAAGCTGCGGATCGGGCTCGTACACCGGGCCCCCCACGAGCGGTCAGTTATTCGTCTGTTCATCGTCCCACCTCACGCCCATCCGACGCCCCCAGACCCAAGAAAGTTCGATAACGACTCTTTTCTGAGAATGACCCCCCGGAATGAAGAGAAAAGAGTCGTTACTAAACAGAGAACCAAGCGGCCGTGATCGCAGTCGGAATGCATACGGAACGGGATACCGATGAGGAGGGCGGCCGTGGCGATCCGAGAACTCGATCTACCGCATCACTCGACCCCCGAGCGACCCGGTCTGCACCTTGTCGATCCGCCGCCACCGCGTGGCCGGCCCCTGGCGGCATTGCTCGTGGTCGTCCTCGTTGCCGGGGTACTGGGGACGCCTGTGTTGCGAGCCGACCGCAGCGAATCGTCGGTCTCACAGAGCTGGCCGGAACCGCCGCTATCGGCCGCCATGGTGACGACGCTGGACGATGGATCCGCCATCGTCGGCGGGGGCCGGCCGACGAGTTCGGAGCCGGTGGGCGGGATGCTGTTCGTGCGTTGCACGAGCCTCTGGAGCGCGCGACCAGATGGCAGTCATCCCCACAAGTTGCTGGACATGACGGGAGTCTCGTCACCGACGTTCTCCCCGGATGCGCGCAGCGTTGCGTTCTTCGCACCGGCCGGTAGCGCGTCGGCGATATGGCTCGCCACGGCCGAAGGTGACTATGCGAGGCCCATAGCACGCCTCACCTCGGCCGGTTCGTCGGTGCCGGCATTCCCCATGAATCTCTCGTGGTCCGACAACGGCAAGCGCCTCGCGTTCGCGTTGGTCGATCCGCGCTTCGACCCGTTTGGCGCGGGATCGTCGATCTGGTCCTACGACCTCGAGGCCGGAACCTTCGAACGTGCCGCGCAAGGGTGGCCGGCCCCGTTCTTCCCGTCGGGCCAAGAACGGATCGCCTACGCGCTACCGATCGGCGCGGCCGGCGTCACCTTCCAGAGCGTCGGATTCTCCGGAACCTCGCGGCGAGAGTGGCGGCTCTCGTCGCCATCCCGGGACCTCACGGCCGCATTCGCCAACTATCGATTCAGCGACTCGTGGTCGAGTGGGCGAGGCGTCGTGGTCTTGCGCGAGATGGACGACCAGTTGGTGATCTCGGTGAAACGTGATGAATGGCGGCGCGGCTTCACGACCGACCATTCGGCACCTTCCGGATACGACATCGACGAAGCGTCTCGCCTCGCGCTCGCGCAGGACGGGTCGCGCGCTCTCGTCGATCTCTTCGACGGTCAAGGCGAGCGTGCACTCGGGATGCTCGATCTGCGGAGCGGTGACTGGGACGTCCTCGAATACGCGTGGGACGGTGCGGCGAGCCCTGCTCCCACCGCTAGCGGTCCTCTCGCGGCCCGGCGCGCAGCCCAGTTCGCGAACGACCTGCTCTCATCGCTGCGGGCTCGCACAACGACCGCGTTCTCGATGCTGGCCGCGGATGAAGACGACCGAGAGATCGTCCCATTCAGAGTTCGCGGGCAGGTGCTTGGCGAGGCACGGCGATCGGGAAGCGACTGGACGGTGCCTGCGTCGTTGGTCGGGAAGCTGGGCTGGAGGCAATGGGCCGCCCGGGACCTCGAGATTCTCGTCGGCGACACGAAAGACGGCCGGATCGTTGTCGATGCGAGCCCGGCCGGTCCCATCCAGCCCATCGAAACGATCGAGGACGCCGTCGCCATCGCGTCCAAGCTCGTCGGAGACCGCTTCGCGTGGCCGAGCGAACTGCCAGAGGGGGCGCGTCTCAACGCACGTTGGCCTCTGGATGCGTGGTCGTGGGACGGTCAGCTGACGGTCGGCGTCAACATGCAGGTCCCCTCGCCGAGGGGGGAGGGCTACACCTCTCTGTCCGTGGTGCATGGCGACGTTGGCTTCAGCCTCGGCTGCGGCGGCGTCATCGATCCCGAGGAGGGAACGGTGGCCGGCCTCCCGGCGCTGTTCGACCAGACGGGCCCGAGCCCCAACGACACCCACCAGGTGCTTTGGCCGGCGACCCTGGAACGGGACGGGGACGCGTTCTACACGGTTTACGGGGATCTTCACCGCGCGGACGTCACCCGGATAGCAGAGTCGATGGTGCATTAATAGAGGGGGTTCGTAGCCGGTTAGCACTCCGGATCAGAGAGTGCTAACCGGGGTACGATTGGGCGCATGATGCCAACCCTCGATGATCGCAAGGCCCTGATCCTGCGGGCGATCGTGTCCCACTACGTCTCCACCGGAGAGCCCGTCGGTTCCAAGACCCTCGTGGATCGTTATCGCCTGAGGGTGTCGCCGGCGACGGTGCGCAACGACATGGGAGCCCTCGAGGACCGGGGCTACATCTATCAGCCGCACACGTCGGCGGGACGCATCCCGACCGATACGGGATACCGGTTCTTCGTGGATTCTTCGCCGGCAGACACTCGACTCGCGGCAGAACAGACACAGCAGATACGCCACTTCTTCGGGCAACCTCGGTACGAGTTCGAGGAGTCTCTGCGCCAGACCGCCGCGCTCCTCTCCCGGCTCACCGACCACGCCGCGGTCGTCTTCGCCCCCGTCCTCGACCACAGCCTCGTGCGCCATGTAGAGCTCGTGAGGCTGTCAACCGAGCGCGCGATGTTCGTCCTGGTGACCGACACCGGCCGCGTCGAGAATCACGTCCTCCCGATCCCCGCGGAGATAAGCGACGACGACCTGCAGCAGGCATCGGACATGCTCAATCGACTCGTCATGGATACGAATGTGGATGCCGCCGCCGCGACCATCACCGAGAACGTCCAGCACTTCCCACCTGACCTGCGCGATGCAGTAGTGGCGGTCGCCGGCGCGATCGCGAGCGACCTCGAGACACGCGAACACGAACGCGTGTTCCTCGAGGGGACCTCGAACATCGTAGACGAACACAAGTTCGCGGATCTCGAAACGGTGCGACAGGTGATCGGAGCACTCGAGCACCGCAGACTCGTGCTTGAAGTCATGGCCGACGCGCTGAGCGAGACCGACTTGTCGGTGCGCATCGGTTCGGAGAACACGATCGAGGAGATGCAGGCCTGCGCGGTCATCACCGCCCCGTATGGCTTCGAAGGCAACATCCTCGGGACCCTCGGGGTGGTCGGACCCACGAGGATGGACTACCGCAAGACGATCGCGGCGGTCTACGAGGTCTCATCGAATCTCGGTCGCATGCTGACCGAATTGGGTATGTGACTCTGCTCCTATGGCTGACCACTACGGAGTGCTCGGGGTCACTCGCGAGGCGACCCAAGACGAGATAAAGCGCGCCTATCGATCGCTGGCGCGCGAGTTGCATCCGGATACGAACCCGGACCCTGCCGCATCGGAACGATTCAAGGAGATCACGCACGCCTACGAGGTCCTCTCCGATCCCCAGAAACGTGAGCGCTACGACATGTTCGGCGACGACCGGATGGGTGCTGCCGGCTTCGGGGATTTCCATGGCATCTCCGATCTCTTCTCGACCTTCTTCGGAGGCGCGGGTGGCAGTGGTCGCCGGGGTCCGGCGCGAGGTGCCGACCTCCTCGCCGAGGTCGAGATCACCCTCGAAGAGGCTGCCGAGGGGGCCGAGAGGGAAGTAGAGGTGACGGCCCTCACCGAGTGCGAGACGTGTGCCGGTTCCGGAAGTGCCCCCGGGACGTTCCCCGTGAGTTGTACTGAGTGCGGCGGCACCGGCGAGATCCGCACCGTGCGTCAGACGATGCTTGGTCAGATGATCACCGCGACCACTTGCGGGCGATGCGGCGGGAGCGGTCAGGAGATCGTCGATCCGTGCAAGACCTGCCGCGGCGCGGGACGCGTGGAACGTACGGAGGCATTAACGGTCCAGATCCCGCCTGGCGTCGACGACGGTGCACAGCTGCGCGTATCGGGACGCGGTCAAGCGGGCACCCGCGGGGGCCGCGCGGGGGATCTCTATGTCGGCATCCGGGTTCTCCCTCACGACACGTTCCAGCGCGCGGGAGCCGATCTAGGTTGCGAGGTCCCTGTCCCGATGACGGTCGCGGCGCTCGGCGGGGTGGTCACGGTGCCGACCCTCGAGGGTCCCGAAGAGCTCGACGTCACCCCGGGCACACAGTCAGGCGAGGTCGTCCGGCTGCCCGGCAGAGGGATGCCACGCATCCGGGCGCGCGGCCGTGGCGAGCTCGTCGTCCTCCTGAAGGTCGAGACGCCGAGTGACCTTTCCGAGGAAGAGGCCGAGCTACTGCGTCGGTTCGCCGAACTCCGCAACGAGTCGATCGGCGGCAAGGGGTTCTTCGACCGGATCAAAGAAGCCTTCAATTAGGTGACCCAGCCTCCGTGGTTCGTCGCACCGGAGGGATGGAGCGGGTCCGAGGTCGCGCTTCCGGCGGAGGAATCGCATCATGCGTTGAAAGTGATGCGCGTCAAACCGCCCGACGTCATCACGGTCATCGATGGCCGCGGAGCCGTCGCGCGGGCGGCCGCGGCGCGCGTCGAAGGCGACCGGCTGATAGCCGAGATCCTCGAGCGCGAGGAACGACGGCCGCTGAAACCACAGATCGTCGTCTATCAAGGGGCCGCGAAGGGCTCCAAGAACGACGACGTGGTCGAGCGGTTGGCAGAGATCGGCATCGCGGAGACGTGGATGTACGCGTCGGCGCGGACGGTCGTGCGATGGGACGCTGATCGCCTCGAACGTCTGAGTAAACGGTGGCAAACGCTCGCGAGGTCCGCCGCCAAACAATCCCGCAATCCCTTCGTGATGGAAGTGGGCGGCGGTGTGTCGTGGACCGAACTGTTGCGACGCGTCGCGAAGGAACCCCTGGCGGTGGTCCTGTGGGAAGGAGCCTCGCTGCCATTGCGAACTGCCCTCATCGGTCCCGCGGATCGCGTCGCGCTGGTGATCGGGCCCGAAGGGGGCCTGGAGCGCGCGGAGGCGGAAGCCCTTGCCGACGCGGGGGGACAACTCGTCTCGCTTGGCCCCCGCATCCTCCGCACGGAGAACGCCGCCTTGGTCGCCGCCGCGGCCCTGCAGTATCACTTTGGCCTGATCGGCTGACCCACGGTTTTGTGGTGACACAGGGGGGCTACAGCCCACTCTCAGAGCACGAAACGGGGACTATCTTTCTGCGATGGGGACCTACCAGTTCGTGACGCTCGGGTGTCGGCTCAATCAGGCCGAGTCCGACCTGATGGCGGAAGAGCTCGCGGGAGCCGGGCTCGAGCGCGCGCCCGGCGAAGGAAGTCCCGATCTTGTGGTCGTCAATACCTGCACGGTCACGAAGGAAGCCACGAAGGCGTCGCGCATGGCGCTTCGCCGCGCGGTCAAGAACAACCCGTCCGCGCGCGTCGTCGCGATCGGCTGCTACGCGGAATCGGACCCGGATGAGATCGCCGCCATCGACGGCGTGGATGTCGTGCTCGGCAACGCCGCCAAAGAGTCCTTCCTCGAGGCTCTTGAAGGTCGCGCGCGCACAGCCCCTCTGTTACAGATCGATGGCATAACGACCACAGCCTCAATAACGAAACCTGCGCCCAAGGTCCGGGCGAATCTCAAGGTGCAGACCGGCTGCGATGAATGGTGCACATTCTGCATCATCCCGAAGACGCGCGGCCCCCTAAGGTCGATGGACGAGGACGCCCTCGTCGCATCGGCCCGTCGGTTGGTGGCGCAAGGCACACGTGAAGTGGTCCTGACCGGTGTGCATCTCGGGAAGTACCGCTTCGAAGCCGGCGGAGACGAGCGGGACCTGATCCGTCTCTTTGAACGCTTACTCGCGATCGACGGGCTTCAGCGTGTGCGCCTGTCGTCGATCCTCTCCGACCACCTGACCGACGAAGTCATCGACCTCATTGCCGGCGAGCCCAAGATGTGTCGCTACCTCCACGTCCCCTTGCAAGCGGGTCATGACGAGATCCTCGAGGCCATGCATCGCCCCTATCGGATCGCGGACTATCTCGAGCGGGTGGAAGCGGCGAAGACGCGCATCCCCGGACTCGCTCTCGCAACCGACGTCATCGTCGGATTCCCGGGTGAAACTGAAGCGCACTTTCAAACCACCCTGGACGTCGTGGCGCGCGTTGGATTCTCCAAGCTGCACGTGTTCCGCTACTCGCCGCGCGCGGACACCGCGGCGTTCGAAATGCCCGATGCCGTCGACCCGAACGTGAAGAAGGAGCGCTCCAAGCGACTGATCGCTCTCGGCAACGGCATGCGTGGCGACTTCTTGAACGAGCATCTCGGGCGACCCCTCGAAGTATTAGTCGAGGACGAGCGCGTCATCGACGGGGAGAGTGTGTGTTCGGGCCAGACGAGCGACTACGTGCGCGTGTGGTTCGAAGGCCGAGGCTTACTGGGCCGTGCTGTCGAGGTGGTCGGGCACGAGGTGAGAGCCGACGGGATCAGAGGAGGGACAGTGGTCGATGTCACAGTCTGAGGCATCTGGCGGTCAAGATTGCCTGTTCTGCCAGATCGTGTCGGGTCACGTGCCGTCGGACAAGGTGCACGAGACCGACAACGTCCTCGCCTTCCGGGACATCAATCCCGGCGCGCCCACACATGTATTGGTGATCCCGAAGGAACACATCGCAAGCGCCATCGAGTTCGATAAGAGCCACGGCGATCTCCTCGTCGAGCTGTTCGAGGTCATGGGGGAGGTCGCGCGCAGCGAGGGCATCACCGACGGCGCGCGCATCGTCACCAACGTGGGGTCGAAGGCCGGTCAGAGCGTGTTCCACGTGCACTTCCACGTGGTCGGTGGACGGCCTCTCTCGTGGCCTCCCGGCTAGAAGTACTCGTCATGTGCCCGACCGTCTTGCCGGTCGACCACCGCGCCTTCGGCGCTCTTGCAGGCCCCCGGCTAGCAATTGTTCGTTTCGTCGTCGCGGTCGTCGTAGCACTCGTCGTTGCCGCCCCCGCCATCGATACGGTCCCGACCGGAATTGCCGTATAGCTCGTCGTCGCCGGCTCCACCGTTGATCTCGTCGTCCCCCGATCCACCGAAGCCGCTGTCGCTGCCGTGGCCGAGCTCAAGCAGATCGTTGCCGCCGTCCCCGTAAACGTCGTCGTCGCCGGCTCCCGACTCGATCCTGTCGGCACCATCTCCAGCGAAGATGTTGTCGTCCGCGTCCGCAGTCGTGATGAAGTCACTTCCTGAATCACCGTAGACGTCGTTCTGGCCGCCACCGGCCTGGAGCACGTCGTCGCCATCTCCAGCGAAGACGTTGTCGTCGCCGTTTCCGGTAGTGATCAGGTCGTTACCCGCGTCGCCGTAGGCGTCGTTCTGGCCGCCGCCGACACGGAGCACGTCATTACCCTCGCCGCCGAATACGTTGTCGTCTCCCTCACCGGTTACGACCACGTCGTTTCCTTCCTCGGCGTAGACATCGTTGCGCCCGTTGCCGGCTTCGATGTCGTCGTTACCCGCGTCGCCGAAGATGTTGTCGTCCTCATTGCCGGTGACGACCCTGTCGTCCCCTGGACCCCCATAGACGTCCGACTGCCCTTCTTCGTCCGAGATCGTGTCGTTACCCTCTTCCCCGAAGAGATTGTCGTCGCCGGCGTCCCCCAGCAGCTTGTCGCTACCGGCGCCGCCGTAAAGGCTGTCATTACCTGCCCCTCCGATGAGGATGTCGTTCCCGCCGGCTGCCTCGAGGTCGTCCGGGTCGCCGCGGAGGCCATCGGCACTGCCTCCTCCGTTCAGGCGGTCGTTGCCGGCTCCACCTTCGAGATCGTCGCGCCCGTCGTTGCCGAAGAGCGTGTCGTTGCCTTCTCCGCCGAAGAGACCTTTCTCCTCACCCGGAGGGATCCTTATCTCCTGGTCGCCGATGTCGAGGAAGATGGCGAAGGCATCCGAGTCGTCGCCGGCCCCACCCGAGATCACGTCGTCGCCGGCGCCGCCGTGCAGCGTGTCGGCACCGGCGTCACCACAGATGACGTCGTTACCATCCAGACCGTCGATGACGTCGTCGCCTTCTCCACCAGAGATGACGTCGCGGCCCTCGGTACCGGTGAGCTCGTCGTCGTCCTCGGTACCGACGATCGTTGCTTTATGACCCATGCATCCGGG
>JALZEA010000043.1 GCA_030862265.1 Actinomycetota bacterium | reverse complement strand
GTCGTGGTGGATGCGACGTCCGCGGCGGCGGGGATCGCCATTGAGCCGGACGATTACGACATCTACTATTTCGCCCCACAGAAGGGATTCGCGTCCGACGGGGGCCTATGGATCGCCCTGTCTTCGCCCGCTGCGGTGGAACGCATCGAAGCGCTCGCGGCCTCCGGTCGTTACATCCCACCGTCTCTGAACCTCAAGATCGCCCTCGACAACTCGCGCAAGGACCAGACCTACAACACGCCCGCGCTCGCGACGATCTTCTTGATGGTCGAACAACTCGAGTGGATGCTCGACCAAGGCGGCCTCGAGTGGGCCGCGAACCGCTGCGCGGTTTCGGCGAAGAACCTCTACGCGTGGGCCGATGCGCATCCTGTGGCCGAGGCTTTCGTCAAAGATCCCACCCAGCGCAGTCCCGTCGTGGGCACGATCGACTTCGCCCCGCATATCGACGCCGGACGGATCTCCTCGGTGTTACGTGCCCACGGCATCGTCGACACCGAGCCCTACCGGAAGCTCGGCCGTAACCAGTTGCGCGTGGCGATGTATCCCGCGATCGAACCCGATGACGTCGCCGCGCTGACGCGCTGCATCGACTACGTGCTCGACGCGTTTCGCTGACGTAACTCGAAATACAGCACGCCCGAGAGCGCGGCCAGGAACGGGACGACGATGATCTGGGTGACGATCTCCTGCAGCGTCCCCATCGTGAGGCCCTCGCCGAGGCTCGGGTTGTCGGCTCCGGCGCGGAAGATCGTGCCGATGACAAGCCCCACTACCCACGACGCGATCAGGCCGATCAGCAGCACCCCGAAGGCAGGCCACCAGGTGCCCTTGACCAGCGCGCGGGACCTTGACAACGCCTCGATGCCCCTCCGCTCCTCGGTCATGAGCACGGGCACGGCGACCGCCCATGCGACCCAGAGGTAGATGCCGGGGATGACGAGCGCCAGGAACGCGAGGATTAGCAGAAATCCCGAGATGATCGCGAGCCACATAAGCGAGGCCAAACGCGCGCGTGCTGCCGCGAGGGACGCGCGCCAGTCGGGCGCCCGGTCTGCGTAGACCTCCTGGATCACCTTGAAGCACGCACCGGTCGCGAGCAGGGTCGCGATGAGGGCGACGATGCCTCCCACCACGCCGGCGGCGACCAGCGCAGTGACATCGCCGCCATCCCATGACACCGTCTCCAGATCCTCACCTTGGGCCTGGTCGAACGCGATGTCGAAGAAACCCTCCGGTGCGGCGACGCCGATCAAGACAGCGAGAACGATGTACGCGGGCACGATCATGATCGCGGCGAGCAGCAACATGGTGTTGACGTTGGTTCGGTAGATGCGCCACGCCTTCGAGGCGATCCCGCCTACCCGCACGGTCGATTTCTCCACCGACATGGCCCTCACCTTAGCCTGATGACCGCGTCGTGAGCGGTTACAACGACTAGCATCTAGCCATGAGGGTTCTCGTGACCGAGCGTTTGTCCGCGGCCGGCATAGAGCGTCTGCGCGAGCACGTGACCGTCGAGGAGCGACTGGATCTTTCTCCCGCCGGACTCACGTCCGCCATCGGGGATTTCGACGCGTTGATCGTGCGGTCGGCAACGAAGGTCACTGCCGAGGTCCTGGAGCGCGGCGAGAACCTGAAGGTCGTCGGCCGGGCCGGGATCGGCCTGGACAACGTTGATGTCGACGCGGCCACTAAGCAGGGCATCCTCGTCGTGAACGCGCCGCAGTCGAACGTGTTGTCGGCGGCAGAGCACACCATGGCGCTGCTATTGGCTCAGGCACGCAACATCCCGCAGGCTCACAGCGCGCTGTCGGGGGGATCGTGGGAGCGCGAACGGTGGCAAGGCGTCGAGCTGCATGGCAAGACATTGGGGATCGTGGGCCTCGGCAAGGTGGGCACCCTCGTGGCCCAACGGGCGAGCGCCTTCGGCATGCGCCTCCTCGCCTACGACCCTTACGTCACGCCTGCGCGTGCGGCGCAGATGGGCGTGACGCTCGTCGAGACGGTCGCCGAAGTCTGCCGCAAGGCCGACTTCCTGTCGGTGCATCTCCCGAAAACGAAAGAGACCGTCGGGATCATCGGCGCGCGCGAGCTCGCCGAGATCAAACCCGGCGCTCGGATCATCAATACCGCCCGCGGCGGGTTGATCGACGAAGACGCGTTGCTGAAGGCGTTGCGGGATGGTCGTATCGCGGGGGCCGCGATCGACGTCTTCGATAGCGAGCCGATCGAGTCCCACCCACTGTTCGAATTCGAGAACGTCGTGGTGACCCCGCATCTGGGCGCATCGACGGCAGAAGCCCAGGACAAGGCGGGTCTCGCGATCGCCGAGCAGGTCGTCCTCGCCCTGCGGGGCGAGTTCGTGCCGTACGCGGTCAACGTCGACGTGGGGACCGACATCCCGGAACCGGTGCGGCCCTACCTGCAGCTCGCCGAGCGGCTGGGACGGATCGCGGTTGCGCTCGCGGGAACGGGCATCGAGGCGCTCAAGTTCGAATACCACGGCGCGATCGCGGAGCACGACACCCGCGCGTTGACTCTTGCCGGATTGAAAGGTGCGTTCAGCTTAGTGGTGCACGAGCCCGTGACATTCGTGAACGCGCCGCTGCTCGCCAAAGAGCGCGGCATCTCCACCGAGGAATGGAAATCTCCGCAGAGCCACGACTACGTGAACCTTCTGGAAGTCCGCGCCGAGTGTCGCGGGGAAACCGTTTCGGTCGCCGGCGTTCTTGTGGGGAAGAAAGATACCGAGCGTCTGGTGCGCGTGTACGGCTACGACCTCGACATGGCATTCGCTCCGATCATGGCGTTCTTCCGTTACGACGACCGCCCGGGCATCGTCGGCATCGTCGGGAGTCTGCTCGGCGAGGCCGGCGTCAACATCGCGAACATGCAGGTTGCGCGCCGCAGTGTTGGCGGAGAAGCACTGATGGGGCTCGCGGTCGACTCGCCGATACCAGACGACGTTCTCACCGATATCAAAGCGCGTGCGGCCTTGAACGACGTCCGTCTCATCGTGGTCGAGGACTAGGCGAGGATAGGCTCCGTCGATGCCGATCCAACCGGTTGAGAAGGTCTGGATGAATGGCGAGATCGTCGATTGGGACGACGCCAACATCCACGTGCTGACGCACGCGTTGCACTATGGCACCGGTGTGTTCGAAGGCATCCGCTGTTATGAGACACCGCGTGGCCCGGCTGTCTTCCGGCTGCGCGACCACCTCGATCGCATGGCGCGCTCCGCCAAGGTGTTCCTGATGGACCTGCCGTTCTCGTCGGACGAGATGATCCGCGTGACGCACGAGCTCATCACGCTCAACAAACTGAAGTCCTGTTACGTGCGTCCTATCGCGTACCGGGGCTTCGGCGGCGAGATGGGTGTCAATCCCGAGCGCAATCCCGTGGACGTCGCGATCGCGGTGTGGGCGTGGGGCACCTACCTCGGAGAGGAAGCTCTACGCAACGGCGTCCGCATGACCATCTCCTCGTGGCGCCGCCACGACCCCAACATCATCCCGCCGCAGGCGAAGGTGACGGGGGGCTACGTCAACTCCTCCATGGCGAAGCAGGAGGCGGTCAACAAGGGTTTCGACGAGGCGATCATGCTGAATCCGGACGGCTTCGTATCCGAGGCAACCGGCGAGAACGTCTTCGTCGTGAAGAACGGTGAGATTCTCACTCCGCCGTTGATCGCAGGACCATTGCCCGGGATCACCCGTGACACGATCCTGAAGATCGCCGCCGATCTCGGCATGCCGATCTTCGAACGCGCCCTCGTGCGCAGCGACCTCTACACGGCCGAAGAAATGTTCTGCACGGGGACCGCGGCCGAAGTGACTCCCGTGCGTGAGGTCGACGGCCGCGTGATCGGCCCACCCGGCCCGATCACGCAGACCATCCAGCAGAAGTACTTCGCGATCGTGAAGGGCGAAGACGAGAAGTACTTCGACTGGCTCGATTTCGTGGGGAGCCGTTAGGCGGAGAGACAGACCTTCTTCGCAGGTCCGGATGCGACCTTGCCGAGGAGGGAGACGATCTTGTCGCTCGACGCCCCCTTCTCAAGGAACGCGCTGGCGCACGAGGCCAGCGCCCGCTCGGTGAGCTTCGCCGTCTGGAACCCGGATAGGACCATGATCTTCACTCCGGGCGATGCCCGGTGGATCTCGGGGATCGCGGCGATGCCGTCGAGCTTCGGCATCGCGATGTCGAGGAGCACGACGTCGGGCTTGAGGTCGCCGGCTTTCGCGATCGCGTCGAGACCATCGGCGGCCTCGCCGACGATCTCGAAACGCTCGTCACCTTCCAACATCACGCGGAAGATCTGCCGCAGCTCCGGCACATCGTCGACTATCAGGATCCTCGTAGGCACGTTTGCTCCCTCTTTCTCTGTTCTCACCCAGCCTGACGGATTGTGAGAACGGTGTCAGTACGTATGGGCGGCAGCGCGATCTGAGGTAGCCGTCGGCAGGACGCTCGTCTACCCTTCAGCTGTGAGAACGGCGTCCGAGGTCCTTCGCTACATCAATGTCGCGGCATTCGTCCTGCTTGCACTGGTTACGTATTTGTCGTGGCGGAGGTCGAAGCACCCCGGCGCGTTGTGGGTCTTCCTGACCTTCCTCGTACTCGGGAGCGCGGCGATCGCCGGGATCGTGTTCCCCGACGATTCCGAGAGTCAGACGTGGCTGATCGCGAACAAGGTCCTGATCGCGGTGGTTCTGCTGTTCCCCTACTTCCTCTATCGAGTATCGGCCTCGTTCGTCGCGACGAGCCGCACATGGGACGTGGTCGCGACCGGCGTGACGACGCTCGTCATCGGTTGGACGATGGGCATCGACGCGTTCCCCTCCTCAGGTGAGCCCCAACCCACCGGGTTCCGTGTGTACGTCGCGGCGATCCTCCTGCAGTGGACCTTCTTGTCGGTGGTCGTCGCGGTGAGGTTCTGGCGGGCGGGACGGGTGCAGAGATCGGCTGCCGCGGCCCGCATGAAGATGCTCGCGATCGCGTCCATCGTGCTCAGCATCGTTCTGATCATCAGCGGCGGGGGTGGTGAAGCTGCCGATCGACCGATATTCGAGCTGGTTACTCGTTCCCTGACGTTGCTCAGCGTGCTCGCGTTCTTCCTCGCGTTCGCTCCGCCGCGCTGGTTACGACAGATCTGGACCAAACCGATCCAGGACCGGTTGCGCCTTGCGACAATCGATCTGATGTCGTCGAGCAGCGAGGAGCAGGTAACGGAGACCCTTCTTCCCTCGGCACTCGAGATCGTCTCCGGCGAGGCGATCGCCGTCGTCGATGTGCGGGGCCAGATCCTCGCGTCGCAAGGGTTCGAGCGATCGCATCTCGAAGAGGCCCGGCTGCTCCTGGCGGCCGCGACCGCGGAGGAACACGAGCGTTTGCGGCCCGACCTTGTAAGTCTGAAGTTCGACTTCGGCTGGCTGCTCGTGAAAACAGGCCCTTACACGACGTACTTCGGGCGTGAGGAGGTTGAGCTTCTCGGCGCCCTCGGCGCGCTCGCGAACCTCGCCATCGAGCGCGTACGGGCCGAGGACATCAAGATGGAACTCGCCGCGGCCCAGATCAGACGGCAGCAGGCGCTGGAGATCAACGACAACGTGGTCCAGGGTCTGGCCGTCGCGAAGTACGCGTTCGAACTCAACCAGCCGGAGCGTGCGAAGGCCGCGGTCGACGGAACGCTCGAAGCTGCTCGCAAGATCATCAGCGACCTGCTCGAGGAACTGGGTGACGAGGCTCAGATGCTGCCGGGATCGCTCACGCGCGACGCGGCCGCGAGCGGGTATGTCGAAGGCCCCGCTTCGGAGGCCGGCTGATCGCCGTTCGCACTCGTATCGCGCCGGCTCCAAGCGGTTCGATCCACGTCGGCAACGCGCGCACCGCGCTTTACAACTGGCTCTTCGCACGCCAGAACGAAGGCACGTTCGTGCTGCGGGTCGAAGACACCGATAAGACGAGAGCGACCGAGAACGCCTACCGCGCGGTCCTCGAGGATCTGCGCTGGCTCGGGTTGGACTGGGATGAGGGTCCCGAGGCCGGGGGAGAGCTGGGCCCATATCGACAGAGTGAACGGCTCGACCGCTACACGCACGCGGCGGAGCAACTCGTCGCCGGTGACCACGCTTACCGCTGCTACTGCACACCGGAAGAGCTCGCCGCCCGCCGTGCCGCGGCGCGAGGCGAGCGCAAAACGCCGGGATACGACGGGCGTTGCCGCAACCTGAGCGATGCGGAGCGAACGGCTTTCGAAAGCGAGGGACGCGCGTTCGCTTTACGCTTCAAGGTGCCGGTGGATCGAACGATCGTGTTCGATGATCTCGTGCGCGGTTCGATCGCCACCCAGACCGCGCAGATTCCCGACTTCGTGATCCTGCGTTCCGATGGCTCTCCGACCTACATGCTCGCCGCGAGCGTCGACGACGTCTTGATGAACATCACGCACATCATCCGGGGCGAGGATCTCATCGCGGCAACGCCGCGACAGCTTCTGGTGCGCGAGGCCATGGCCGTTGCAGACGTGCCGGTGTTCGCGCATCTCCCGCTGCTGGTCGACGAGAAAGGGCGGCCCTTGTCGAAGCGCTGGGGCGATGTGGCAGTGAGTGCCTACCGCGCGCGCGGGTTCGTGCCCGAGGCGATGGTGAACTACCTCGCGTTGTTGGGCTGGTCTTACGACGACAAGACGAACGTCTTCTCCGTCGACGATCTGATCCAGAAGTTCTCGCTGCCGCGCGTAGGTAAGAACCCGGCCGCGTTCGACGTCGCCAAGCTCGAGTGGCTCAACCTCCACTACATCAAGCAGATGAGTCCCGCCGAGCTCGCCGAACGTCTCGTTCCCCTCTGTGTCGAGGCGGACCTCGACGCCGACAACGATCGGGGGCGCGCGCTGCTCGCCGAGGTCGCGCCACTGATCTCCGAGCGCTTGCGTCGCCTCGACGAGGCACCGCCCATGGTGGCGTTCCTCTTCGCGCGGCGCGCTCCCGACGACAAGGCCGCTAAGGCCCTCGCGGGTCAGCAGGATTACCTCCGCGCGGTGGTTGATGCGCTCGAGTCTTTGGGAGAGTGGGCGTCGGACGGCATCGAAGGCGCGTTGCGTGCGCTCGCGGAGCAGCGCGAGCTGAAGCCGAAGGCGGCGTTCCAGCCGATCCGCGCCGCGGTCACGGGCACGCTCGTCTCGCCTCCGTTGTTCGAATCGATGGAGATCCTGGGCCGAGACGAGACCTTGGGTCGCTTGAACGATGCCGCGGAAGGGTCGAGCGGATAACTTCGTTGTTATCCTCGGCCACCCTTTGGGGCGTGGGGTAACCTGGCAGCCCGGCGGTTTCTGGTACCGCTAGTCCTGGTTCGAATCCAGGCGCCCCAGCGCATCAGCTCGGCCCGGTAGTCTAGTTGGCCTAGGACGCCGCCCTCTCAAGGCGGAGACCACGGGTTCGAATCCCGTCCGGGCTAC
>JALZEA010000186.1 GCA_030862265.1 Actinomycetota bacterium | reverse complement strand
CCGGGTCGACGTGGCCTTCGAGGCAGGTCTCAACCTCATCGTCGGTCGCAACGCGCAAGGCAAGACGAACCTCCTCGAGGCGATCTACTGCCTCACGGGGTTCGCATCTCCGCGGGCGCTCGATGCGGTGCTCGTGAGAACGGACCAGGAACGGGCGATCGTGCACGGCGAGGTGACCCGTGGCGGCCGGCCCACACGGATCGATCTCGAGTTGCGTGCCGGCCGGGGCCGCCGGGCACTCGTGAACCGTGCCGCGCTTCCGAAAGGGCACTCGCTGGGCGAGGTGCTGGCAGCCGTGTTCTTCGGGCCCGATGAGCTGGCGTTGATCAAGGGTTCCCCCGGGGAACGCCGGCGATTCCTGGATGAACTCGTCGTGAAGCTGAAGCCGGCCCGCGAGGGTCTTCGCAAAGAATGGGAGCGCGTCCTGCGGCAGCGCAACGCACTATTGCGCGCGGCCCCCGGCCGGCGAGGGGGCCCGGTCGATGACTCACTCGATGTCTGGGATGAGGCATTCGTGAGCGCGGGGGCCGCCCTCACCCAGGCGCGCCTTGACGCGCTGCGTTTGCTCGCTCCTTATGCGGCCGAACGGTACGGTTCGATCGCCGGGGCCGGCAACGTCGAGCTCGCGTATGCCAGCAGCTGGCTCGCCGATGATCCCGTGCCGGCAGCCACCGAGCAACCGGCCGAGGACATCGCGCGCCGACTCGCGGACGCGCTCGCGTCGATGAGGCCGCGCGAACTTGAGCGGGGGCAGAGCCTCGCCGGCCCCCAGCGTGATGACGTTTCCGTCGTGCTTACGACGTCCGAGGGCGGGCACGTCGAAGCACGCACGCACGCGTCGCAGGGGGATCAACGAACCGCGGCCCTCGCCCTGAAACTCGCCGAGCATGATGTGCTGACCGCAGAGCTCGGAGAGCAACCCGTCCTGCTCTTGGACGATGTCTTCAGCGAGCTCGACCCCACGCGTCGAGCGTGGCTTGCGAAGACGGTCTCGGAGATGGAACAGGCGCTGGTTACGACGACCGCAGCAGAAGACCTCGATCTCAGCGACGTGCGGGCCGTCTTCGAGGTTGTCGCGGGCGAGGTGAGCCGCCATGAGTAACTCGAATCCTCTCCGCATGCGCGATCTGTTGCAGGCCGCGGGCGCGCGCCTCGGCCTGGAAGGCGCGCTGGAAACGGGTTTGTTATGGACGCGTTGGTCGGAGATCGTCGGCGACGCCACCGCCGCGCATGCAGAGCCGACATCGCTCAAGGCCGGCGTGTTGCGCATCCGCACGGATTCCCCGACATGGGCGACCGAGGTCGGCTATCTCAAAGACGAGATAAGGGCGCGCGCGAACCGCGTGGTCGGCCGCGCCCTCGTCTCCGAAGTGCGCGTGTGGACGTCTCCCGACCCGGTCAAAACCGCGCGCACCGAAGTGAAACCACCGCGTCCGAACGATCATGGAGAGGCCTCCGAAGCCACCTCCGAAGTGGCGTTCGACGGTGATCCCGACGTCGCTCTCGCTCGTGCGCGTGAGGCGTGGGAAAAGCGCAGGTCAGGGTCCTCTTCTGAAGGGTTCAGAAAACCGTAAAAGTGCAGGTAGATGCTATGATTGTGCTCTCATGAACCCACTGTTCAAAGCCCTGTATAAGCGCGCCTTCAAGCGCGTTCTGAGGGGGTCGGGTGCCGCCTAAGAAGTCGTCCGCCACCACCGCGAAACCCGCTACTAAGACGCGCGCTCGCGGGTCGTATACGGCCCAAGACATCACCGTTCTCAAGGGCCTCGATCCGGTCCGGAAACGACCCGGGATGTACATCGGATCGACCGGCGCGCGCGGTCTCCATCACCTCGTTTACGAGGTCGTCGACAACGCGGTCGACGAAGCGATGGCCGGCCACTGCGACAAGATCATCGTCCAGTTGCTCGCCGACGGTGGGTGCCGCGTGACGGACAACGGGCGAGGGATCCCGGTCGACATCCCAAAGGGCGAGCGCAAGCCTGCCGTCGAGGTCGTCCTGACGACGCTTCATGCCGGTGGCAAGTTCGGGGGCGAGGGATACCAGGTCTCTGGTGGGCTTCACGGAGTCGGGGTGTCCGTCGTGAACGCGCTGTCCGAACGTCTAGACGTCGAAGTTATGCGCGACGGCAAGGTCCACACCCAGTCCTACAAGCGGGGCGCTCCCCAGGGCAAGTTGAAGGCAGGTCGACCGATAAAGAAGACCGGCACGATCGTCACGTTCTGGCCTGACCCGCAGATCTTCACCGAAGAGCGCGAGTTTAAGTTCGACACACTGGCGCAGCGGCTCCGCGAGATGGCGTTCTTGACGAAAGGTCTCGAGATCAAGATCGTTGACGAACGCGTCGAGCCCGCGGCTGAGGAGACCTTCCGCTACACCGGTGGGATCGTCGACTTCGTCAAGCACCTCAACACGAACAAGGACGCCGTCAACAACCGCGTCGTGTACTTCGAATCGAAGGCCGAGAACCACGAGCTCGAGGTCGCGATGCAGTGGACCAACACGTACACGGAGTCCGTGTTCACGTTCGCGAACAACATCAACACGCACGAGGGCGGTATGCACGAAGAAGGCTTCCGCCGCGCTCTGACGCGTGTGCTCACGAAGTACGCCCGCGACAAGTCGATCCTGAAAGAGAAGGACGAGGCTTTCAGCGGAGAGGACTGCCGCGAGGGCTTGACGGCGATCATCTCCGTCAAGCTGCGCTCGCCGCAATTCGAGGGCCAGACGAAGACCAAGCTTGGCAATACCGAGATCCGTAGCTATGTCGAGACCGAGATGAACAAGCGCTTCGGTGATTTCATGGAAGAGCATCCGGGCGAAGCGCGCGCGATCTGTACCAAGGCGTTCTCGGCGCAGCAAGCACGGCTCGAGGCACGGAAGGCGCGCGACCTCGTGCGACGGAAGACCCTTCTTGGGGGCTCGTCGTTGCCCGGCAAGCTCGCCGACTGCCAGACGCGCGAGCCCGAGAAGGCCGAAATCTTCATCGTCGAGGGTGATTCCGCCGGTGGCTCGGCGAAGCAGGCACGAGCGCGCGAGTTCCAGGCGATCCTGCCGTTGCGCGGCAAGATCCTCAACGTGGAGCGCGCCCGCCTCGCTAAGGTCCTTGAGAACATCGAGATCCAGGCGATTATCACGGCGATCGGCACCGGCATCGGCGAGGACTTCGACCTCGCCAAGTGTCGCTACCACAAGATCGTGGCGATGGCCGACGCCGATGTCGACGGCTCGCACATCAAGACTCTGTTACTCACTCTGTTGTTCCGCCACATGCGGGAGCTAATCGAGGCGGGCTATGTCTACGTCGCGCAGCCGCCGCTGTACCGCGTCAAGCACAAGGGAAAAGTCCTCTATTTCATGAACGATGCCGAGCTCGACGCCTTCAAGGCATCGCAAAACGGGGCGAAGATCGAGGCGTCTCGATTCAAGGGTCTCGGTGAGATGAATCCGCACGAGCTGTGGGAGACGACGCTCGATCCCGAGAACCGCACCCTGATGCGAGTGACGATGGAGGACGCCGCGCTCACCGAAGAGCTGTTCTCGACGTTGATGGGCGAGAACGTCGAAGAGCGCAAGACGTTCATCCAGCGGAACGCCAAAGACGTGAGGTTCCTAGATATCTAATGGCGGTGAGTAACTAGATGGCAGCAGACGAACCATTCCAAGACAAACTCCCAGATGACGGCGGTGACGGAGGCGACGGCAACTTAGGGGTCTCCGACGTCACGATCGAGGAGGAGATCCAGTACGCCTTCCTCGAATACGCGATGTCGGTCATCGTCTCGCGCGCGTTGCCGGACGTGCGCGACGGCCTGAAGCCGGTGCACCGTCGCATCCTGTTCGCGGCACTGGAAGCTGGGCTTCGCCCCGACCGTCAGCACCGCAAATGCGCGGCCCTCGTCGGTGACGTCATGAAGAAGTACCACCCGCACGGCGATCAGGCGATCTACGACGCGATGGCGCGTCTCGCGCAGGACTTCTCGACGCGCAACCTATTGATCGACGGTCAGGGAAACTTCGGTTCGATCGACGGCGACGCCCCGGCCGCGATGAGGTATTGTCTTCCAGGACATACCTTTATCTTCCAGGCAGATGGCTCTACGAGACAGCTCGACAGCCTTGCCGACGCGAGTCCCGATTCCGAAGTCGACGTCGATCTAAAAGTTGCTGGGCGAAATGGCGAACCCGTCCGGGCGACGAAGTTCTTCCACAGCGGTACCCATCCAGTCCTTCGCCTCAGGACCAAAGAGGGTTATGAGCTCCAAGGAACTCACAACCACCCGATCCTTTGCCTCGTTCCTGTCGCCGGCGTCCCTATGCTCCTGTGGAAGTTGCTCGAAGAGATAACTCCGGGTGACCGAGTCGCCCTTCTTAGAGCCACACCTCCCGAGGAACTCAATCCGGCCGACGATTCCGCGGTCGATCGAGCGTTCCTTGCTGGTGCATGGATTTCCGAGGGGTGGGCGACAGAGGCAACGCTTGGCTTCGCCAATACAGATGAGCGGTTCTTCGATGAGGTCGTGCGCACCTATGACGCCGTGATCGGAGGCCCTCGACGCGTCCGACTAGAAATTTTGCCCGACAGACGTCCTCTTCACCGTGTTGAGGTTGACGGCGCAAGGAAGAAGTATTTCTCGGCGGGCGCCTTCGCCCAGCTAGTGGGGGCGATGAGTGCGGAGAAGTTTGTACCGACGTTTGTCCTCGACGGCACCCCGGCAATAAAGAGAACTTTTCTGCAGGCTTTGTTTGAGGGGGACGGCTCATCCTCCCTGCTTCCGCGAAGCACGATTCAGATCTCTTACTCCACGCGCTCAGATCAGCTCGCCAAAGATGTTCAAACCCTGCTCCTCGAGTTCGGCGTGGTCTCCCGGTTGAGCAAATCGGTGAGGGGAGAAACGAAGGTATGCATCACTAATCGACGAGACGCGCGGCTTTTCGCGTCTCGGATTGGGTTCTGGGGTCGCAAACAAGAGAAATTGATAACTGAACTCGTAGCTATCCCCGAAAGCAGCCGTGCGTTGTCTCACGATCACGTCCCATATCTCGCTGAGTACATCCGGAGTGAGTGTGCGCACCTCTCCTTCAAGGTCCGCGAATGGCTGACCAAACACAACATCGATCGCGTCGAACGTTGGGAGCGAGATGGGGAGCACATCCTTAGCCTTCTGCCACCGGAGGTACGGTCGGTCGTGGAGCCCCTCGTAGACGGCACCTATTACTTCGCGTCCGTTGCCTCCATCGAGGATGCCGGCGAGCAGGAGGTCTATTCACTACGAGTCGACTCTGACGATCACGCCTTCATCACCAACGGCTTCGTAAGTCACAACACGGAGTGCAGGTTGGCGTCCTTGTCGATGGAGATGTTGCGCGACATCGACGAAGAGACCGTCGACTTCGTGCCGAACTACGACGGCTACGAGGTCGAGCCGACGGTACTCCCCGCGCGCTTCCCGAACCTCCTGGTCAACGGCTCGTCCGGCATCGCCGTCGGTATGGCGACGAACATCCCGCCGCACAACCTGGGTGAGGTCATCGACGCAACCGTCGAGTACCTCGAGAACCCGGAGCTGGCCGAGGACAAGGCGAAATTCCTCAAGGCCGCGATGAAACACATCAAGGGTCCCGACTTCCCGACTGGTGCCCAGATCTTGGGCACCCAGGGCATCAAGGACGCTCTCAGCACCGGACGCGGCTCAATCAAGATGCGGGCCGTCTGTGAGATCGAAGAAGGCCCTAAGGGCAATCCCCGCATCGTCGTGACGGAGCTCCCCTACCAGGTGAACAAGGCGCGGCTGGCGCTGAAGATCGCCGACCTCGTCGAGGGCAAAGAACGCAGGCTGGAAGGGATCGCCGATCTAAACGACGAGTCGTCGCGCGACGGGATGCGCCTCGTCATCGACCTCAAGAAAACCGCGGTCCCGCAGGTGGTTTTGAATCAGCTCTACAAGCGGACGCAGTTGCAGGACAACTTCGGCGTGAACATGCTGGCACTCGTCGACGGCGTTCCGCGGACCCTGAACGTCGCCGAGGTCATCGAGGCCTACGTCACCCACCAAGTTGAGGTCATCGTGCGCCGCACGCGCTTCCGTCTCCGAAAGGCGGAAGAGCGCAGCCACATCCTCGAGGGACTCATCATCGCCCTCGATCACATCGACGAGATCGTGGCGTTGATCCGCGCGAGCGCGAACGCCGAGGAAGCCCGCGACGGTCTGATCGCGAACTACGGCCTCTCGCCGGTCCAGGCGCAGCACATCCTCGACATGCCGCTGCGGCGACTGACCGCTCTCGAGCAGGACAAGATCCGCGAGGAATACGAGGAGCTGCAGAAGACGATCAAGGAGCTAAAGGCGATCCTCAAGAGCCCGACGCGGGTGCGCGGCATCATCGCCGAGGAGCTCAAAGAGATCAAGAAGAAGTTCACCGACCCTCGTCGCACCAAGATCGTGCCCGATGAAGGCGAGATCAATATCGAGGATCTCATCGCCGACGAGGACCTCGTCATCTCGGTGTCGCGCGACGGCTATATCAAGAGCGTGCCGCTCGACACGTATCGGCGACAGGGCCGAGGGGGCCGTGGCGTGCGAGGCGCGAATCTCAAAGAAGGCGACATCGTCGAACACCTCATCACGACGACCGCCCATGCCTATCTCTTGTTGTTCTCTAATACAGGCCGCGTCTATCGCGTGAAAGCACACGAGATCCCGAAACGTGATCGCACCGCGCGCGGCACCGCGGTCGTGAACGTGGTTGCGATGAAACCCGGAGACCGGGTGGCGGCCGTGATCGACACACGCGATTACGAGACGTATCGCTATCTGTTGATCGCAACCAAAAACGGCATGGTGAAGAAGACTCTGTTCCGCGAGTACGACTCGTCGCGGCGCGAAGGAATCATCGCTCTCAAGCTGCGCGAGGGTGACGAGGTGGTTCGCGTTCAGCCGACCTCGGGAAACGACGACGTCTTGCTGATCAGCAAGCAAGGGAAAGCGATCCGCTTCAAAGAAGAACTCGTGCGCCCGATGGGCCGAACCGCAACCGGTGTGATCGGGATCCGTCTCAAGGGCGAAGGAGACGAGGTCGTGTCCTGCGATGTTGTGGGCAAGAAGGACAACAAGGGAGAACTCCTCATCGTTACCGAGTTCGGGCGCGGCAAGCGCACGAAACTTCCCGATTTCCCGCGCAAAGGACGGGGCGGTCAGGGCGTCATCGCCGCGAAACTCACCAAGCAAGGCGGCCTCATCGTCGGCGCCAACGTCGTGCAGCCGGACGACGAGATCTTCGTGATCTCGGATGACGGCGTCGTCATCAGAATGGCAGTGAATTCCATCTCACGCCAAGGACGCCCTGCTACTGGCGTGCGCGTCATGAACGTTTCCGCCGGTGCGCACGTATCTTCGGTCGCACCAGTGGTCGCCGAGCTCGAGGACGACGGTCAGGGCAAACTTTCCACCTGACGCAACTTCCCGCATACTTGCCTACTCCGTGAGCGACCCCAACGCTCGCGTCCACAGGGGAGCAGTAGATGTCATCTAGGGAAGATCGACCGGGAGGCCTCCGTCCCGAGGTTGAACCATCGGCGGCATCCGGTGGCCATCTCACTCCCGAGACAGGTTCGATCTACGACCCTTTGACGGGCCCCCTTCCGTCGGAGGTCGAGGCCGAGAGGGCGCGCACGGCACCGCGTGCGACCGACGTTATCCCGCGCTCCGAAGG
Organism: Actinomycetota bacterium; assembly: GCA_030862265.1. Taxonomy (GTDB): domain Bacteria; phylum Actinomycetota; class CADDZG01; order CADDZG01; family WHSQ01; genus JALZEA01. The sequence continues at coordinate 4,067 of JALZEA010000186.1, read as the reverse complement.
ACGTGGCCGCCCGGTTCGCCGACGCGTCCCGGTTCGTCGTGTCAGACGCACGCTTCGCCACATCGATCCGGTGAGCGTTTTGAAGCTCTCTTTCTTCTATTACGGCATCGGGCTCGTCGTATGGCTCGTCTTCGTCGCCATCGTTTTCTCGATCCTCGACTCCATGGGTCTGTTCAACAACATCGAAGAGATCAGCGAAGGTTTCGCGCTCGGCTGGCAGGTCAACATCAGCCTCTTCTTCGTCGAGAAGTGGGCGTTCCTCATCGGGCTGACGCTCGTGGTCATCGGCGCACTGGTCAACTTGATCCTCGCCTTTCTCTACAACGTCGGCGCCGATCTCGTCGGTGGCGTCGAGATGACTTTCGCAGAACGCGACCTTTAGCCTCTAGGTAGATGCCCGAACCGACGATCTCGCTTCGTAATGTCACGAAGCGATTTCCCGGCGCGGCCGACGCCGCGGTCGGTGACCTATCGATGGATATCAACGACGGTGAGACGGTGGTTCTCGTCGGGCCGTCGGGGTGCGGCAAGACGACGACGATGCGCATGATCAATCGCCTCATCGAGCCGACCTCCGGGACGATCCTCGTCGGGGGCCGAGACGTCATGCAGCAGGATCCCGTCGAGCTCCGGCGCGGGATCGGCTATGTCATCCAAAGCATCGGTCTCCTGCCGCATCGCACCGTGCGTCAGAACATGACGACGCTGCCCTGGCTGCTCGGCTGGGACGAGGCCCGTACCTCCCAACGGGTGGAAGAACTCGTCACCATGCTGGATCTCGACCGCGATCTCTTACCGAGATATCCCTCGGAACTTTCTGGTGGACAGAGGCAAAGAGTGGGCGTCGCGCGCGCACTCGCAGCCGATCCACCGGTCATGCTCATGGACGAACCCTTCGGCGCCGTCGATCCCATCGTGCGCGAACGTCTGCAGGAGGAGTTCCTCGAGATCCAGCGACGCATCCACAAGACCATCGTCTTCGTCACTCACGATATCGATGAGGCGATCAAGATGGCCGATCGGATCGCGATCCTCAACATGGGCGGCGTGATCGAGCAATACGCGTCGCCTGAAGAGATCCTTACTTCGCCGGCGAACGACTTCGTCAGGCAGTTCGTGGGGCTCGATCGTGGTCTGAAGGGCCTCGCGCTTCGGAGGAGTTCCGACGTGAATGAACTGCTTGCAGCAGTTAGAGGGACGCGGAGCGAATGAGCGACCAACCTTTCATCCGGTGGGACTGGATCGTCGACCATGCCGACGAGATTTGGATCAGATTCGTCGAGCACCTGCAGCTCACCGGCATCGCCGTGGCGATGGGAGCTCTTATCTCGTTTCCGCTCGCCGTCCTCGCCTATCGAAAGCGTCTCTTCTATGGGCCGCTCACTTGGATAACCGGCATCCTCTACACGATCCCGAGCCTCGCGCTGTTCGCGATGCTCGTGCCCTACACGGGATTGTCGGTCACGACCGCCGAGATCGGTCTCGTGAGTTACACGCTGCTTATCATCGTCAGGAACACTGTCGCGGGACTGGACGGTGTCGAAGCCGACTCGAAAGAAGCCGCCGTCGGTAACGGCTTCTCGCCGCGGCAACTTCTGTGGCGGGTGGAACTTCCTCTCGCGCTCCCTGCGATCGTCGCCGGGCTGCGCATCGCGGTTGTGACGACGATCGGTCTCGTCACCGTCACCGCGCTGATCGGATATGGAGGGTTCGGTTACTTCATCCTGCTCGGCATGGATCGCCGATTCACGACCGCGACGCTCTTGGGTGCGGCTCTGTCTGTTCTTCTCGCGATAGGCGCGGACCGCCTGTTGATTCTCGCCGAACGTCGCGTTACTCCGTGGACCAGGGTAAAGACGACATGATCTTTGCGAACCTCCTGACGGAGGCTTTCTTCTGGATCCGGCATCCGGAGAGTTCCGTTATCGGCAGCGATATCTCGTCACGCGTCATGGAACACCTCGAGATGACGGGTCTCGCCCTCGCGTTCGCCCTGGTCCCGGCGCTGGCCGCGGGTTTGGCGATCGGGCACACGCGGCGCGCAGAATTCATCACGATCTCGATTGCGAACCTGGGTCGAGCCATCCCCTCGCTGGCGATCCTCGCATTCGTGTTCCCCATAACCCTGGAGCTTGGATTGGGACTCAGCAACTGGCCCGCGATCGTCACGCTCTTCGTCCTCGCAATACCTCCGATCCTTACCAACACTTATGTGGGCATCCGCGATGTAGATCCCGATGTACTCGAGGCGGCGCGAGGGATGGGCATGTCCGAAGTGCAGATCCTTCGGAAGGTCGAGGTCCCGCTGGCCACGCCGCTGATCGTCGCCGGGATAAGGACCGCGTCGGTGCAGGTCATCGCGACCGCCACTCTCGCCGCGCTCGTCGCCGGCGGTGGACTCGGTCGATTCATCATCGACGGGTTCGCGACCCAGGAATATCAGGTCGTCTTGGGCGGCGCGTTCCTCGTCGCGCTACTGGCCGTCGCCACCGAGCTCGGCTTCGGTGTCCTGGAGAAGGCACTCGCGCCGGGAGGCTTCCGGCGGAAGACGAGCTTCGCCCCCGCGTACACGGATATCGGTCAATCTCCGCATGCTGCCGACGTCGCCGGATAGACGTATTACTAACGGAGTGAGCGCATTAGGGTTCCCGCGTCCAATGTGAGGGGCTTGGACGGCCCCATGCATGAGAATGGAGGGAGAACCCATGCGGAGACCCCGCAGCTACGTCCTTGGGGCGGCTCTGCTCGCGTTCGGGCTGTTGCTCGGCGCGTGCGGACCGGGTGAGGACGCACCGCCAGCCGGTTCCGAGGAGCCGGTTGAGAGAGGGGCACTGACCGTCGGGTCCGACGGCTTCTACGAGGCCCAGATCGTGGGTGCCATGTACGCGCTCGTGCTCGAAGACGCGGGCTACGACGTCACCACAGAACTGAACATCGATTCGCGCGAGGTCCGTTTGCCGGCGATGGAGAGCGGTGAGATCGACATCGCTCCGGAATACCTCGCGAGCCTCGCCTCGGTCCTCGATCCCGAGAACACCGAACCGGTGAACACGCCCGAGGCCGCGCTCGAGGTCCTCGAGCCTCTGGTGGAAGAGAAGGGTCTGACGCTGCTCGAGCCGTCCGATGCCGTCGACGTCAACGCCTTCGTGGTGACCCAGGAGACCGCCGACGAGCACGGTCTGACGGCCGTGAGCGACCTCGCGCCGGTCGCCGGCGACCTTGTCCTCGGAGCGCCGCCGGAGTGTCCCAAGCGGCCCTACTGCATCCCCGGTCTCAAGGACGTCTACGGCGTCGAGTTCGGCGACTTCAAGCCGCTTGAGTACGGCACCGCGACCGTTCAGGCCTTGACCGCCGGCGCCATCGATGTCGCGCTGTTGTTCTCGACCGATCCCCTGATCGAAGAGAACGACCTGGTCCTGCTGGAAGACGACATGGACCTGCAGGCCGCCGACAACCTCACCCCGATGGTGCGCACCGAGATCCTCAACGACGAGATCGAGTCGCTGCTCAATGAAGTCAGCGCGTTGTTGACGACCGACAACATCACTCCGTTGAACGCGCAGGTGCTCGTGGATCAAGAGGATCCCGAGGACGTCGCACGCGGCTTCCTCGAGGAGAACGGTCTCCTCTAGATCACCGCGTTCTCTCCCCCGCCTCGATCGCCATCTGTAGGCGGTTGGGCGGGGGAGCGAGCGGGCACACCCATTGCGGGTCGTAACTGCATGACGGGTTGTAGGCGAAGTTGAAATCGAGCACGAGGTCGTCTCCGTCCATACCGAGATCGGCTCCCTTGGCGGAGTCCAATAGGTAACGTCCGGCTCCATAGGTAGATGCACCGCTCGTGTCGTCGCGGAACGGCAGGAACAGCCCTCCTCCGTAACTCTCTAGCCAGTAGAGCTCGAGGGATCCATTGCGATCTCCCAGACCGAAGTCGACGCGCGCGAAGCGCTGGAAGGTGAACGTCCCTTCGCCGCTCGTGGGAATCTCGTGGCGCTGGAGGTCGGTGCTTCTCACGCGGCCCCCGACGCGTGCCGCGGGGTCGTACGGGTAATACGGAAGACCCTCGA
>JALZEA010000167.1 GCA_030862265.1 Actinomycetota bacterium | reverse complement strand
GCTATGGGGATGATCCGATCGGACGATCCGCAAGCGTCGCGCGTAGAAACAGGTGCGGCCGTGGTTCGTCTGCTCGAGGGGCTGCGCGCGAGGACCTAAGGCAACGCGAGCAAGCGACCACTGAAGATCAATTCGCAGCGTCCGGCGACGGTGACCGAGCCAGACCGCGCATCCACCTTGATACGCGAGGGCCGACCCACCTCCGCGCCTTGCGAGATCTCGAACGTCATCGGTCCGATCCGGTCACCCAGGTAGAGGCCAAGTCCTGCCGCCGCCGAACCGGTCGCCGGATCTTCGGAGATTCCGAGTCCGGCGAAGAAGCCGCGCGCTTTGACGCGTCCAGGCGCGATCTCGGTGAAGCAATAGATGCCTTCGTGATGCAGTGACTCAACAAGAGTTGCGTCAGGACGCGCCGCAACTAGATCGTCGCTCGTGCGGATCGGCACCATGAGCTGCAGGACGCCGGCGTCGGCGAATCCAGGTCGAAGTTCGACTCCTGCGAGCGATAAACCGATCGCTTCAGCGGGGAGATTCAGAGCCTGCGCAACGGCATCGCTCTTCGGAGCCGCGACGGCTTCCACCGTCCCCGTCCGCTCGAACGCGGGCTCGTCTGAGCCCAGTGATACCGGCGTATCTCCGGCCTTCGAGCGTTGGACCGCGTCATCTCCTTCGAGAAGACCGAGGTGTCGCAGCAACCACGCCGTCCCGACCGTCGGATGTCCGGCGAAAGGAAGCTCCTCGGCCGGAGTGAAGATCCGCAGTGAGTAAACAGTTCCTTCGATGCCGGTGACAAACGTCGTTTCCGAGAGGTTCATCTCGCGCGCGATCGCTTGCATCTGTGCATCGCTTAGATCCGGCGCGTCGGGGAAGACGGCAAGCTGGTTTCCGCCGTAAGCGGCGTCCGCGAAAACGTCCAGTTGATAGAACTCCATCACATGCGCTCCGGCGCGCTCACACCGAGCAGCCCGAGTCCGTCCGCGATCACCGACCTTGTAGCGACGCAGAGCGCGAGGCGCGCTTGGGTGAGGGCCGCGTCGTCGGAGACCACACGGCAATCCCGATAGAAGGCACTGAAGTCGGCGGCGAGCTCCTCGAGGTAACGGGTGATGCGCTGCGGGGCGCGCCGTTCGGCGGCCATCGGGATCTCCTCCTCGTAGGACGCGAGTTTGCGCATCAGTTGGTCCTCGCTGTCGTGGGAGAGAAGTTCGAGAGGAGCCTGCCCAACGTTAGGCACATGTCTCTCGGCGGCGGCCTTGGCAAGGATCGAACAGATGCGAGCGTGCGCGTACTGCACGTAATAGACGGGGTTCTCGGGAGCCTGTTCCTTGACGGCAGCCACGTCGAAGTCGAGATGCGCGTCGATAGAACGGGTCAAGAAGGTATAGCGCGCGGCATCCGCGCCGACCTCGTCGACCAGATCGTCAAGCTTGACGATGACGCCGGCGCGTTTCGATCCTTTCAAGCTCTCGGCCCCGCTCGAGAGCGTCACGATCTGCACGATCGCTATCTCCACGGTGGCAGGATCGAAGCCGAGAGCCCGAGCCGCGGCCTTGAGGCGCGCGACCGCGCCGTGATGATCGGCTCCCCACAGATAGATCAAGCGGTCGAAACCGCGTCCGAACTTGTCAAGGAGATAGGCAGAGTCTGCCGCGATGTACGTAGGTTCACCGTTAGCCCGCATGAGAACGCGATCCTTGTCGTCGCCAAGCTCGGAACTCCTGAACCAGAGCGCGCCGTCGGCTTCGTACGTGTGTCCTCCTACACGCAACCGCTCGACCGCGTCGGGGACCTCTGCTTTCTGGTGCAGGGTCTGTTCCGAGAACCACACGTCGTGATGAGTACCGAAACGCTCCAGCGAAGCCTTCATCTCCCGCAACATGAGCTCTAGGCCACGACGTCGCATCTGTTCGTTCAACTCTGCCGGCAGCGACTCGATCAAGGAATCCCCTACCTCGGCTTTGATCGCTTCGGCGATGTCTTTGACGTACTCGCCCTGATATCCGCCTTCAGGAATCGTCGCTTGTTTGCCGAAGGATTGGACATAACGCGCCGCGATCGATTCACCGAACAGCGTGGCCTGGCGGCCGGCGTCGTTTATGTAGAACTCTTTGGTCACGTCGTGGCCGGCAGCATCGAGCAGGTTCGCGATCGAATCCCCCACCGCTGCGTGACGACCACTCACGACGTTGACCGGCCCCGTCGGGTTGGCCGAGACGTACTCGACGTTGATCTTTTCTCCCGTGCGAGGCGACCGTCCGAAAGCGGCGGCGGGATCGCTCGCTCGCCTCACGACCTCGTGTAACCACGTGGGCGAGAGCCTGAAATTGAGGAAGCCGGGCCCTGCGATCTCGACCTCGGCAACGAGATCCGATGACGGCAACCGCTGCACGATCGCCTCGGCGATGGCACGTGGGTTCGCGCCGGAACGGCCGAGCGAAAGGGCGACACTCGTTGCCCAGTCGCCGTGTTCGGGTCTGCGGGGGCGCTCGAACGTGACCTCCACGCCGTCCTCGGCGACCACCCCATCGGCTTTCGCCTGATCGAGCGCCCGGGACACGAGCGCGGCAAGCTCATCTGTGACCATGACTACTTCTTATCGGACGTGACAGTCAGCGGACGAGCCGCTCGACGACCTCAAGGAGCTCGGTCGGATCGAACGGCTTGGTCAGGTACTCCTCGACGCCGTAGGACTTGCCCTTCTCGATGTCGGCTTGCTGGGCCTTGGCCGAAAGGAACACCACGGGGATGTCTTTGGTCGCGTCGTCTGCTTTGAGGCGTTCGCAGGTCTGATAGCCGTCGAGGCGCGGCATCATGATGTCGAGGATCACGAGGTCGGGCGTCTCGGTGTTGGCCGCGGCGATCGCCTCTTCGCCGTTGTTGGCGGTGAGGACCTGATATCCCTCCAGCTCGAGGTTGACCTGGATCAGCCGGAGGATGACGGGATCGTCGTCGGCGACCAGGATGCGCTTTTCGTTCTCCGCGGCCGCCATAAGGCAGCGATGCTAACGGACGGGTATCTTTGCCAGCCGATTAGGGTTCATACGATCGCGAACTGGGCCCCCGTAGCTCAGGGGATAGAGCACTCGCCTCCGGAGCGAGGTGCGCAGGTTCGAATCCTGCCGGGGGCACCGTTCCCTTCTGGTACGAACCCTTGGGAGGTACGCACCAAAAGGGAACGGGTCGACGGTCTGAGCAAACTCGCCGGCGTGAATATCTTCTTGGAAACGTGGACCTGAATCAGTCGAGCAGGCCCGTGGTTTGGCCGACCTCGATGAGATGCCCGTCGGGATCGCGGACGTAGGCGCGAATCTCGCGTCCATGGTCTTTCGGCTCGGTGAGGAAGTCAGCGCCCTTGGCCTTCCACTCCTCGTAGATCTGTTTGATGTCGGCGACGCGAACGTTGAGAAACACGCTCGTACGGTCGGGATCCGGTGGCGTCTCCAGCGTGACGGTCGGCTTGTCGTCGGTGGGACCACCTCCTTCGTTAAGGATCAGCCAAGTGTTTGCAACCTTCATGATCACGGGATCGCGCTCCAGCAGGACCTGGCCGTCGAACAAGGAGCGATAGAACTCACGAGCGCGAAATCAGTGTCGCGTCACCGATAGACCGAGCGGTAGTTGCGGACAGTGAGGGGCAGCCCCAGGAGTCCCAACCCGAGGATCACGAGGGCGGCGATTCCGATCCCGCCCCAGTCGTATCCGCTGAGCATCAGGTCCCTCATGGGGACAAGGACATGCTCGGCCGGGTTCGCATCGATAACCGCCTTCAGCAGGCCGCTTTCGATCTGGGCCTTCGGCTGGAATCCCGTCGTAAGGAAGATCATGATGAATGTCATCGGGAAGATCGCCTGGATCAAGGCGGGATCCTTCGCCTTCATCGCAACGTTGGTGGTGAGCACACCGAAGGTCACCAAGGCAAAGAGCGTGCCGATGAGGAGCATCAGCAGCGCACCGGCAATGCCGGTCTCGACGCGCGCTCCGAAGGCCATCGCGAGGAGGAGCATCCCGCCGCCCGTCAAAAAAAGGCGGACGCTGTCCCCGAGAAGTCGGCCCAACATGATCGACCCGATCGAAGCCGGCGTCGTCATGAGCTTGTAGAAGTAGCGGCTCTTGAAGTCGGAGGCCAGGCCGTCGGCCGCCTGCAGGATGCCGGGAACCGTAGTGAGGAGCACCGCCATTGGCGCGATGTACGCGTAGTAGTTGTCTGTCGGAAAGCCGGGAACGCGCCTCACGCCCTCGAACAGGGTGCCGAAGACGATGAAGATGGTCAGCACCGGTGCAGCCGAGAAGGCGACCACCATCGGGTTTCGTGGGAACTGCATGACGGTGCGCTTCGCGAGCAGCAAAGTCGGAGACTGAAGGCTCATGTGCGGTCACTCCTTTGGTCGGTGTTTTCCTGGCCCGCCTCTGCCTTTTCGAAGGTTCGCCCTGTGTAACGGAGATAGACGTCCTCGAGCGTCGGTTGCTTTATGGAGAGGGCTTTGGGGGGCGCCCCCTCCTGCTCGAGCATCCGCAGCAACTCAGGTGCGAGGCGCGCCGCGTCTTCCACATAGACCGAGAAGGTTCCGTTCATGGCGATAACGTCTCGGATGTCCGAGCGACCGGAGAGTGCGGCGCGCGCCAGCGCGAGCGTTTGCGGGGATGCCTCGGATCCGTAGCTGAGGATGAGGGACTGACTTCCCACCGAGGCTTTCAGCTCGTCCGGAGACCCTTCGAGGACGATCCGCCCCTCATCGATTATGCCGATCCGGTCACACAGTCGATCGGCTTCCTCCATGTAATGCGTCGTCAGCACTACGGTGACCGCGAGTTCCTCGTTGAGGCGCTGCAACGTCTCCCAGATGGCGACGCGCCCACGCGGGTCGAGGCCCTCGGTCGGCTCGTCTAGGAAGAGGATCGGCGGCATGTGGATGAGCGCCGAGGCGAGGTCGACTCGCCGTTTCATGCCGCCCGAGTACGCGCCCATGCGTTTGCCAGCCGCGTCCCCCAAGTCGACAAGGTCCAACAGCAGCCGGGCACGTCTCTCCGACTCACGGCGGGAGAGCCCATTGAGGCGGGCCTGGAGAACGAGGAGCTCTTGGCCCGTGGCCAGATCGTCGACTCCAACCTCCTGCATGGCGAAGCCGATCAGGCTCTCGACTTGGCGCGGATGCGCGGCGACATCGACGCCGGCCACGAGGGCGCGGCCGCTCGTCGGCCTCACCAGTGTCCCGAGCATGCCGATCGTTGTGGACTTCCCCGCTCCGTTGGGGCCCAGGATCCCGTAGAACTCCCCTTGCTTTACGCGAAACGAAACCCCGCGCACCGCCTCGGTACCGTCCGGATAACGCTTGGCGAGTTGCTCGACCACGATCGCATCGGGGACGGAAGCAGACGGAGGATCCATAACCACGTCCTGAAACAGCTCATCGAGCGGCTCGCGCGCGCCGGCCACAGCGAGGTTCATCGCTCTTCCCTCTCGGCCCCGGGCTGACTTGTCTGCTGCAACATGGCTACCTCCAACTCGACTAAGTGGACTGACTGGTCCACTGTAGCAGGAGTGGACCGATTGGTCCAGAGGAGTTATATTGGAGCCATGCCAACTGAGCCCGTGACAAAAAGAGGAAGGGCAACGCGGGACCGCATCGTCGCCGCGGCCGACACGCTCGTGGCCGAACGCGGCGTCGAAGGGGCGAGCCTGGACCAAGTCCTGGCCACGGCCCATGCCAGCAAGAGCCAGCTGTACCACTACTTCACCGGGAAGAGCGCTCTCGTTCGCGCCGTTATCGCTCGCCGCCGCGACCTCGTGCTTGGAAGTCAGATGCCGGTGCTCGCTGAGCTGGACAGTTGGGACGCCATCGAGCAGTGGTTGAACATGATTCTCGAAAGCCATAAGGCACAGGGTCTTCGTGGCGGCTGTCCCATCGGATCACTCGCGAGCGAGCTCGCGGACCGCGACGACGCCGCGCGCACCGACCTGGTGGAGTCGTTCGCGGCCTGGGAGGGTTATCTCGTTGACGGTCTGGAGCGCATGCGCGCGCGCTGCGAACTAGTGCCGAGCGCCGACCCTCAGGAGCTGGCCACGGCCGTGTTCGCCGCCATGCAGGGGGGTCTCCTGCTCGCCAAGACCCGCCAGGATCCGGAGCCTCTGCGCATTGCACTCAACGCGGCGCTTGCGCATCTGCGTTCGTTCGAAGCTGGCAAGACCGAGCGATCGAAGCGCGCGACGCGATCATCCAGAGTTCGGCGGAGATGATCTATCTATCGGGCAAGTTCGAATAGTGACCTGTTAGGAGCACCGTGTGATGTCGCGAGACATCGTAGACACAGCGAACGTTCGTCCCAACTAGGGAACGCCGAAGTGCGCGCATTCGGTCAAGCCGAGGTCGAAGGCAGCATCTTGAGCATCGACCGCGACTTCTCCTAACTCCCCGTCGAGCGAAACCCCGCTGGCTCGGATCTGGGCGCCGTAGGCGCGCGCCTTGCGCGCAAGCGACTCGAGACGAGCGACCCACTGATCAAAGGCAAGTCGGCTATCAGCGGACACGTCCAGATCACCTAACCCCGTCGCGATGCGAGTCTGTATCGCAGCAAGAGCGATCGCATAGACAGATTCGTCACGCGTCCCCGCCGTCGGCATAGGCCCGAGTGAATCGATCGCGTCGGTGCCTTCCGAACAGATGGCTTCGGCCAGGCCAGCGAACTCGTCCCAGCCAGACCGAGATGCGCATCCGGCCCCCACGGTGATCGCGAGGAGCAGCGCGCCAACCGCTACTTCAGACCTCACGTCGCCCCCTCCTCGTTGATCGCTTGGCCCGTCAAATACCTTGTGCCACGGTGCTAAACAGGGACCGAAGAAGTGCTAAAGGACGTTCGAGGAAAGGTCTCCGGGTGCGGACGAGACCGATATCTCTTTCCCGCAGGGGAAGGACCTGGGTACTCTGAGCCGTGATCAAGTTCCGAATTCTCGGTTCGTTGGAAGCCGTGCGCGACGACAAGCCGATCCGATTGGGCGGGCGCAAACAGCGCACGCTGCTCGCTTATCTCGTCCTTCACGCGAACGAGGTCGTAACCAACTCCCAGCTTGTTGACGCGCTTTGGGGGGATGACCCTCCCAACACCGCGACCCAGACGATCCACGTCTACGTGTCGCAGGTGCGCAAGACACTCGACAACGGTGATGGATCCGACGCGCCACTCGCCACCGAGGGCGCCGGTTACGTGCTTCGGATAGCGCCCGCGGACATCGACCTAGCAGGCTTCCAAGCTGCCGTTAAGGAAGGCAAGGCGGCGGCGGAAAAGGGAGCCGTCGAAGAAGCCGTAGCCCTCCTAAGAATCGCGATGGGGATGTGGCGGGGTCCGGCGCTGGGCGACCTGGCGGGCGAAGCGGCGCTCCAGGCAGAGGCCACTCGCCTTGACGAGATGCGGCGTGGCGTCATGGAAGAGCTCGTCGACATGGAGCTTGTGCAGGGTCGCCATGCGGAACTGATCGGCGAGCTCAGAGCCCTCGCCGCGGACGATCCCCTACGCGAGCGTTTCCGGGCACAGCTGATGCTCGCGCTCTACCGGCAAGGCCGCCAAGCGCAGGCGCTCGAGGTCTACGACGAGACCCGTCGATTGCTTGCCGCCGAGCTCGGGATCGACCCCGGACGAGACCTTCAGACCTTGCACGGGCAGATTTTGCGACAGGACTCGACACTCGATCTGCCACCGCGCCGCGCCGCTGCTAACTCATCCCAACCTGATGTCAGACAGCCGGTTCCCCCGCCGGCTCGAGCCACGCGTCGGGTTCGTGTCATTGTTGCTCTTGCCGTGGCGGTTGCGGTCCTCATAGGCGCGGCGGCGATATGGGCTTCGTCCCGAACGCCGGTGTCGCTAGGGCCACTCGAGGTCGATACGCTTGCGCTGCTGGATCCACAGACCGGTGAGATCGCGGGCCTCGTCGACCTCGATGTCCCCATCACCAAGATCGCGTTCGGCTACGACTCCGTGTGGGTGACCAGCGAGGTGGCGGGGACGATCACCCGTATCGATCCCTTGTCGAGATCGGTGAGCCAGACGATCCGGGTGGGGAATGGTGCATCTGGAATCGCTTTCGGAGACGACGCCGTCTGGGTGACCATGTCGGGTACACGCAGCCTCGCCCGCATCGACCCGAAGACGAACGAGGTGGTGCAGCGACTCACTACCGGTAATGCCCCCACTGACGTGGCCTTCGCGGCGGGCAACCTGTGGACGACGAATCGCCTCGACGGCACCGTGTCGCAGATCGACCCGGCTTCGGCGGAAACGGTTCGCACGATCACCATCGGCACGAGCCCCGTAACCATCGCCGGGAATGACGATGCGCTTTGGGTGGCGGATTCCTTGGAGGGCAGCGTCGTCCGTCTCGATCCGGCGACTGCGACGATCGCTGGGAGCGTCAACGTCGGTAACGATCCTTCGGCGATCGCGGTGGACGAGGCGATCTGGGTGACCAACGCTCTGGACGGGACCGTATCGAAGATCTCGCCCACCTCGAACAGGGTGGTATCCACCGTGTCGGTCGGCGGCAGCCCTTCGGATGTGGCAGTGGCCGACGGTACGGTCTGGGTGACCACCGACTTCGGTGGCGTTGTCGTGCGTCTCGACGCCGACACGGGCGCCGTTCGAGATCGCCTCGCGACCCACAACCGTCCCGTCTCGGTCGCCGTGACCAATGACTCGGTGTGGACCGGCATCCTGCCGACTCGAGACGTTCACCGCGGTGGCACTCTTCGGATCGTTTCCCCCTTTCCTCTAACCTCGCTCGATCCAGCGACAATTTTCGCCGGCGACATCAACCTCCAGAACCTCATCTACGACGGCCTCGTCGGGCTGAAACGCACCGGCGGCCCTTCGAGCCTCGAGCTCGCTCCCAACCTCGCTACGTCGCTGCCGCGGCCCGCCAACGGGGGCAAGACTTATACCTTCGAGTTGCGCCCCGAGATCAGATACTCGACCGGCGAGACGGTGGCCCCCGAGGACTTCCGCCGCGCGATCGAACGCGCCTTTGTCGCGGACTTCCCACAAACGGATGAGCTCATGCCGATCCTGGGCACAGCTCGCTGCAGACGCTCCCCGGACGATTGCGACCTCTCCCGGGGCGTCGTCACCGACGACGAACGCTCGACGATCACGTTCCATCTGCGCGCGCCCGACCCTGAATTCCTCTATGCGCTCACCAACACGAATACGGCTCCCGTGCCATCCGACACACCGATGCGAGAAATGGACTTCGTGCCATCCACGGGTGCTTACCTGATCGACACCTTCGTGCCGAACGAGCGAGTGGTCCTGAGAAGGAACCCGCATTTCCGGCAGTGGTCGCCCGTCGCCCGGCCGGAGGGCTACGTGGACGAGGTCGAATGGCGTCCAAAGATCGATGTGGACGAAGCGGTCGAGCTCGTCAAGGAGGGCCAAGCGGACTGGATCGGAGGGCTATCGGGTCCCCAGCTCCCTCTCAACGCGCTGCGAACTCGCTACGCGAGTCAGCTGCACATCAATCCCGTGCCCGCCACCTACTCGATGTTCCTGAACACGCGCGTTGCTCCGTTCGACGACCTGCGCGTGCGCCGAGCCATCAACTTCGCGGTGGACCGCGCCCGGGTGGTCCGTTTGATGGGCGGTTCGGAGCACGCAGCCGTGACGTGCCAGATCCAGCCGCCGAATCTCCCTAACTACGAGCCCTACTGTCCCTATTCGAAGGGTGGAACGGACGAAGAGCGGTGGCAACAACCGGATATCGCCGAGGCCCGGCGCCTGATCGCTCTCTCCGGGACGCGCGGCATGGACGTCAAGGTGTGGGCATTTACTCCCCTATTCGGCGCCGTAGGCCGTTACTTCGAGTCCCTCCTCGACGATCTCAGTTACGACGCATCCCTGAAGACCGACGACGACCCGGTCCGGTACTTCGGTGCGATCGCCGATCCGAGCAAGGAGATCCAGATCGGGGCGATCGGATGGTTCCTTACTATCCCGTCGCCTTCCGCCATGTTCACCTCATATACCTGTGACGCGTTCCATCGAGACCCATTGAAGAACCTCAACCACTCAGGCTTTTGCTCGGCGCGCGTCGATCGCATATTCCAACGAGCTCGAGAGATCCAGACCATCGACCCGGCCGCGGCCGCGACGCTGTGGAGTCGGCTAGAGCGTGCCGTGGTAGATCTCGCTCCGATGGTGGCTTTCGCCAACCCCAACGCGGTGGACTTCGTCTCCGAGCGGCTCGGCAACTACCGGTCGAGTCCTGCCCACGGGCTTCTCCTGGACCAGGTCTGGGTCAGGTAAGCACTCTTTAGCGGGCCTTTCGCGTCTCTTTAGCTCCGAGCCTCACTCTCCGATCAGAGCTGCGCGGGCAGAGGTGATGACTTCGGTCCGCGGAGCACCAGGGATCGCGGAGCAAGGAGGAGCAATGAAGAAGATCGTGGTGACTTTGATGGTGGCGGCGCTAACCGTCGTGCCGGCCCAGGCAGGGCTCGCCGATCCACCGAGCGACGGGTGCGCCCGAGGCTGGGAGCTGTGGGACGTCAACGCCGAGCCATACCGGGCCGACAATCGGACCGATGAGGAGGGCAACAACGACGGTTGGGTCTGCGCCCGGGCCAGGGGCAATCAAACAGCCACAACCCCAGAGGGTCAGGAAGTACAGATCTACACGTTCACCGACAACGACCTGCCGGCCAGCGACCACTGACAAGGGAGGGCGACGATGAAGCGACTGGTGAATTTCCGGGTCGGAGGCGTTGCGCTGGTCCTGCTCGGGCTGGCTAGCCTCTTCGCGGCGGCTGTGGCCTCTCCCGCGACCGGGGTGGCGCCGACGGTGCTGGCGCGGGGCACATACGACGCATTCAAGGTGAAGTCCGTTCCGAAAGGGCCGATCGAGTTCGAGGCGGAGGCCAAGCCGGCGATCGACCTAATCGTGCGTAGGCACGACTACCTCGTGGGCTCCACGACGGGCTGGCACAGCCATCCCGGTCCGGTCTTCATCACGGTCACTCAGGGAGAGCTCACCTATTACGAGTACGACGATCCGAACTGCACGCCACATGTAGTCGAGGCAGGCCACGGATTCGTCGACGACGGGAGCGGACATATCGTGCGGAACGAATCCGGCAGGCCTGCGCAGGACGTGAGCGTCATCACTGCACCGGTGGCAGGCGTCTTTCGCAGTGAACTCGCTGCTCCCGGGCCCCACTGCGGCTTCTGAGGCCAAGAGCCGGCGCGCGGACCGGCCCGTACCAGCAGGGCATCGAGCGATCGCGTGCTTCGCGGAGCGAGGTGACGACTTCGGTCGGCGGAGCGCCACCGGCACGACGCAGGTGGATCAAGGTACGTCACAGGGCTTGCAAGCCTGCGATCTGGAGGGGAGACACGATAACGAATGAAACGAGCCGTAGCGCTGATCGCCTTGACACTTGCCGTGCTCGCCACGGGAGCCTGCAATGAAGGTACTGACGATTCCGCCCCCACTGAGGCGAATAACGGAGGGGCGGCCCCGCAGAGGGTCACGGTCACCGCCACCGACTTCGACTTCGACCAAGCCGGGATCACGCTCGAGCCCGGCGTCATCGAAGTCACGCTCGTCAACGACGGGGACGTCCAGCACAGCTTCACATCCCGTGGGACGGGTGGGCTGGGGTTCGATCTCCTGGCCAACCCAGGCGAGGAAGCATCGACGACGTTCACGCTTCCGAGCGGCGACACCTACCCTTTTCAGTGCAGATTCCACCCCGATGAGATGAGGGGGGCGATCTACGTAGATAGAACATCGGATACGTAAAACCGGATCTTGGCTGCCGCCCCGATTTCGTCCAGCGGAATCAGTGTGCCGCCCACGGCGATGTTGGAATAGTGAAACTGCCACTGATGACGAGTCGTCGTCGCGAAAGCGCAGGTCGGCCCTGCACAGATGTAGGAAGGGCTGTGCCCAGGAAACGAACCTGCGCATCATCCAAATTCTCACATCGAGAGAAGCCACACTCCCGGCGTCTCTCCTCAGTACCCCACTGCCGTCATTTCCGCGCAGTCGTCACAACGGCGTTTACGTCGATCACGAGGATCTCGTCCTTCACGAACGACTGCCATCCCCTCACGACATCGCTCTCCAGCGCAGCACGGCCCGCCTCATCAATCTGTGCGACGGCCGCCGCCAACGGAGTGCTGTGGATGTAGTCCCAGAGAAACTTCGCGGGTGCGGGAAGGTTGAGCGTCAAAGCCTTCGACCGAACTTCGACCTCACGGAATCCGGCGTCGCTCGCGAGCTTCTCGAGCTCCTGGGGGTCGTGCAGTGAGAACACGACCCGCATGAAGGCGGCCACTTCGGGGTTCAAGTGGCGCGAGAGCGCTTGCTCGAGGATCGCGAAGAGCGGCGGGGTCGGCCCAACCGTCGTGATTGCCAAGCGCCCACCACTGGTGAGAACGCGCCGCATCTCGCGCAGCGCCGACGCCTTGTCTGGCACGAACTGGAGACCGAGGGAGCTGATCACGACGTCGAAGGACCCGTCCGCGAGCGGCAACGACTCGGCACTTGCCTCGTGCCACTCGATCGCACCGCCCGATGAGGGGACGGAGCGCGCGACCGCCAGCATGGCGGGATTGATGTCCAGTCCCGCGACGGCGCCCTTCTGACCGACCCGCTCTGCTGCGAGGCGGGTGAGGACACCCGTGCCGCACGCTATGTCGAGGACGCGCTCACCCTCCTGCAGCCCGGCCTCGTCTAGCCACGCGGTCGCGAAGGGTCTTCCTATCGACGGCACGAAGAGCTTTTCGTAGTTCTCGGCCGCGTTACCTCCGTACTGCTTAAACGAGACTGTCGTTTGCCTACTCATTCCTTCCTCCTTCTATGCTGGACCGTTCCACCATCGCGGTTCACAATGGTTGCGACGAGTATCTGATCGAGGTTGGCGTATGACCATGACGGGGAAACCGCGGATGTTGATCGAGACGCCAGAGTTCGCCGCGCGATGAACGAACGGACTGACGCTCCTGTCGAACCGCTTAACGAAGCATTGGAGCGCTTGCGTCTTGAGGGCGCCATCTTCATGCGCACCGAGTACACGGAGCGCTGGGCCTTAGGCGATTCGGGCGGCCCATTGTTCGCCGGAATGATGCATCCCGGTGCCGAGCGCCTGATCCTGTTCCACGTCGTCGCGTCCGGACGCTGCTGGGTCTCGTTGCCCGACGGTGAGCGCTACTGGGCGAGCGGAGGCGAGGTGATCGTGCTTCCGTACGGAGATGTGTTCGTGATGGGAGGCGTGGAGCCGACAGAGACCGTCTCGATCATGAGCGTCGTCCCCCCGCCTCCGTGGACGGGAATCCCAGTCCTCCGCTACGGCGGAGGCGGGCCGCGGACAGACATCGTCTGTGGATGCCTGTACTCCGAAGACCCGCTGTTCGATCCCGCCTTGAAGGCGTTCCCGCCTGTATTCGTGGTGCGGCCGACCTCCGGGCCGGCACGAACCTGGTTCGACGCCAGCATCTCGTATTCCCTCGATGAATAGGCGGGGCAGCGCGGCCTTTCGTCGACCAAGCTCCCGGAACTGCTGCTCATCGAGATCTTGCGCCTACACCTCGCCAATGCTCCCGCGTCCGAGCGGGGCTGGTTCGCCGCGCTGCGCGACCCCGTACTTGCGCCGGCAATGAGCGCGATCCACACGGCCCCCGAGCGCAAATGGACGGTCGCCGACCTCGCCGCTGAGGCATCCGTGTCTCGGTCGTTGCTCGATGGTCGGTTCCGGGATGTCCTCGGATTGTCGCCGATGCGCTACGTCAACGAATGGCGCATGCGCGTCGCCCAGGATCTGCTCGCCACTACCGAAGTCACCATCGCCGCGATCGCGAGGCG
>JALZEA010000183.1 GCA_030862265.1 Actinomycetota bacterium | reverse complement strand
GCCGTCACCCCCGCGCGGGCGTGACGATCCGGCCACCGCGGTGCAGGCGATCGTCGAGGATGTCCGTCTCCGAGGCGACGCCGCTCTGATCGAACAAACGGAGCGTCTCGACGGCGTTCGCCTAACGCCCGACACGATCCGCGTCGATCCCGCGCTTATAGATAAGGCGCGCGGCCTCGTACGCCCGGAGCTGCTCGACGCTCTCGAGGTAGCCGCCGAGCGCCTGCGGAGCACGTGCGAACGACAGGTCGCCGACGAGTGGGTGGATAGCAGCCTCGGGGACGGCTGGGTGGGGGAGTTGATCCGTCCTCTCCGCCGGGTAGGCGTCTACGTTCCCGGGGGCCGTGCGGCCTACCCTTCGACCGTGGTCATGGCTGCGGTCCCGGCCCAGGTCGCGGGCGTGGGCTCGATCGCCGTCGTGTCGCCACCGGGCGCCGACGGCGCCGTCGCCGAGGCGGTCCTCGCCGCCTGTTCGAGCGTTGGGATCGACGAGGTGTACGGCGTAGGCGGTCCGCAGGCGATCGCCGCGCTCGCCTACGGCACGGATACGGTTCGACCGGTCGACAAGATCGTCGGACCGGGCAACATCTACGTGACGCTCGCGAAACGCCACGTGGCAGGCTGGGTCGGCGTGGACGCGGACGCCGGTCCCTCCGAGATCGCGATCGTGGCCGACGACTCCGTGCCGGCGGACATCCTTGCCAGCGATCTGATCGCGCAGGCCGAGCACGGCCCCCTCGGCACCCACACGTTGATCACGTGGTTGCCGTCCGTCGCCGAGCACGTCATGGGCGCCCTGGAGCTCGAGGTCGCTCGCCATGAACGTGCCGAAGACGTCGAGAACGCACTGACCGAGGGGGGAAGCGCGGTCCTCGTGAAGGACCTGACGCACGCACTCGAGACGGTCAATGCCCTCGCACCCGAACATCTCGAGCTTTGTTTCGAAGGCGCTTCCGACGTGCTCGATCGTGTGCGCAACGCGGGCTCCGTCTTCGTCGGGCCGTACAGCCCCGTCCCGATCGGCGACTACGTCGGAGGGACGAACCATGTGCTGCCCGCCGGGGGAGCCGCGAGGCACTCTTCGGGGCTTGGTGTCGCCGACTTCTGCAAGCGGATCTACGTGTCGAGCTTCGAGCGCAGCGCGCTCGAGCGCCTCGCACCGCACGTCGATGCGCTCGCGACGGCCGAAGGATTGTTCGGGCACGCGCGCGCCGTGCGCAAGAGGTTGGAACCGTGAACCGGCGTCCCGCGCTGTCGGTTCGTGCCGATCTGCGTGGGATGGATCCGTACGTCTCGCCTCAGCGCCCCGCCCGTTACCGCATGAACACCAACGAGGCGCCTTACCCGCCACCCGAGGTGCTCGTCAAGGAGGTCGCCGCCGAGATCGAGGCGATGTCGCTGAATCGTTATCCGGATCGCGACGCGACGAAGCTGTACGACGCCATTTCGAAGCACGTGGGGTGGCCGTCGGAAGGCTTGTGGGTGGCGAACGGATCTAACGAGGTGTTCATGCACCTGTTCCTCGCGTTCGGGGGGCCAGGACGTAAGTCGATGACGTTCGAGCCCACCTACTCGCTACATACTTTGATCCCGAGGATCTCAGGGACCGAGACCTTCCAGGCAACCCGCGGAGACGACTTCGAGATCGACCTCGACGACGCGGTCGCCGCCATCGAGAAGCAACGTCCCGACATCGTGATCGTGTGTTCGCCCAACAACCCGACGGGGGATTGCGAGCCGCGCTCCACGATCGAAGCTCTCCTCGATGTCGCCAGCGGGATCGTGATCGTGGACGAGGCCTATGGCGAGTTCGATATGCACGATCACAGTGCCTTCTCGCTGATGGCCGAGAACCCGAAGCTCGTCATCACGAGGACGTTCTCCAAGGCGTGGAGGCTGGCGGGCGTCCGGATCGGCTACATGCTCGCCGATCCTGCACTCGTCGCCGATCTGGCGCGGGTGCGTTTGCCGTATCACCTCTCCGCCATCACGCAGGTCGTCGGGGAGGCTGCGATCCGTCATGCCGACGAAACCCTGAGACTCGTGAAGACGATCTGTGACCAGCGCGACCGCATCACGTTCGAACTGCAATCACTCGGGGTCAAGACTTATCTGTCGAGCGCGAACTTCGTCTTGTTCGAGGTCGACGATCCAGACACGGTATGGCAGGGACTCCTGGACCGCGACGTTCTCGTGCGCACGTATGCCGGCGTAGACAAACTCGACCGCTGCTTGCGCGTGACGGCGGGCCTCCCAGAGGAGACCGACGCGTTCGTGACCGCGATCAAAGAGGTCCTCGAGTGAGCGCCAGGAAGGCAAAGGTGTCGCGCACGACACGCGAGACCTCGGTTGAGGTGAATCTGGAGTTGGATCGATCCGGTCGTGCCGAGATCGAAACCGGAGTGCCGTTCTTCGATCACATGTTGGAGCAACTTGCGCGCCATGGTCGGTTGTCGCTCGGCGTGAAGGCACGCGGCGACCTCGAGATCGACGCACATCACACGGTGGAGGATGTCGGGCTGGCGCTCGGCGAGGCCTTGCACGACGCCCTCGGCGACAAGCGAGGGATAGCGCGTTACGGCGACGCGCTGGTGCCGATGGAAGAGGCGCTCGCTCAGGTCGCTCTCGACATCTCGGGTCGTCCCTTATTGGTGTACGACGCCGCGGTGCCGGCAGAGTCGATCGGCCAGTACGAGACCGTCCTGACCGAGGAGTTCCTCCAGGCCTTCACGCGTGCCGCGGGTCTCACCTTGCATGTATCGCTCCGCTCCGGGAAGAACGCGCATCACTGCGTCGAGGCGATCTTCAAAGCTCTCGCCCGCGCACTTGCGCGCGCGGTCACGATCGATCCTCGAGGCCGGGACGACGTCCCGTCGACCAAGGGATCCTTGTGAGGATCGCCGTCGTCGATCATGGGATGGGCAACCTCAGAAGCGTCGCTAAAGCTCTCGAGGCTGCGGGCGGCGAAGTCGTGGTGACGTCCGAGGCGACGGAACTGGAGAGAGCGGAGGCATTATGCGTTCCGGGCCAGGGGATCTTCGGCCGCTGCATGAACTCGTTGACCACGCGAGGTCTAGACGATCTGATCCGCTCCTGGGTGCGCGACGAGAGGCCCTACCTCGGGATCTGTCTCGGGATGCAGATCTTGTTCTCCGCCAGCGAGGAGCGCGGCCCGATCGAAGGTCTGGGGCTCCTCGACGGGCGCGTGACGAAACTGCCCCCGGGAGTCACCGTGCCGCACATCGGTTGGAACGTCGTACACGACGACTACTTCTATTTCGATCATTCCTATGCCGTGCATCCCGACGACGACGACATCGTGTCGGGCTGGTGCGAGCACGGGGCCCGTTTCGCGGCGGCGATCGACGCCGGCTCGATCACCGGCGTCCAGTTCCATCCCGAAAAGAGCTCGACCGCCGGCCTCAGGCTCTTGGGTGAGTGGATCGATCGATGGTGACCCCACTGTGAGCTTCACCGTGTTTCCCGCGGTCGACATCTCCGATGGGAAGTGCGTGCGCTTGTTGCAGGGGCGGTTCGGGACGGAGACCGTCTATTCCGACGACCCCGTCCAGGTCGCTTTGGGGTTGTGCTCCGCGGGGGCCCGCTGGCTCCACATCGTGGATCTCGATGGCGCCAAGACCGGCGAACCGGCCAACCGCGATCTCGTGCTGGAGGTGGTGCGACGCGCGTCGTGTCCGGTGCAGGCCGGTGGTGGCATGCGTAGCCTCGGCGACGTCGAGGAGGTCATCGCGGCCGGTGCGAACCGTGCCGTCCTAGGGACGATCGCGCTGGAGGACTCCGACGAGCTTGCACGAGCGTGCGAGCGGTACGGCGAACGGATCGCCGTCTCGCTCGACGTCTCCGGCGGTGAACTCGCGTCCCATGGGTGGACCGTCGGCGCGGGGGTGCCTCTCGACGAGGCCGTCGCCACGTTCGAGAGCGCGGGCGTGGCCTCGTTCATCTACACGGACATCGCGCGCGACGGAACGATGGCGGGGCCCGACATCGATGGTCTCATCCGGATCACCTCGCTTACCGACGTGCCCGTGATCGCATCGGGTGGGATCGGTTCTCTCGAAGAGTTGCGTTCGGTCGCTCGGATGCAGGACGCCGGGATCGCCGGAGCGATCGTGGGGCGCGCTCTCTATGAGGGCAAGTTCACAGTTGGTGAAGCGAACCTCGCGGCCGACGTGACGAGGACAGAGGAGATCTGATGCCTGTTGTCAAGCGCGTCATCGCCTGCTTGGACGTCGACAAAGGCCGCGTCGTGAAAGGCGTGCGCTTCGCAGACGTTCGCGATGCGGGGGATCCCGTGGAACTTGCGGCGCGCTACGACGCCGAGGGAGCAGACGAGGTCGTCTTCTTGGACATCACGGCATCCTCCGAAGGACGCGACATCTTGTTGGACGCGGTGCGAGGGACGGCTGAGTCCGTCTTCATCCCACTGACCGTAGGAGGTGGGGTGCGCTCGGTCGACGACATCCGCACGTTGCTACGAGCCGGTGCCGACAAGGTGTCGATCAACACGGCGGCGGTGGAACGCCCCGAGCTCATCCGCGCCGCGAGCGACGAGTTCGGCGATCAGGCGATCGTCGTAGCGATCGACGCGCGCCGCGGTGACAATGGAGCCTGGGAGGTATTCGTTAACGGAGGCAGAACGCCGACGGGACGCGATGCGCGTGATTGGGCGCGTCAGGCCTGTGACCTGGGCGCAGGAGAGTTGCTACTAACATCGATGGATCGCGACGGCACAACCGACGGTTACGACCTCGAGCTCACATCTGCGATTGCCGCGGAATCCGACATTCCAGTGATCGCGTCGGGCGGAGCAGGAGAACCCGAGCATCTCGCAGACGCGGTCGACCCCGCGGTCGGCGAGGCGGCCGCCGCGCTCGCGGCATCCGTGTTCCACTTCGGCACGTTCTCGGTGATCGACGCGAAAAGAGCCATCGCCGCGCGTGGCCTCCCCGTTAGGATGCCCCGCTCATGACCACGTATCTCCTGTACGACGACGCGCTTCGCAGTCACGAACTTCGCCACGAGATCGGTGAGCCGCTCATGGACGCGGTCGCGTTCATCGAGCATGACGGGAAGCGGATCGTCGTGGGATCACCGTTCGAAGAACCGATCCTTGCCGTTCGCGACGACGTTGTCGACGAGTTCTGGGACACCTTCAGCCTCGGATACTCCGAACTCATCAAGGATTCCTCCTTCCCTTCCGAGCTCATGGGGGCCGAGATCGTCCTCCGCGCCCTCAAGAGAGTCGGAGCAACGAGCGTGGTGGTCCCGCCAACTTTCCGGATCGCGGTCGGGGACCATCTACGAGGCGCGGGCGTGGAAGTCCTCGTCGACGCCGACGGGTGGGCGAGGCGCCGGCGGGCGAAAGCACCCTGGGAGCTCGAGGGTATCGAGCGTGCGCAGCGCGCCGTCGATACCGCGATGCTGATGGCCGCGCGGATACTGCGCGATGCAGAACCTACGAACGGCGGCGCCCAGGTCCGCTTCGAAGGAGAGATCGTTACCGCAGAACTCGTGCGCGAGGCGATGACCGGTGAATTGCAAAGCCAGGGAGCGGAGACCGACGAGATCCTCGTTCAATCTGGCGATGCCTGTCTGAAAACGCACGAGCCGGGCTCCGGCCCACTCCTGCCGGACCAGTCGGTCGTCATCGACTGCTCTCCGCGCGATCGGAAAACCGGCATGTACACGGACATGACGCGGACGTACGTTCCGGGGATCGCGAGTGAAGACTTGAAGACCTTGCACAAGCACTGTCGTTCCGCTCTGGAGATGGCGTTCGACGCGCTACGTCCCGGTTCTGCGGAGGCCTTCCAGAAGGTCTCGGACTACTTCCACTCGCAAGGCTTCTCGACCTACCTACATCACGAAGGCGAGGAAGCTCTTTCGGAGGGTTTCAATCACGCGTTGGGACACGGCGTCGGGCTCGAAGTGCACGAGCGGCCCTGGATGGGCCGGACCTCGGACGAGCTCCTCGCGGGGGACGTCATCGCGGTCGAGCCCGGGCTCTACATCCGAGGCATAGGCGGGGTACGCCTGGAGGACACGGTCCTCGTAACCGACGATGGGATCGAGCACTTCACCGATCCGCTCGCTTACGACCTCGAACCGTAGGGTCTTCAGTGATGGAACCCCAGGAAGTTGCCTTCGACGATCGGGGGCTGGCCCCGGCGATCGTCCAGGATGCCGAGGACGGGACGGTCCTGATGCTGGCATGGGTCGACGCCGAGGCACTGCGGCGGACGCTCGAGTCGAAGACGACGTGGTTCTGGAGCCGTTCCCGCCAGGAGTACTGGAACAAGGGAGCGACCTCGGGCAACACACAAGAGGTGGTCGAAGTCCGCTACGACTGTGACGCTGACGCGATCCTCATGCGCGTCCATGCGCACGGTCCGGCTTGCCACACGGGCGAGCGCAGCTGCTTCTTCCGCGCATTCGAATAGAAGCCGTGGCGTCCTTCCAGCCCGACCTCGCCACGTTCCAGGCGTTGGCGAGCCAACACACTGTCGTCCCGGTCTGGCGCGAGATCCTTGCCGACACTCAGACGCCCGTCGCCGCCTTCCTCCGATTGGACCCTCGTCCCAACGGGTTTCTCCTCGAGAGCGTCGAAGGTGGCGAACGTTGGGCGCGCTATTCGTTCATCGGCGGAGATTCCTTCGCGACGGTCACGGCGAGGGATGGCAAGGTCGCGGTCGAGGGAGCCGTGCCGGTGCAACCTGAAGAACACGAGCCGCCGCTCGCCTACGTCCGTCGTCTCCTCGCTGCATCGAGTTCGCCGCGCGTGCGAGGTCTTCCGCCGCTGCATGGCGGCGCGGTGGGCTACATCGGCTATGACTGCGTGCGGGAGCTCGAGCGTTTACCGTCGGCGCCCCCGGACGATCTGGGTCTGCCGGACCTCGCGCTCGCTTTGACCCGCACGTTCGTCGTCTTCGATCACTTCACGCAACGGGCGTTCGTGATCACGAACGTCCCTACCGATGGCGACGTGCGCGCGGGATACGACGACGCGCGACGGCGCTGCGACGAGGTGGCGGAGCGTCTCGCCGCACCTCTCGGATCACCCATCATCGGCATCTCCACCGACGTCCTGCCCGAACACACTTCCCCGGTCGATGACGGCGAGTACGCGGGATGGGTCGAACGCTGCCGAGAGCACATCTTCGCCGGCGATGCCTTCCAGATCGTTCCCTCGCGCCGCTTCGAGGCGGCTTTGACCGGGTCGGCATTCGACGCGTATCGCGTGCTACGCACCTTGAATCCCAGTCCCTACATGTATTTCCTGCGGTACGGCTCGGTCGATGGTGAGCTCGAACTTGCCGGATCGTCGCCCGAATCGCAGATCCGGGTGACCGGGGAGCTGATCGAGATGAGGCCCATCGCGGGAACGCGGCACCGAGGCGCCGATGAGGAAGAGGACCACGAAGTGGAGGCCGCGTTCCTGGCCGACGACAAGGAACGTGCCGAACACGTCATGCTCGTGGATCTCGCGCGCAATGACATCGGCCGAGTCGCGCAGTACGGCACGGTGAACGTCGACGAGCTCATGGTCATAGAGCGCTACTCCCACGTCATGCACATCGTGTCGCACGTCAGCGGCCGCCTCAGATCCGATCGGACGGCCTTTGACGCCTTCACCGCGTCGTTCCCTGCGGGGACATTGACGGGTGCGCCGAAGGTACGTGCGATGGAGATCATCGATGCACTCGAGAGAACGCGCCGCGGGCCTTACGGAGGCGTGGCTGGGTACTTCGATTTCTCCGGCAACCTGGATACGTGCATCACGATCCGGACCATCGTCGCTACTGGCGGGAAGGCGTACGTCCAGGCGGGTGCAGGGATCGTCGCGGATTCGTCGCCGGCCGCGGAAGCAGAGGAGACCCGGCGCAAGGTCGAGGCAGGCCTCCGCGCGGTCGCAGCCGCGAACTCTTTCGGTAGTTCAAACCACTATTCCCGGCCTCATTCTCACGGTCATTCGGACCGCCAATAGCGGTTTGTCAGCCCTCGTAGGGCTCCAGTGCTTCGGCCTCGGCCTTGCTCAGGTTCAACCTCACGGCTCCCTCGTTCAGCGATTCGACCGCCGAAGCGGGGATGAAGATCGTGCTGTCGAGGAGGCGGGGGCGGAACGTGATACCCGAGAAGATGTCCTTCTCGCGGTCGGCGATGATGTCGACGACCTTGCCGATCTCATCGTTGTCGCTCGAATAGATCGGGGTGCCCGTATCGAGGGCCAACCACGCGATCGGAGCGCCTGTGTCTGACATATCGCTGGATATTAGGCGCGTATGCGCGCGGCTCGCATGCGTGACGGCACTGCTGTTGGTGGCGTGTGGCACAGGTGAGTTGCCCGGCGCGCGCCCGGCTCCGAGTGGGCCACCCACGATCGACTACGACCTCGTACGACAGCACGCGATGCAGTTCGACGTCGACGTCCCGAGCCGTCCCCCGGGATCGCAGCACGAGCTCGCCGCCGCGACCTACATCCTTGGACACCTGCAACTCGCGGGCTTCTCGCCATTGCTCGACCCGGTTCCGGTGCGCGATCAGGTGCACTCGACCAACGTCGTCGCGTTCCCGCCGAATGGCGAAGAGCCGAGGGTGGTGGTCACGGTGGGCTACGCACACGATGGAGAAGCGGCGGGGGACGGGCTCAGGATCGGGCTATTCCTCGAGCTCGCGCGCGCCCTGAATGTCGCCGATCCGCAACACGGCGTCGGTTTCGTCGCTGTTGGGGCCGACACTTTCGGTCACGCCAGGCTGCGCCGTTTCCTTCGCGATCGAAGCCTGACGCCCGAACAGATCGGGATCCCCACCGTGAGCGGCGGCGTCACGGAGGTCGGAGACGAACTCTTCCGTTCCTTGATCGCGCGACCCGATTAGGGTTTTTCGATGTCGTATCTCTCCGATCTGCTCGACGCCACGAAGCGCCGCATCGAGGAGACGCGCGGCAAGGTCACGGAAGCCGCGCTGGAAGAGCGCCTCGCGTCGGTTGAGCCGCCGCGCGGGTTCCGCAGCGCGCTGCATCGTGCGACACGTCCGGCAGTGATCGCCGAGATCAAGCGTCGCTCGCCGTCGAAGGGCGCACTCGATGAGGATCTTGATGCAGGGGCGCTGGCCGAGGCTTACGCCGCGGGTGGTGCGAGCGCGATCTCGGTATTGACGGAGCCGGATCGGTTCGGCGGCTCGTTCGAAGACCTCCAGCTCGCGAAAGGAGCGGGATTGGCGGTCCTCCGGAAGGATTTCATCCTTGACCCGTTCCAGGTGCTGGAGTCGCGTGCCGAGGGAGCCGA
Source organism: Actinomycetota bacterium (assembly GCA_030862265.1). Taxonomy (GTDB): domain Bacteria; phylum Actinomycetota; class CADDZG01; order CADDZG01; family WHSQ01; genus JALZEA01. The sequence goes on along the minus strand of JALZEA010000183.1, from coordinate 5,150 downwards.
CGCCATCCTCCTCATCGTGAGGGTTCTCGGCGATGAACTGTCGGCTCTCCTGCGAGGGTCGGCAACGCTCGGGATGGATGCACTGGTCGAGGTCTACGACGATTCCGACCTCGAGCGCGCCCTTGAGGCCGGCGCGGATCTGATCGGCATCAATCATCGTGATCTCGAGACCTTCGAGGTCGACCCCGAGCGCACCGCCAAGCTGCGTCCGCGCGTCCCCGAGGGAAAGCTCGTCGTGGCTCTCTCCGGTGTGAACGAGCGAGCCGACGTGGAGCAACTTGCTACCGCGGGGGCGGACGCGGTCCTCGTCGGCGAGAGCCTCGTCACCGCCGCCGACCCCGCCGCGAAACTGCGCGCGTTGTTGGGACGATGACCGGGTCGCTGGGCGTTCCCGACGAGCGCGGACGCTTCGGCGAGTTCGGCGGTCGTTACGTGCCCGAGGCCCTCATGGGCGCGCTCGACGAGCTCGAGAAGGCATGGGAAGAAGCGCGTGGCGACGACGCGTTCACTTCCGAATTACAGCGTCTCCACCGCGAGGTCGTCGGCCGTCCCACCCCGCTGTATCGGGCGGAGCGATTGTCCGAACGGGTCGGAGCGACGATCTACCTGAAGCGAGAGGACCTCGCGCATACCGGGGCGCACAAGATCAACAACACGCTGGGACAGGTCTTGCTCGCCAAGCAGACGGGAAAGACACGCATCATCGCGGAGACGGGCGCGGGCCAGCATGGGGTCGCGACCGCCACCGCAGCCGCGTACTTCGGGCTTCCATGCGTCGTCTACATGGGCTCTACCGACGTCGCCCGCCAGCATCTCAACGTCGTGCGCATGCAGCTATTGGGCGCCGAAGTCGTGCCCGTCGAGGCAGGTTCGGCGACGCTCAAGGACGCGATCAATGAGGCGCTGCGCGACTGGGTGACGAACGTCGAGGACACCCATTACGTCATCGGCTCGGTGGTCGGCCCGCATCCTTATCCGGAGCTCGTGGCTTCGCTGCAGGAGGTGATCGGCGACGAGGCTCGTGCGCAGATCCTCGAAGCGACCGGTGGTCTGCCGCACGTGGTGGTCGCGTGCGTCGGCGGGGGCTCGAACGCGGTGGGACTCTTCCGCGCGTTCTATCGCGACGACGTGGAATTGATCGGCGTTGAGGCGGCCGGCGAGGGACTCGACAAGCGACACGGGGCGTCGATCACCGTGGGTGAACCGGGCATCCTGCACGGGGCGCGCTCGCTGCTCCTCCAGGACGACGCCGGGCTGATAGCACACGCCCATTCCGTGTCGGCAGGTCTCGATTATCCCGGCGTCGGTCCCGAACATGCGTGGCTTGCGACGAGCGGTCGAGCGCACTACGTCGCGATCACCGACGAGGCCGCCCTCGCCGCGTTCGGGGTGCTGGGTGAAACGGAAGGCATCCTTCCGGCATTAGAGCCGGCACACGCGATCGCCCATATCCTCGAGGGTGGGTTCACGGGCCGCACCGTGCTCGTCGGTCTCTCGGGACGGGGCGACAAGGATGTGGCAACCGTCGCAGACGCGCTGAACCCGAAGTGACGAGGCTCCTTGAACACTTCCGGGCTCGCCTCAACGGCGGCCGCAAGCTACTGGTCCCGTATCTCATGGCGGGGATCCCCGAGCCCACCGCGTATCCCGACGCATTGCGCGCGCTCGCAGAACATTCCGACGCGGTCGAGGTCGGCCTTCCTTATTCGGACCCGCTGATGGACGGTCCCGTCATCGCAGCCGCGGGTGAACGCGCCCTGAGAGCGGGAATGGGGCCGATCGACGCATTGCGAGAGACGGCGGAGATAAGGCTGGAGGTGCCGCGCGTCGCGATGACGTACTACAACCCGATCCATCGGATGGGGGAACAGGAGTTCTGCACGCTCGCGGCCGACGCGGGCTTCGCAGGTTTGATCGTTCCCGATCTCCCGGTGGAGGAGTCGGAGGACCTGCGGGGCGCGGCTGGAGACGCCGGGCTTGCGTGGATCCCTCTGGTCGCGCCGACGTCTTCGCGGCAGCGAGTCGAGATGATCACGTCGAGTGCCACGGGTTTCGTGTACGCGGTTTCGACGCTCGGAGTCACCGGTGAACGTGGTTCGTTGTCGGAGCGCGCCGGCAAGGTCGTGGCCGCGTGTCGCGCGGTGACCGACCTGCCGGTCCTGGTGGGGATCGGCGTGTCGACGCCGGAGCAGGCGCTCGAGGCGACGGCAGAGGCCGATGGAGTGGTGATCGGCTCGGCCGTCGTCCGGCTCGTTCTGGAGCAGGGAGCCGCCGCCGCATCCGCCTTTTTGGGGACGATCCGGGACACATTGGACGCCGTCTAGTTCTCTCGGGGCTACCCGCGGCGAGTGCAGGATCACGCGTTAGATAGGCATAACTACTTATGTCATGCAGCTAACAAATCCGGGTAAATGAACCGATAGATGATTCATTAAAGGTGTTCGGAGTCCCATCGGGGAGGACACGGATGAGGCAGATCAGGATCCAGATACGGCGCAGACCTAGACCGTAGATCTTCGATCCACCCACGCCTCTCAGGTACCACCGAGGCCCGGCCCAACGACGGCCGGGTTTTTTCATTTCTGTCACACCCCCTCGCTAGCTTGAGTGCATGCGGCTGTTTCGAGGGTGGCCGTGACACGGTCGCGCGCCGAATTCGAGCTCGTCCGGTTCTACGCGGACTGGGGGCTCAACAACTGCGAGATCGAGCGCCTCACGGGAATCTCGCGGACGACGATCCGCGAGTGGCGACAACGCGCCGCAGCTGGACTGCACAACGCATCGAAACAGTCGGGTGGCGAGGCCGCTTGTCCGATCTGCAGTTCGGCATTCATGGACCAACGTGCCTATGCCTACCTACTTGGCCTATACCTCGGTGACGGATGCCTCGTGGAGATGAAGAGAGGTGTCTACAAGCTCACGATCGTTCAGGACCAAAAATACATTGGCCTAATCTGCGAGTGTTTCGGCTCGATCTCATCGCTGATCCCTAAGCGCCCTTTAAATGTGGGGTTTCAACAAGCCGAAGGCTGCATCCTCATCAACACACTCTGGAAGCACTGGCCGTGTCTCTTCCCGCAACACGGGAAGGGCGTCAAGCACCTCCGCGAGATCCGGCTGGCCTGGTGGCAGGCGGAGATCGTTTCTCGGTATCCGGATCTCTTGGTGCGAGGACTCATCCATTCGGACGGGTACCGCGGAATCAATCGCGTTCGGCGGCCGGTCGCAGGTGAAATGAAGGAGTATGGCTACTCGCGTTATCAGTTCAGCAATGAATCGGCGGACATCCGGGGGATCTTCTGTGGCGCTTTGGATCGAATGGGCATCGCATGGCGTCAGATGAACCGGAAGACGATCTCAGTGGCACGCCGCACTGAGGTCGGGAAGCTCGATCTCGTAGTCGGGCCCAAGTACTAGTGCCGGGGGCGGGATTCGAACCCGCAAGAGCCGAAGCCCAATGGCGTTTGAGGCCATCCTCTGTACCGTTCGAGTACCCCGGCAACGCCCTCAGGATAACGACCGGGATCGCGAAATCTTCCATTTCAGGCTCCCACAGACCTATACTTCTTCGCCCCATGACGATCGAAGAGCACCTCGCCGAGATCAACGCCCGCCTCGATAAGGAGCGCGACGAGCTCCGCATCATCGAGGAGCAGATCGTCTTCCAGATGGACGTCGTGGAAGAGGCGAAGACGCGCATGCTCGTGTCCGAAACCCCTCTTGCCGACCGCGAGTACCGCGTCGCGCGCGACGACTACGAGCGCATGGTCAAACAACGCGAAGTCATCAGCGCGGACATCGCCGAGCTACAACGCGAGCAGGACAAGCTCCTCGATCGCATGCTCGGCACCAAGGTTTGAGCGCCGCGACTCCCAAGATCCTGATCGCCGAGGACGAGGCGATCATCCGGCTCGACCTCAAGGAGATGCTCGAAGAGGAGGGCCTCGACGTTGTCGGCGAGGCCGCGGACGGCGAGGCTGCCGTGCGACTGGCCCGGGAACGCAGCCCCGACCTCGTCATCATGGACATCAAGATGCCGGGCATGGACGGACTCGCGGCCGCGGAGCGCATCATCGACGAAGACCTCGGTGCGGTCCTGATCCTCACGGCGTTCTCGCAGAAAGATCTTGTGGCGCGTGCCGCGGAAGCGGGGGCGATGGGATATCTCGTAAAACCGTTCCAGAAATCCGATCTCATGCCGGCGATCGATGTCGCGCTGGCACGCCACGCTGAGATCGCGGGGATCAAGGCCGAAGCCAAGACTCTCACCGAACAGCTCGAGAGTCGCAAGGTCATCGACCGCGCCAAAGGTCATCTGATGGATGCGCAGGGTCTGTCGGAAGGCGACGCGTTCCGCCTCATCCAGAAGCGCGCGATGGACGAACGCCGTTCGATGAAGGCGATCGCCGAAGAGGTACTGGCCAACGAGCCTGTCTGAACGATGAAGGTCTTTAGAGCGAGATGCATCGCGCTCGGCCTTATCTGTGTTGCTCTGGCGGCATGCAACGGCGACGAGCCGACCGCGCGGAAGAACACCTGCAGGGTCGTTCTGGGAGCGATGGGCGATCTCACGCCCCAGACGGGCAGCGGCATCGACATGTTCCGCGGAGTGGAACTCGCCATCGAGGAGGCGCGGTCGCGCGGGCGTCTCGATTGTGACGTCGAGCTCCAGATCGAGGACACCCAGGGAGATCCGGAGCTGGCGAGCGATCACGCGCGCGCCATGGTGAAAAACGATGATCTCCTCGCATGCCTCTGTGGCTACACGAATGAAGAAGCGTTAGCAGCCGCTCCGGTGATGTCTGGTGCCGGAATCCTCATCAGCGGACCGGCGGCGTCTCCGGCGATACCGGAACAGGGGTTCGCCACCTGGTTCTCCGCGGCCCCCACCGACGAGGTCGAGGCCGCCGCGACGATTGATTACATCAACAGCCTCGGGGCGATCGAGGGCCTTGCCGTGATCGACGATGGGAGCGAGCTCGGCACGACGATGGCGGATCGGATCGCGACCCCGCTCGGCGAGCTCATCAAGTCACGGCTCAGCGAGGATAGCGATGACGTCGCGGTCGAGCTCGAGGACAGCCAATTACCGCTGATCTACGTCGGGGCGGCCACGGGACAAGCTGGTGAGATCGCGGGCCGGCTGCGCG
>JALZEA010000148.1 GCA_030862265.1 Actinomycetota bacterium | reverse complement strand
TTCTTAGTTGCTTTCGTTCTGAATCTCTAGTTGTCGTCGGGGGAGGTTGCCGCGCGCCCATGGATGGATTCACTGCCGATAAAGCTTCGCGTTTCACCGGTTGCACCGCTCATCAACTGAGGTATTGGGATCGGATCGGCCTCGTGCGACCTACGATCCAAAGCACCGGTGGACGCCCCGGCGTCCGCCGGCTCTATTCGTTCCGCGATCTCGTCGCGTTGCGAGCGGTTAAGTCACTGCTGGACTCCGGGATGAGCCTGCAGCGGGTGCGAAGGGCTTATGACTACCTACGTAAGCGCGCGGGCTTAGACGAACATCTCGCCGGAGTCGAGCTCAGCGCCGAGGGCGACAGCATCATGGCGAGCTCCGAGGGCGCCATCGTCGATGCCCTGCGAGAGGGCCAACTGGCGTTCTTCGTGGCTCTCGACGAGGTTGCCGCAGGAGTCGACGGCAAGGTCGCCCAGTACCTCTACGACAAGGACGCCTTCGTAGAGGCCGTGCGCCGGGTGGAATCCAACCTCGAAAGGGAGATGCACCGGTCGTCGGATCGGCGCGCGACGGGCTAGCTCGCCGTTCTAACGGGCCGCCTGCAGGAGCGCCGTAGGCGCGCAGGCGGGACCGTAAAGCGGCCGCGCACTCAAACGAGTACTCCTAACGGATGACTACGCCTGCGGGTGAGAACAAGCGCTGCAGCCGTCGCGACCATGTAGCCCCGCTCCATAACGACCGTTTCAACGTCCGCGCGTGGGTCCGCGCCTCATCGGCAAGAGCCGTATCGATCGGACGAGGTCCGTACGTCGCCAGTTCATAGATCGCCGCGAGCCGCGCGGCGGGCTTCTTCGGAACCTTGTGTCCCGCACCCAGCCGGCGCGCGAAGTGCGATGCCGATTCCGCAGGCACGCGTGCAATCGCTAGTTCCGCGGCCTCGAGCTCGAAGGACCGGAATGCCGCGGCGGCCTGGTCGCTCGGCGTTCTGGCTCTGCGGTACAGAAGCGCGTTCCGGGCCGCCTTGACGAGCGGAACGCTGCAGATGGCGAGGAGCAGCACGAGGAGCAAAACGGTCAGGAGATCCGAGAACGTTTTTTGCCATTCGTAGACGGTGGTCCCGGGCGTGCGGCGCGCGCCGGGCGCCTCGCCTCCCCGGTCGCGCCCACCGGTCGGGATGTTCTGGTTGCCCTGGAGATTCAATGGGTTGCCTCCCGCGCCGCCTCCGGCGGTGAACGGGTCCTGACCGGGGACGTCACGGGATGGGGGCACGGTGTAGCGCGGAGGAGTCGCGTTGTTGCCAGGGGTGGGCTCGAACGCGACCCAGCCATAGCCGTCGAACAGCACCTCCGGCCACGAATGCGCGTGTGTCCCTCGGACGATGTAGTCGTCGGGACGCGAGATGTTGGTCTCGCCGGGGAGGAATCCGATCGACACGCGGGTGGGGAAGCCGAGAGAGCGCGCCAGTAACGCGAACGCGGCGGCGAATTGCTGGCAATAACCGACCTTCGTCTCGATGAGGAATTGCGTGAGGTAGTCGGTCGAGGCTCTCGGCTCGACGTCGAGCGAGTACGCGAAAGAGCGCAGCCGGCGCTGGAGGCGCAGCAATATGTCGGCGGGCGTCGTGGCACCGGCAACCCACCGATCCCTGAGGGCGACGACCTCGTCTGAGAGGTCGGGGACCTCGGTGTAGCCCGGGTCCGCGGTCTCGATCCGTGCCTCGCGGAGATCGCGATAGGTCAGATCCGGTTGCTGCGAGATGACCGTGTAGGAGAGACCCTCGACCACCCCGTCCTGCATCATGAGAGCGCCCGAGCTGTGGTGGAAGTAGACGTCGATGTCCGACCGGTTGCCGACGTCCTCGTTCACATCGATGAATGCCGCCTGGACCGCAGCGGGCATCGCCTCACCTCTGAGCCCGCTGATCGTGATGTGCTGCTCCAGGTTCGTTGAGTGCACGACGCGGCCCTCGGCGGCGATGACCCCGGTGCTCGCCGCGGTCCGGGTCTTGTCCGCAGACGGGCGCCACGAGATGCCATCGAAGCTCGGCAGCGATGCGAGTCGCCAGTAGGTAGGCCGTTCAGAGGAGATACGGAACAGCTCTTGCCCCGATTGCTCGATCAGGGTCGGCTGCAACGAGGCGAGAAGATCGATCTCGCCCGAGCTCACCCCGGGTCCGAGGCCGCTACCACCGCCAGCGGCCCCGCTGCGCCACGACAACAGTCCGTCCCCGAGCGCGGGCAGGAATGCAGGGGCGACGAGGGCGGCGGCGAGACAGGACACTCCCATCCGCCGTGCGAGCCGGCCAGAGACGGTCGCCGCCTCGCCCGGGCCTTCGCCACCGATACCCATGACCCAGCGCCCCCAGGCGCGCAACCGGTGCGACGACTCGGCTGCGAGGAACGTCAGCAACGCGGCGATGTAGATGAGGACCAGCAGCGTCGTGCCCGTTCGGGTGCCGACGATGGAGAGGAAGGCGAACAAGCCGATCGTAGGGATCACCGCGATTAGCGGGCGGCGCCACTTGAACGTCGCGATCTCGCCCAGTGTTGTGGCGACCCACATCGCGACCACCATCCCGATCACATAGCCGGGTCGCACCGGGACGGGCGCATAGTCGATCAGGCTCGCGTCGTAGGCCTTGTCCAGGGATCCGGCCACTCGCTGCAAGGCATCGATGGTGGGTAGTCCGAAGGAAGTGTGGCGGCCTTCGAAGATCAGCGCCACGTAGGCGACGAGCCCGGCCCCCGATGCGAGGAACGTGAGCCACGTCGACAGCCCCATGCGCCTGGCTCCCGCGGCGATGACCCCCGCGACGAGCATCCCGAGCAACGCGGGACCCGGGTATTCGCCGCGCGCGAACACCTGTCCGAAGGAGAAAAGCGTGACGACGAGGAGCCCGGCGAGCGCTAGACGGGTGCGTGCTTCCGATCCCACTGCGCCTCACCCCCCATCGTGGCGCGCGATAAGGATCCCCAGGCGACCGGGAGGTGGTCGCCGGGTCCGAGGACGACGGCACGTACGCCGGATCTTGCCAGCAGACGCACGACTTCCATGGTTCGGCCCTCGCCCTCCCAGCGGGCGCGCGTCGGTCCCGACCCGAAGCGATGGGGCGGAAGCGAAAGGGCGATGATCTGACGGAATCGTCGACGCAAGCGCGATATAGCGATCGCGATCTCGGGGCCGAGCTCGCCACCGACGACCACGAGTGTTCCTTCGGCCGACTCGCGCGCTTCGAGTTCGGTGAACCGGGCGAGAAGCATCGGGTCGCTCTGATCGGGCCCGGGTGAAGCGACGCTGTTCAGGGTGATGGTCGCGAGCAGATCGAGGCACCGGTTGTAGTGCTCGGTTCCGCGGCTCGCTGCGAACCCGGGTTCATGGGCCCCCGCGAGCCGGAACGAATAGCCGGAGCGGTGGTAGAGGTCGACGAGCGACGCGGCCGCTGCAACCGCGACCTCGAAGCCCGGGGCGCCGTGAGAGCCATGGGCTGCCCTGCGATCGTCCAGCACGATCGTCGCGCGGTTGTGCCACGGGGTCTCCTCCTGGCGGATCATGTAACGCTGCCGCTTCGCGGTGGACGGCCAGTGGATCTTCCTCAGGTCGTCACCCTCGATGTAATCGCGCAGCGTGTAGAAGTCCTCGCCCTCCGATCCCGTGGGACGACGCGTTGCGGAGAGGGTGAGGCTCCGTCGCTCCCCGAGATCGCGAGGTAGGACGAGCTGCTCTATCCGGGGATGAACGAGCAGGTCGGCGCCCTCTCCGATCGACAACCTCGTCCGAGCGAGCGAGAAGGGATCCAGGAAGGAAACTTCCGCGGGACCCAGGCGGTAGCGACCTCGCATCTGGGGACGCAGCTTGTAGGTTGCCGTGCGGTTCCCCAGAGACTCGATGCCCGAGAAGGCAAACCTCGCGCGCGATGCAAGCTGCGCGGGGATCGAGTCCTCGATGAGCACCAGAGGCGCCGCCCCACGACCCTCGTTCGCGATCTCTAGAGTGACCGTGACGGTCTTGTGCGCGGACACGCGGTGCGGCGTCACGCTGCGTGCGACCGTCAGGTCGTGGCGTCCCGCCCGTACCGCGGCAACCGCAACGATCACGAGGATGACGAGCGCCAGGCCGATCTGTCCTAACGCGTCCGCCCCGAACGCGCGGTGGGCGATAACGAGGCCCAGCCCGATGAGGCCGACGAGCCAACCCCGGCCCGTGGGGATTAGGCCTGCTCCCGAGCCGGGATGGGGACGTGCCCCACCATCCCCGATAGGACCTCGGCGGCCCCGGCGCCGCGCATCTGGGCTTCGGGAGACAGCAGCACGCGGTGCGAGAGGACGGGACCGATGAGGTCTTGGATGTCGTCGGGGATGACGTAGTCGCGACCGCGGCTCGCCGCGGCCGCTCGGGCCGACTTGAGCAGGTACAACGACGCGCGGGGGCTGGCCCCGAGGTACACGTCGGGATGGTCACGCGTCGCTTCCGTCAGATCGACGATGTATTTCTTCAGGCTGGGGGCGACGTGGACCTCACGCGCGAGCTTGATGAGACCCGCGACCTCGGATGCATCGGCCACCGGGGTCAGCCCGTCGAGGACGGACTCCCCGCCGTGCGTGTCGAGGATGTCGAGCTCCGAGTTGCGGCTCGGGTAACCCATCGAGAGCCGCATCATGAAGCGGTCGAGCTGTGACTCGGGCAGCGGGTAAGTGCCCTCGTGCTCGATCGGGTTCTGCGTGGCGATCACCATGAAGGGTTCTTCGAGCTTGTGCGTGACGCCGTCGACCGTGACCTGCCGCTCTTCCATGCACTCGAGCAGCGCAGATTGCGTCTTCGGCGAGGCCCGGTTGATCTCGTCCCCGAGGCAGATATTGGAGAAAACGGCTCCGGGCTTGAACTCGAACTCGTCGGTCTTTCGGTCCCAAACATTGACCCCGGTGACATCGCTCGGAAGGAGATCCGGGGTGAACTGGATACGCCGCCACGTGCAGTTGATGGAGCGAGCGATGCTCTTGGCGAGCATTGTCTTCCCGACTCCGGGGATGTCCTCCAGCAACAGATGACCCTCGGCGAGCAGGGCGATGAGAGCCAGCTGGATGACTTCGCGTTTCCCCTGGATGGTCTTCTCGACGTTGTCCAGGATGCGTTCGAAGGCTCCTTCGAAGTCGATGCCTTCGCGTTCTGTGCTGGGAGTCATATCGTCCGCACGCTCCGATTTTGGATGGACGGGCTAAAGGTTAGCGTCGGAATCGGATTAGTCGTCCCGGGGGCGGTTAGTTTGCGCGCCAAGACGTTAGCCACAGGAGGGATCGATGGCCGGATGGGGAGACGACCCGGAACTCGAGCGGCTGCGATCGCTGCTCGATGAGGGCTGGCAGGTAACGGAGATCGCCGAGGATCGCGACGCGCCGGGGGGGCCCGCCGACAGGGTCGTGTTGGCGAAGGACGGGGAAACGACTTCCTGCACCTCGGATCACCTCGCGTTCCATCGTTACGTGGAAGGGCTACGGGAAGAACAGACGGAGTAAGGCTATCCAACTACGTCTGTAGTAGGACGGCTGTGCCCACTTATACTTCGCCGCGAACGTCTGTCTTAGGGGGAGGAACCTGGATGCGTGGTTATCTGAAGTTGGCGGCTCCGCTGATCGCCTTATCGCTGCTTCTTGCGGCGTGCGGAGGGGACGACGGCGGAACGGGTGATGGCGATGCCGCCGAAGGCGCAACCATGGCCTTCGGTACCTCGGCCGACCCGGTCGTGCTCGACGGTGCCTTGGTCTCGGACGGCGAATCGTTGCGCGCCATCGATCAGATGTTCGAGGGTCTCGTGACGCTCGCGCCGGGTGGCACCGAGGTCGTGGCCGGACTCGCGAGCGACTGGGAGATCTCGGAAGACGCCATGACCTACACGTTCACGCTCGAGGAGGGCGTCACCTTCCACGACGGCGAGCCGTTCAACGCGGACGCAGTCTGTTTCAACTTCGACCGCTGGTTCAACTTCCCCAAGCAGTTCCAGGGCGCGGACGCGACGTACTACTACCAGACCGTCTTCGGCGGCTTCGCCGGTAGCGAGGACGCGCTCTACGAGTCCTGCGAAGCCACCGACGAGTCCACCGTCACGCTGCAACTCACGCGGCCTTCTGCGTCTCTCCTTGGCGCTTTGGCCCTGACCAACTTCACATTCGGTAGCCCCGCCGCGCTCGAGGAGTTCGGCGCCGACGAGGGCAAGATCAACGCGGACAGTCTGTTCCAGGCGACCGGCGATTACGGGACCGAGCATCCCACCGGCACGGGACCGTTCATGTTCAAGGAATGGGACCGTGGCGAGCAGCTCGTCATGGAACGCAACCCCGAGTACTGGGGCGAGTTCGAAGGCAACATCGAAACTCTGATCTTCCGGCCGATCGCCGACGGCGCGGCGCGCTTGCAAGCGCTCCAGACCGGCGAGATCCAGGGCTACGACCTCGTCGACCCGCAGGACTACGAGACGATCGAGGGCAGCGAGGATCTCCAGTTGCTCGAACGTCCCGCGTTCAATGTCGCCTACGTCGGCTTCAATCGGGCGGTCGATCCGCTCGACGACCTCGCCGTGCGCCAGGCGATCGCGCACGCGATCAATCGCCAAGAGATCGTCGATGCGTTCTACGCGGGCCAGGGTGTCGTGGCGAAGGAGTTCATGCCCCCCGAGCTGTTCGGCTACGCCGACGACGTGACGGAGTACGAATTCGACCCCGATAAGGCCAAGCAGATCCTCCAAGACGCCGGCTACACGCTGCCGATCGAGATCGAATTCGCGTACCCGACCGACGTCTCGCGTCCTTATATGCCGGACCCGCAGGCCAACGCCGAGGCCATGGCGCAAGACCTCGAGGATTGCTGCTTCAAGGTCAACCTGGTCTCGGATACCTGGAGTCCCGATTACCTCGCCAAGGCCGACACCGGTAAGTACGCCGTTCGCCTGCTCGGGTGGACGGGCGACTTCGGCGACCCCGACAACTTCATCGGGACGTTCTTCCAGACACCGCAGAAAGCGTGGGGCTTCGAGAACGAGGAGATCTTCTCCTGCCTCAACGAAGCCGAGATCGAGACCGACACAGAGGCGCGTACCGCGATGTACGAGGAGTGCAACCGGTTGATCATGGACTTCTTACCGGGCGTTCCCTACGCGCACACGGAGCCCGCGCTCGCGTTCACCGCGAACGTCAGCGGTTACCAGCCGAGTCCCGTTTCGCTCGAACCGTTCAGTCTCGTGACGGTCGAGTCGTAGTTTCGGAGTTCGAGCAGAGAGAGAGGGCTCCTTCGGGGGCCCTTTCTCGTTTCCGGCTCCCGGTTAGGTTCTGAGCCGTGCTCGGCTACGTCGCTCGCCGCCTGATCCTCCTCGTTCCGATCCTGCTCGGGTTATCGATCCTGGTCTTCCTGTTCATAAGGGCGCTGCCGGGAGGGCCCGCGATCGCGTTGCTGGGGGAACGGGCCACGGGAGAGTCGATCGAACAGATCGAAGAGAACCTCGGACTCGATCAGCCCGTCCACGTCCAGTACGCGCGCTATCTGAAGAACCTCGCGTCTGGAGATCTCGGAACGAGTGTCTTGACGCGCAGACCAGTGAGCGAGGAGCTGTCGCGCCGCTTCCCGGCGACCGTGGAACTCAGCATCGCGGCGATGATCTTCGCCCTGGGAGTGGGGATCCCGCTGGGCTACATCGCGGCGAAGCGCTACCAGGGCGTGCTCGACAACGTGAGTCTCGTGATGTCCTTGATCGGCGTCAGCATCCCCGTGTTCTTCCTCGCTCTTCTTCTGAAATACGTATTCGCGGTGAAGCTCGGGTGGTTGCCGTCGATCGGGCGTTTGGGCATCCTGCAAGACCTCGATCATCCGACCAAGTTCTACGTAGTGGACGCGATCCTCACGGGGAACTGGGCGGCTCTCGGCGATGTGCTCAGGCACCTCGTCTTACCGGCGATCGCTCTCGGCACCATCCCACTCGCGATCGTCGCGCGCATCACTCGTGCCGCGACCCTCGACGTCCTGAGCGAGGACTACGTGCGGACCGCGCGTGCCAAGGGTCTTGATCCGATGGTCGTCGATCGTAGGCACATCTTGCGCAACGCGATGTTGCCGGTGGTAACCGTGATAGGTCTCCAAACGGGCCTGTTGCTCACCGGGGCGGTACTGACCGAAACCGTGTTCTCGTGGCCGGGGGTCGGGACGTTGATCCTCGACGCCATCCGAACCCGCGACTACGCCGTACTGCAGGGCGGCATCCTCTTCTTCGCCGTCGTCTTCGTCCTCGTCAACCTGCTGGTGGATATCTCGTATGCCTTCCTGAACCCCAGGATCAGGTACCGATGAGCATCGCCGAGGCCGAAGCCCTCGAGCTGCATGTCGAACGTCCCTCTGGGCTGTGGCGGGATGCGTTCGACCGTTTCAAGAGGAACCCCGCCGCGCTCGCGGGAGTCTTCCTGATTCTGGTGTTCATCGTGACTGCGATCTTCGCCCCCGCGATCGCGCCGTTCGAACCGACGAATCAGGTCGGACCGCTGGCCACTAATCCCGCCGGCCCCGGGGGCGACTATCTGATGGGACTGGACGAACAAGGGCGAGACCTGTTCTCGCGCGTCGTCTTCGGCGCGCGCTTGTCGCTCTTGATAGGTGTCGTGTCGGTCGGCGTCGGTCTCGCCTTCGGCCTGATCCTCGGTGCGTTGTCCGGCTACCTCGGCGGGTGGGTCGACTTCTCGATCATGCGGATCATGGACCTGATGCTCTCGGTGCCGTCACTGTTGCTGGCCATCGGGCTCGTCACGATGCTGGGCCGCGGTTTGTTGCAGATCATGCTCGCGGTCGGCATCGTCCAGATCCCGACGTTCGCGCGTCTGTTGCGAGGTGCCATTCTCGGTCAGCGGGAGTCGGATTACGTACTGGCGGCGCGTTCGGTCGGAGTCCCCGGCAGGCGCATACTGCTGGTTCACATCCTGCCTAACTCGATCGCACCCGTCATCGTGCAAGCGACGCTTGCGATGGCAACCGCGATCATCGAGGTCGCGGCGCTGAGTTTCCTCGGGCTCGGACCGAACGATCCGGGGTTGCCTGAGTGGGGTCGGATCTTGGCGGAGAACGCGAACCGCCTCGAGCAATCGGTGCATCTCGTGTTCTTTCCCGGACTCGCGATCGTCATCAGCGTGCTCGGTCTGAATCTGATCGGCGACGGGCTGCGGGAAGCGATCGATCCCAAATTGAAGTCGTGAGGACGAGCTAGATGGCGCTGCTATCGGTGACCGACCTCGAGGTCAAGTTCTTCACGCGCAAGGCAACGGTGCATGCGGTGCGAGGTATCTCGTTCGAGCTCGAACCCGGCGAAACGATGGGGATCGTCGGGGAGTCGGGTTGCGGGAAGAGTGTCTCGTCCCTCGCCATGCTCGGGATCCTGCCGAAGACCGGACGCGTCACGGGCGGACAGGTGATCTTCGGAGGCCGCAATCTCGTGGGTCTGCGCGACGCGCAACTCCGAGCCGTGCGCGGCAAGGAGATCGCGATGATCTTTCAGGACCCGATGACGTCACTGAACCCCGTACTCACGATCGGTCGTCAGATCACCGAGGTGCTCACGAAACATCTGAAGATGGACCGCGACGTCGCCGAGAAAGAGGCGGCCGAGATCCTCGGTCGCGTGGGCATACCGCACGCGTCGGACCGTTTGCGCGACTACCCGCACCAGTTCTCTGGAGGCATGCGTCAGCGCGTGATGATCGCGATGGCGATTGCGTGCCGGCCCAAGGTGCTCATCGCCGACGAGCCGACCACGGCGCTCGACGTGACGATCCAGGCGCAAATCCTGGAACTTCTCAAGAGCCTCGTGCGAGAGGAAGGGATGGCTCTGATCCTGATTACGCACGACCTCGGCGTGGTGGCCGGCGTATGCGATCGCACGAACGTGATGTACGCGGGGCGCTTCGTCGAAACCGCCCCGACCGGCGAACTGTTCGCCCGGCCGCGTCATCCCTACACGCTGGGGCTGCTTAAGTCCGTGCCGCGCCTCGACGCGATCCGCAAGGACAAGCTCGACCCGATCGAGGGTGCCCCTCCGGAGCTGACGACCGTCATGGCGGGGTGCTCGTTCGCGCCACGCTGTATGTACGCGGTCCAGGAATCGCTCGAACAGGTCCCCGAGTTACGTTCCATCGACGACGCCGATCACCTCGTTGCGTGTTGGAACCCGGTACCGGATGCGGACCTACCGCGGGCCGGGATCGAGGGGGCCGCACGATGAGCGCGGTGCCCGCGGAGCTTGCTCGCGATAAAGCTCTCGTCCACGTCGACGATCTCTATGTCTATTTCCCGATCCGTTACGGAGTGTTGTTCGACCGTCACGTCGGAGATGTGAAGGCGGTCGACGGAGTCACGCTCTCGATCACGCGCGGTGAGACGCTGGGCCTGGTCGGCGAGTCGGGATGCGGCAAGACCACGACGGGGCGCGCGATCCTGCGTCTCGTCGAGCCGACCAGCGGTCACGTGTACTTCGACGGGAAAGACGTCGGCAAGCTGCCGGCGCGCGAGTTGCGCCGGTTGCGCCGCCGCATGCAGATGGTCTTTCAGGATCCCTACTCGTCGTTGAATCCGCGACGCAACGTTGCCAACATCGTTGCCGAACCCCTGCGGGTACACGGGATGTCGGCCGGCCGGGAGGTCGAGAGGCAGGTCCGGGACCTCCTCGAGATCGTCGGGTTGCCTAAGGACTCCGAGAACCGCTACCCGCATGAATTCTCGGGGGGGCAGCGACAGAGGATCGGCCTGGCGCGCTCGTTGGCGTTGAATCCCGATCTCATCGTTGCCGACGAGCCCGTCTCGGCTCTGGACGTCTCGATCCAGGCTCAGATGATCAACCTGCTCGAAAAGCTCCAGGATGAGTTCGATCTGACCTACTTGTTCATCGCTCACGACCTGGCAGTGGTCCGCCACATCTCCGATCGCATCGCGGTGATGTATCTCGGCAAGGTCATGGAGATCGCAGCGGCCGGCGATCTCTACCGCCGGCCGCTGCATCCCTACACGAAGGCTTTGTTGTCGGCGATCCCGATCCCGGACCCCGCGGTGGAAGCGAAACGCGAACGGATCATCCTCAAAGGAGACCTCCCGTCACCGGTCAACCCACCACCGGGATGCCGTTTCCACACGCGCTGTCCGTGGGCGCAGCGCGAGCGTTGTCCGGACGAGGTCCCGGAGCTGCGCGCGCTGGACAGCGGCCACCTCGCCGCATGCCATTACGCGGAAGAGATCGAGTCCGGCGCGATCCGGACGCGCACGTTGCCGGAATCGGACATCGAACGGGACTGAGAGCGCCCCCGGCGAACCTGCGTACGCCATAGCGACCTGGGCTCATGACGGAGCGTGGCTTGCCGATCACTCTTTGCTAGCTAGGCGCTAACCATCGCTTGCGCGCGGCAAGCATCGTGGGTAGGTTCCGGCCCCGTATCGCGGGCCGGCGGCTTGTTCCCCTTTCTCCAGTGGTCGCCGTTCCTAAGGGGCCGTCCGTGGTCCCGGGCCTACAGCTACGTGGGCTCTCCGTCGGAAAAGACGTTGAGGGAGTGATCGCAACTTGTCACGCTTGTCGTCGTTCGTCGTCGTCCTTGTCGGGGCGGCATTCTTCGTGGGGGCCGCGCAATCAAGTGCCCACGCGCAAACACCCGTGAAAGAACCCGTGATCGACCGCGCTCCGCAGCGCGTCATGTTCGACCGGGATGCAACCATCACCGGCCACCTCGAGAACGGAACCCCCGGAGACGAGGTCGCGCTGGAACGCCGCGTCGGCGATGGAGGTTGGACCCAGATCCGAATCCAGGCTGTGGACGCCGACCTGAAGGTCAGGTTCAACACGCGGGTTTTGCGGCGCAGCTCTTATTTCCGGCTCACCTACACCGATCCGGCATCCGCTGCCCAAACCGTGAGCGACGCGCGGCGGGTCGCCGTCGTCCCTCGGCTATCGCTGCAGCTGTCGTCCCGCAACGTGATGCAGGGTTACGGCGTCACGCTGTGGGGCCGTCTCTTGCCGGTCGAGGCGGGCCGTTCGGTCCGGGTCGAGCAGCGCGTCTCGGGTGAGTGGCGCACGATGGAGCGGCTCAAGCTCCGCGACGGTCGTTTCGAGATGCGCTTCGAGGCGAGGCGGAAGGGTTTCCGGCGCTTGCGTGTCGTCTTCGGTGGCGACTCACACAACACACCTACGCGACGTGGCGTTACTTATCGGGTCTACTCGCGCGCGCTGGCAACCTGGTACGGCCCCGGTTTTTATGGCAATAGCACCGCCTGCGGGCAGCGATTGACGACCGAGACCCTCGGCGTCGCGCATCGCTGGCTGCCGTGCGGAACGATGGTTGCGGTGCTGTACCAGGGCCGAACGATCAAGGTTCCCGTGATCGATCGCGGGCCTTATTCGCGCGCCGATTGGGATCTGACCCAAGAGACCGCCGAACGCCTGCGTTTCTCGGGCACCGACACGATCGGGGTCGATCCGGCTCCTTAAAAGGTCGCCCCGCGCGTCGCAGAACAAGCGGCCCTCCCCCCTATACTTTGGGCACCTTGGGAAGAGCGCTTGTCCTGAATGCCTCCTACCAACCGCTGTGCGTGGTACCAGTGCGGCGGGCGCTCGTCCTCGCCCTGAAGGGGAAAGCGGACGTCATCCACACGAACGGGGCCATCTTTCGGTCGGAGAGCATCGAGATGCACGCCCCCAGCGTCGTCCGCCTCAATTACTTCGTGAAGGTGCCGTACCGGGCCAGGGCCTCTCTCTCGCGACGAGCGGTGTTCGTGAGGGACGAGTTCACCTGTCAGTACTGCGGCCGCCCCGCGGAGAACGTCGACCACGTCATCCCGAAGAGTCGTGGGGGAGGGCATACGTGGGACAACGTCGTGGCGGCTTGCCGGCCGTGTAACTCCCGCAAGGAGAACCGTTCGCCGCAGGACGTGGGCCTGCGCCTGAAGCGGCCTCCCACCCAGCCCCACGAGAGCGTCTGGATCGTCGTCGCGGTCGACCACGTCGACCCGCTCTGGGAGCAATACCTGCGCCTCCCGAAGCGCAAGCGCCCCGCCCCCCAACCTGCCTGAGTGGAGGGCCTCGAGCACTAAGCGGAACGCTTGTCTCATGACTTGAGTAAAGGAGTCATGAGAGCGAGACGGGGCGACGCGCTGGAATTCGAGAGTTTCTGCCTCCGGGAGTACGAGCGGGTTTTCCGCGCCGTCCGCCTCTTGGGAGGAGACGACGAGCTTGCCCGTGATGCCACACAGGAAGCATTCACGAAAGCCTTCGTACGCTGGCGGCGACTCCAGAAGGAACCCTGGGCCGGTGGTTGGGTGATGACGACCGCGCTTAACGCATCGAAGCGCTCGTTGAAGAAGGTCGCACGGGAGTCGAGGAGCACCGCACCCGCAGCGGACACCGCGTCGGAAGCCAATCGCGCCGAGCGCGTCGACATCGTGAGTGCGTTGCGTCGACTCCCGGGGCGCCAGCAGGAGGTCGCCGTGCTCTATTACTGGGGCGATCTTTCCACTTCTTCAATCGCTCAACTGTTGAGCCTGAGTGAAGGAACGGTGCGCGCGCATCTCGCGCATGCGCGTGACAAGTTGCGAGGACTGCTGGAGGTAGCCGATGCATGATGTGATCGAACGAGAGATGGACCGAGTCGCCGCGAGTTTCACTACGCCGGCCCTAGATCTTCCAGAGATCGTCGCTCGCGGGCGCCGGCGGCTGTGGGCACGACGGATCACCGGCGCGTTGACAGTCTGCGTCATCGCAGTTGCCGCGCCGTATGCGTGGATCGCGCTCGACGACGCGGAACACGCGTCGGAGCCCCGAGAGGACCGCGCCGCGCCGCCGGCGGCCGACTACGAGTGGCAGCCCGTCCCGGATGCCCCCCTCAAAAGCCGCGCGAACGCGCTCGGAGTCTGGACCGGCGAGGAGTACATCGTTTGGGGCGGCCAGGCCCCCAATGGGTATGAGACTTTGTCCGACGGCGCGGCGTACGACCCCGAGGCAGGTAGCTGGCGCGAGCTGGCTCCCCCTGTGACCGAGGACGCGCGCCTCCCACGGGAAGAAGATGGCCCCACGGCGTTGTGGTCGGGGTCGGAGATGCTCCTGTGGGGCGGAGCCGATGATGGTGACGCACGTCGTGATAACGGTGCCGCGTACAACCCGGCGACGGACGCATGGCGCAAGCTCGCGCCATCTCCGGTCTGGAGCCTGGCGCGCCACAGCACGGTATGGACCGGCATGGAGATGATCGTCTTCGGCGGAATCGCGGGGGACGTACCGACGGGCGCCGCCGCTTACAACCCGCGCACGGATGCGTGGAGGGTATTGCCCGAGGCTCCGATCGCGGCGCGCCACAGTCATGCGGCCGCGTGGACAGGCACCGAGATGGTCGTATGGGGGGGCCGCGCCCACGCAGGGGGCCACCTCAACGATGGCGCGGCGTTCGACCCGGCGTCGAACTCATGGCGCGTTCTCCCGGAGTCGCCGTTATCGCCACGGGAACAGCCTTTGGCCGCGGTGATCGGTGACCGCGTGTTCATCTGGGGCGGAACATTCGATGAGGCGGAACCGAACGAGGCCGGTGTCGCGTCGTTCGTTGCGACCGACGGCGCGATCTACGACCCCGCGACCGATACGTGGGCCGCGCTGCCGCCGATTGATCTTGCACCCCAGCTTCCGTTCGTCCAGGGTGGCGCGGTGGGGGACCGTCTCCTTGCGATCGCGGGCGACCTCGCCCTCTACGACGTGCCGCGGGGCGAATGGGCAGAGCTCGCGCCCCCGAGCGGCTTCGGCGGCGCTTTCGCCGTGATCACCACCGAGGACTCGATATTCGTGTGGGGCGGCTTCGTGGGCAGCGACCTCCACAGCCGAGGAGCACTGCTCCGGCTCCCTTGACGTGTCCCCAGCCCGCCTGACCGGGGGGCGCCTCGCGCCGAATCCCGCCGCTGCCGGCGTGACCTTCGCTAGAGCGACGCCTCCTCCACCGCGGTCGATTCAGGACACGCGGCGGTGGCGGCCTTAACGGCCGCGCGCCTTGCTCCGCTCTACGCAGATCGCACATCGTTGATC